>JAZKBH010000179.1:0-2346 GCA_040388725.1 Verrucomicrobiota bacterium
CTGGAGGGGCACAGGCTCTGTGCCTCAGAGGACGGGGAAGGCAGTAGGCCACTGCCCCTCCAATTCCTAATGCTATAAATGGGTTTATTCAAAGTTCTCTTATACTCTGTGTCTCGGTATTTCTCTGTGGTAATAATCGCATTTTAATCTTTCCACACGGAATACGTAGTTTTTTCGTTTCTACGTATTCCATGATTTCAATTTTATTTGTTCGTTTTGTTCTCGGATGAATTTCTACTTTGAATCTGATCGGACTTCATTTTTGCTCTCTCATCGAAATCCAATTTTCCATTTTTATTGGCATCATATTTCGTCAACATCTCTTGATGATGCGCCTCATGCTTCTCTTTTTTCTTTTGGAGCATGGTATCAATCTCCGAGGAATCCAACTTCCCATCTTTATTTAGGTCATTCTCCTGGAGGATTTTGTTTCGTTTATCCGCAATCGAATCTTCATGTTTCGGTTGAGTCTCTTTTGCGTGTACCACGGCGAACGACGTCACCAGTGCCAATAGTGTGAATAATGTTTTTTTCATTCAAAAGATTCAACACCACGAAAAAACTGAAGTTGCGTTTATTTTTAAAAATTATTTTTTCTAGCAATGAAGCCGAACGATTCCCGTCTGAGGATCATACATCGGAAGAATCGGATAACGATTCAATTGAAGGCAAAAATCGATATCGCTCGCCATTCCGATTTTAACGAGATTCGCTCCGTTCTTCGTCTGCTGAAAAACGTGTGTAAGATCTCTCCGTGTAAAACGATAAAGCGCAGCGAGAGGATGATTGGGCTCCGTTTTTTCAAGAAATGATCCTGCCACGATCGCATCTTCGAGTGAGAAATCATCGCCTGTCCCTGCACAGAAATAAACCACGCTTCCCGGCCAATGCAGAACTTTTTCGACAACTGTATCGTGATTTAAAAAAGAAGCCGCAATCACCTGTTCTGCGCTGTGAGTGGCGGCAAAAGCGCGAGTTCCATTGGTGGTCAACATCGCCAGGTCAAAATCCAATCGATCCGTAGAAATAAACTCTAGAGGAGAGTTTCCAAAATCAAATCCCTCAATCTTTCTTCCTCCCTGTTCTCCCGCTAGCTTCACACGTGGAGAGGTTTGCTGATGGGATAAAGCCGCAGAAAGCGCTTGAAGGGGATAAATTTCACGAACACCTCCAGCCAGAGCCGTCACCAAGGTCGACGTGGCACGAAGCACATCGATCACAACGGCTAAAGTTTGCGAAGGAAGCTGAAGATCGGACCGAGACCAATCCGAGGGACCATAGAGTACAATGGACTTCAATGGACTCTCGGGTTCATCCAACAAAAAACGAAATCAACGACGAGATGCTTTTTTAGGTGTTGTTTTGGATGCGGCTTTGGAAGTCGATTTTTTCGAGGAGGAACCCCAATTAATGCCATCGTAGTTGCTTCGGAAACGGCGACTCATATTTCGGGGCGCGTCCCCTTTTCCGTTCTGAACAGCTGTTGTCGTTGAACAGGATCCTTTAGTATCACCACATTTTGCACAACTCGTATCGCTCATACCTTAAAAAGTAATAAATTTGTTCATCCCGTCAACGACCAAAATTCGTTCTTTCCGCTCCTTGGATTTTCGCTATCTCTCTTGCCATGACGACCTCTACCCGCACTGAAGAGTCCATCACGATCCTTTCGATCGACGGAGATATTGATCTCGAGAGCTCTCCCCAGCTTCGTACGGAGCTTAAAAAGATTTCTGGAGCCAAGACCCCCAAGCTGCTCCTCGATTTTTCAAAAACCACTTATATCGACTCCTCAGGGCTTGCCACGTTGATCGAATACTTTCAAGCGGCAGGAGCATATCAAGGAAAGCTAGGGCTCTGCGGACTTACTCCCCGGGTGAAAAATTCATTTACCATTGTTCGTTTAGATGAGGTTTTTAGCTTTTATAACGATCTCACGACAGGAATCTCAGCCCTCAAAGCGTAAACTCGCATGGATTTCTCCACCCTCCTTCGACGCTATGGATATTGGCTCTTTCGAGGGTTTTGGAAGCCGCGTTATATTCGTCCTCACGCCCTTTTCGATCAAATGACCAATATCGGAGTCCTCGCACTCCCTTCGGTCTCGATGGCCTGTATGTTTATGGGGATCGTCCTTGTTATGCAGGGGGCTTACCAACTCAAACAAGTTGGTGCGGTTGATTACGTCGCCGATCTCGTCGGCGTCTCGATGTTCCGTGAAATTGGTCCACTCATTACCGCCGTCATTGTCATTGGACGATCGGCCTCTTCGGTCACCGCCGAACTCGGTACCATGAAGGTCTCCGAGGAAATTGATGCTCTCCATGTCATGGGAGTCGATCCGGT
>JAZKBH010000179.1:2356-7509 GCA_040388725.1 Verrucomicrobiota bacterium
GTTCGTTATTTAGTCATGCCTCGCGTCGCAGCCATGACCATCATGCTGCCTTGTCTCACCGTCATCGGGGAATGTCTCGGACTCGTCGGTGGAGCGGCAATCTCCACTTTTAGCTTGGGAATGGATCCTTACTACTTTGGAAGTCGCTTACTTCAAGCCGTCATTCTTCGGGATCTTTACAGCGGCCTGCTGAAAAGTCTCATCTTTGGATTTATTGTCGGTATCCTCGCCTGTTATCGAGGATTAAACGTCGATGGAGGAGCAGAAGGCGTCGGACGGGAAACGACCAATTCGGTGGTGCTTTGTCTTAAAGCGATGCTCGCTTGTAACTGTCTTTTGACCGCCATCTTTTATTTCTTTTAACCATGAGCACCTCCTCCTCCACTCCCGCCCTCGAGGTTCGAAATCTGACTCGTCGTTTCGGAAATCGAACAATTTTGGATCATGTCTCCTTCCAAGTCATGCGAGGAGAGACCCTTGTCATCATGGGAGGAAGTGGTTGTGGAAAGAGTACGCTTCTTCGCCATTTGGTCGGACTGATGAAGCCCGACGAAGGTGAAATTTTCATTTTAGGCCAAGAGATTTCCGAAATGAACGATGATCAACTCAACTTGGTCCGAACCAAGATGGGGCTTCTCTTCCAAAGCGGCGCGCTTTTTAACTCACTCACCGTTGGCGAAAATATCGCCATGCCGATTTTAGAATCGAGCTACGTCAATCCGAGCATCGCCGATCTCGTCGTTAAAATGAAACTCGAATTGGTTGGGCTGACTGGATTTGAAAACATGAAACCCGCTCAGCTCTCGGGAGGGATGAAAAAACGGGTCGGCCTCGCTCGTGCCCTTTCCACCGATCCCCAACTCCTTTTCTGTGATGAACCGACCGCAGGACTCGATCCCGTCATGACCGCTGTCATCGATACTTTGGTTTCGGATCTCACTCAAAAATTGGGGATCACGGCCGTCGTTGTGACCCACGATATGACGAGTGCGTTTCGAATCGCAACCCGCATGATCATGCTTTATCAAGGTCGGATTATTGCTCAGGGGACCCCGGACGAAATTCGAAATAATCCGGATCCTATTTTAAAACAATTTATCAATGGCGAGGCCGATGGCCCAATCCCTCTACGTCTCTCGAAAGACGATTACCTCAAACGACTTTTGGAATCTTAAAAAGGAGCCTTCATGAAACCTCAAACTGAACGTTGGGTCGCAAGCAGTGTCATTATCGGATCGATTTTTATTATTATGGCCTTGGGCCTTGTGATGGGAAAGTTTACTGTCTCTTCCGGATCAGGAAAAGTGATTGTTAATTTTCCAACGGTCACCGGTATCGCGGTGAATTCTCCGGTGAAATATGCGGGGGCCTCAGTCGGACGCGTTCGCAATATTCGAGTTCTCCCTCGTAGTGAACAAACCCCCCGAGCCAACGGATCTTCTGTTATTCAAGTGGAGCTCGATCTCAATCAACCTCTCGAATTGACTCAAGATATCCTTGTCGGCGTAAAACAAGATGGATTCATGGGATCCAAGTACATCAACATTCTTCCTGGACGATCCGATGCTGCTCCGCTCGTCAAAGGAACGATCCTCGAAGGCCAAGATATTATTGAACTCACGGATTTAGGTCCTGACTTGCGCACGATGATCGCTGAAATTCAACCAACCCTTCAACGACTGGATACGATCTCAGCGGCACTGGAAAGCTCACTCCCCGGTCTCTTACAGCAAATGGATACTTTGGTCGAAAATGGCAATCAAATGATGAGTGTCGTCAATACTCCAGAAGGGAGACAAGATCTTCAAAAAATGCTCAGCAATATGAAAGTGGTCTCGGATAATCTCAAAGTCGTTTCGACCTACACAAAAGGTTTCACCCAAATGGTCGGTGAAAAACCGTGGAGAGTCGTCTGGGGAGGAACTCCGAACAAACTTCCTTCAGAAGAAGAAATTCTCAAATCCAATAAAGCCCTTCCTGTTCGCCCCATGAATACCAAAGATTAATCGGGAGCTATCCATGAGTGAATCTTTGAACGAAAAAGACCCCCTCATCGCCCGTAATCATGCATTGATGGAGGCAGCCAAAGGATTGATCTCCTGCACCACGATCGAATCGATCGTTGGAAATATTCTTCGGCATTCGTTGGAAATGCTTCAGTCCCAAAACTGCTCCCTTTATCTTCCGGATTCCAAAACGCATGAGTTGATTATCTATTCTGCACGCGGATCCCAAGACTCGAATGTCCACACCGTTCGCATTCCGTGGAATAAAGGAGTCGCCGGGGATGTCTTTCACACCAAAAAAGCATGCATTATTGAGGATGCCCAAAAAGATCCTCGTTTCATGAAAACAATGGATCAAAAGACGGGAAATATCACTCGCTCGATGATCTGTATTCCTCTCTTGGATAACGAAACCTGCCTCGGAGTTCTCCAGGCCATCAACTCCTTGCATACCGACTCTTTCTCCATCCTCGATCAGGAAATCATGGAAGGACTCGGAGGTATGGTCACAAGTGCCCTCGTTCGTTTACGAAAAGAAGAACTTCAAAAAAATGCGGAGAAACTTCGTCGAGACCTAAATCTCGCGAATGAAATTCAAAAATCATTTCTCCCTCCTGAATTTTCACAATTTCCTCGTGCCGAAGTACACGTCCGTTATCAACCTGCTTTTACCTTAAGCGGTGACTTTTATGTCGTCGCTCCTCTTCACAACGATGCCGTTCTTTTTGCCGTGGGAGACGTTTCCGGTAAAGGAATCGCAGCGGCTTTAATTAGCGCCCAAGTCGTGGGAGAAATTAGCGCCCTCACCTCGCTTAGCACCGATAATCTTCAAGACTTCGTTAAAACATTAAATCAAAACCTCACCCTTCGCCTCAGTGCAGGTCGATTCGTCGCAACTTCATTTATCCTTTATCACCCCGATCGAAATGAAATTGAAGTGATTTGTGCAGGACAATTCCAACCTTGGCGTTGGGATGGGTCGACGTGGGAATCTTGTGTAGTCTCCTCCGCTCCCCCTCTTGGAATTTTCCCTCAGTACGAATACAAGGCCACCACTCTCCCCTGCCAGTCGGGAGAGCGTTGGATGCTGTTTAGCGATGGAATCAACGAAGGACGAAACGATACCGGAGATGAATATGGCATGGAACGCCTTAAAGGGTCACTCGCCGTTGGCACTCCTGCGTATGTCCTTGAAAAGGCGTGGCTAGACTGGAAAAACTTTGTTCGCATCGAAAAACTCCATGATGATGCCTGCCTCGGAATCCTCTCCTGCGCCCCTTCCCCTTTTCTTCGCGTCATGTCCGATACCAAACAATGTAAGAAAGTCAGAAATTTCATTGAAGGATGGTGTATGTATGCAGGACTCAATGAGATTGAGCGTGGACAAGTCGTCCTCGCGTTCGATGAAGCTTTTACCAATGTCCTCCGTCACGCCTACATTGGAGAAATTGGAAATCCCATCGATATCTCCGCGACTCTCACCGAAACCCACTTACAATTCAAAATGCGAGACTACGGAAAAACATTTGATCCTGACAAAATACCCAATCGCCCTCTTGAGATGATCAAACCCGGTGGACTCGGAATGCATATTCTCCATCTCACCTTTCAAGAAGTCACCCATCTTCCCCAAAATCCCGGGACTGAACTCCTGTTAACCAAAAACCTCAATCCCGACCCTCTACCAATCTCTCTATCATGAAAACTAAAAACATCATCTCTTCCCTCGTGCTGACTTTTCTCTTCCTTCACGTGTCATCGGCACAAACTCCCGTCGATCGGAATGGATATCTCGCCTTCTTCAATGAAAAGATCCCCGTCGGTGCAGCGGCTCTCGCAAAAGATAAAACCGTCCTTCCATTATCTCCGCCGGAGAATGATCCTATTCTGCTTTCGATTAAGAATTACATCCTTAAAACGGGAGATATCGAATTAATTAAGCTTCTCCTGCAATATCAAGTCGCTTATCCCAACCCCGAAAATGACCATATCGCTCGCGCCTTGGGAGAAATCTTCTTCAATCAAACTCCTGCTTTTGAAGAAGCTTATGAACAGCTCATTCCGAATTACCGGCTCCTGGTATTTCCCTATATTAAATTTGGATGGGGCAAAGCCATTGAAGGAAAAAACACCTCGCTTCCTTCTGTTCTCGAGAAACAAAAACGTTTCGATAAAATAGCGCAAAGCCTCATCAATCTCCGAGGATATCAAGACCAGCCGACGGTAGAATAATTCACTTTTGGACAACATGCAAAAAAAAGTAGATCGCTCTTCCGATTTTTGGGTCATCGATATCAGTAACTCTTTCACCAAGTTTGCACTCTCGAATCCCAAAAAACTCTTAAAAGTCTATCGCTATCCGACGCCGAAAATCTCGAAGGCGTGGATCCAAAAAACATTTCTCTCCAAAAAAATTCCGATCGTTTTGGGATCTGTCGTCCCTCAAAAAACAGCGCTCTTTCAAAAAATCGCATCCCCTCATCTTTTTCTTTTAAACGGGAAAACCGCAAAAGGGATTACCATCGACTATCCGAAGCCCGCTCAAATTGGAGCCGATCGCATCGCCAATGCCATTGCGGCTCAACATCTTTATGGGACTCCTGCCATCGTGATCGATTTCGGGACTGCCGTGACTTTTGACGTCGTTACCGCTGAGGGAGCCTATGCGGGAGGCGTCATTGCGCCGGGGCTGAATGCCATGACTCAATACCTTCACGAAAAAACAGCCCTTCTTCCCGCGATCCAAATTCAAAAACCGAAAAGAGCAATCGGAAAAAGCACGAAAGAAGCAATGCTTTCAGGCACCGTTTTTGGGTATCGCGGTCTCGTAAAAGAGATCCTTCTTCATTTGAAAAAAGAACTCAAAGGAACTCCTCGCGTGATTGCGACGGGAGGCCAAGCCCTTGTCGTCACTCAAGGTTTGTCAGAAATTAAAAAAGTAAACCCTCTTTTGACCTTAGAAGGTCTCCGTCTTTTTTATTCGTATTTGAAGTAATACAGGAGAGATTTCATTCATTGGAGGGGCAGACGCCGTCTGCCATCCGATCCCCGGAGGCACAGGGCCTGTGCCACTCCAATTCAAACCAAAATAAAATACAACGCACGTTCTAAGCGTGCGTATGCTTCGTATTCGTCGCCACTTGTCGA
>JAZKBH010000180.1:0-3731 GCA_040388725.1 Verrucomicrobiota bacterium
AGCAAACGAAGACAAAGTAGGTATCTATGAAGGTAATCAACAAGCTACAGGTGATCGTTTCGGATTCCTAAACAAATCATACTCATTCGGATATAAACGTTTTGCACTACTCTATGAAAAGGGTGTATGTGAACACCTATTGAAGAAAATGGCAGTTGAAATGATCGGACCAGATGGTGTAGAAGTAGAAGAAATTACACGTAAAGACGTAAAGTCACGTTACGGATATACCTACGTTATCAAGTCATCAGATGCAGAAACGAACGCAGATGCTATTGATAAGAGAAACAAGCTCACGTATCTCACTAACTCATCAGGACAATACGCACAGATACTTAATCCTAAGAAGATGTTTGAAATCGGTGCAACTATTGCAGGTTTCAGCATTGATGAAATTAAAGAAATGTTAGACGTAGAAGCATGGGGCAACGCAGACTTGATGTCAGAAGCATCACGAGATATGGAAGACTTGATGGATCTCCGTGAATCAGTCGAACGAAATGCGGGAAAACCAGGCATTCCTTGGGATCAAGCTAAAAAAGAAATCTTTACCGATACCGCTCATAAATAAACTTTTATATCGAGTGAAACACTTGTCTCATCCATTCAATCTCTTCTCATAAATGGAGTTCTCTTCGGTCACATTGGTTTCTCCCAATACCAAATATCTTCTAAAAAAAACGCTCCAAAAGAATAATCCCATCCCTTGTATTGGCATTTTTGATCCATATTTATTTCTGCATTTGCTCTATTTTTCATTGCACGAAGTGTCACTAGTGATTCTCTAACTCCATGATGATTCGTTCGTCTCCCGACTCACTCAGATTGCATCCTGCAGCCTCCCGCGTTCGCAGGGTCGTCTCATCCGTTCCCAACGGATTTGGCGCCATGTGAATAAAATGTTTTGTCTTTAATAAGGGAGTGCGTCGTGGAATGTTTCTTGAATGGGAGAAGTAAAATAAAAAAGCGGAACCTGCTCGTCAGCAAGTTCCGCCAGAGGGGAGAGTTCGTTTGAATGCTCGGTTAAGCGCTCAAATTAAAACTGCTTCCTGCACTTCCACTGCTGCTGATCTCTCCGGAGGATGAGTAGGTGAGATACGTACTCAGATCCGATTCGGTTGAGCTACTGGAGGAGGTGGATGACGGAGAAGCTCCGTCCTCTTGATCTCCATTCGCAGGAGGTTTGTGATGGTGGCCTCGATGGGGCCCTTTTGTTTTTATATCTTGTTGAAGCTTGGTGAGAGCTTCCTTGGCTGCATTCAAATCTCCTGACTTCAACGCAGTTCCCAGGGCTTCAAAGTCCTGAGCTCCTGGATTTTTTGAGGAGTCATTTGAATGACTATCCTGACTACTACTGCCGCCGTTTTGCAGTTTTTGTAACTGCGCATAAGCGGTTTGTGCTGCAGAAATGTCGCCTGAATTGATCGCTTGCGTAAGCGAATCAAAGGCCTGTTTCCGTTGGCTGAATCGGCTATCTTGAGGTGGGTTTGCGTACACCCCCGAAGACGATACTGAGTTTATAGTACTCATCGGTTATTTCCTTTGTGTAGGTTGCGATCTCCCTTTTTATTCGTATGCATTCGCTTTGAGGGCAGAACTCATCCTTAAAAAAGGGAAATCACGGTCATATCTGCACAAAATATACCATTTTAATTTTAGGCTTAAAAACGGCTCTTTATCAAAGACTTACATCAAAAATATAAATAAATTTTAACAAAATTTTGACAACCTGGAATAAATATCCTGGCTTAGATGTAAATTATATCCCTCGAGAGAGGGGGGAGATTATGGCTGAGGATCTCTCGGAAAAGAGATCATTTTTGAAATTGAAAGTTTAGGGAGGGGGAGCAGTCCTGACTTTTTCGCATCGTCATCAACTGAAGCGGGAAAATACAATATTTGCATCGATAACAGGATGGGGAGGATCAAGAAAATTTTAACCCAGATCTTGCAGTAGGAATCGATTTTATCTGTAAAGCATGTCACTCGAATGGTGAAAGAGAAATGGAGCGCCGCCGGCTCCGCGGTATGGATCAGGGGTGGATTTGAGGGACGAGGAAGGAAAGAGAAAAACGTTCCCCCTTCGCCCATGCCGCTGAGCCAGCGGCGCTCCATTTTTAAATTTCAAATGCAGAATCTGGGTTAAATAAAGAGAACGATTGGACTCCTATCATTTTCCAAGAATTTTTATCCTCTTCATCCTGATATCGATGCACACGGTTTCTTTATTTTCTCGTTCCTTCAATCTCTGCGCTACAATTTTGACGAAAGTACCCTAATCGAACTGGAGATAAGTGGAGGAATCGAGCCCCTTCTCGTAGCTTTCCAGAAGACGCATTCCTTCGCTCGGTTTGAGGACGTCGGATTTGATCGCGGCATCGATGAGTTGTTTCATTTCTCGAGCGAGGCTGATCGTATCGTACTGCACATCGGCGAGGACGCTTCCGATCGTCGTTCCAGGAATCGTTTCTTCAATATAAAATCCACTCGGTTCATCGGGATCGAGGAAAATATGAGCTTCATTCACACGACCGAAGAGGTTGTGAAGATCTCCCATAATATCTTGGTAGGCCCCCATCAAGAAAAGTCCGAGGCAATAAGGATTTCCATTCAACGAGTGAAGTGGGAGCGTTTTTTGAATCTTATTTTCTCCGGTGATAAAGCTGTTGATCTTTCCATCAGAATCACAGGTGATATCGACGAGGAATCCATTGTAATCAGGTTGTTCTTCCAGGCGGTGAATCGGCATGATCGGGAATAGTTGGCCGAGGGCCCAATGGTCGAGCATCGATTGGAAAACGGAGAAATTACAAATGTACTGATCTCCGAGGGAGTTTTTGAGTTGTTGAATTTCCTGAGGAACTGATTTGGTTCCATTATAAAGTTCCACGAGGCTCTCTGCGAGTTCCCAATAGAGAGTCTCGATTTGGGCCTGAGTTTTTAGATCGAGAAGGCCGAGCTCAAAACGCGTTTCGGAATCTTCCTTGATCTGCTGCATGTCGTGGAAGTGTTCGAGACGATTTTTTTTGTTCAGCGTCTGACGTAAATCGAGGAGATCTTGAACGAGCTTGTGATTCGGGGCTTCGTACGTGACGTTTGAGGACGTCTTTGTTTTTTCAATCATCCCGAAAACATCGACGATGAGCACGGAGTGATGGGCGACAATGGCTCGACCGCTCTCACTGACGATATGAGGATGAGGAACTTTTTCTTCATTCAAGACATCGGCAATGTTGTAGACAATGTCTCTCGCATATTCGGAAAGCGTGTAGTTAATGCTGCTTTCGCAATTGGTGCGCGATCCATCATAATCGACGCCGAGACCGCCGCCGACATCGATATATTCGAGTTTGAATCCGTGTTGATAAATTTTGGCGAAATAACGAGCCGCTTCACGGACCGATTTTTTGACGGTACGAATATCGGGAACTTGTGAGCCGATATGGAAATGGAGGAGTTTAAAGCTTTCTTCAAGTCCCGCTTCTTGAAGCATTTTGGTGGCTTCGAGAATATCCGCCGTATTCAATCCAAATTTGGCATCTTCACCCCCTGAAAGAGCCCATTTTCCCGCACTCTTCGTATGGAGACGGACGCGGATTCCGATCAATGGTTTGACCCCAATTTGTGTGGAGACGGTAATGACGTGACGAAGTTCCTCCAACTTCTCCACGACCATAATAACTTTTTTGCCGAGTTTATTGTCAACTTTTGTTCCTTCAATTAAAAAAGTA
>JAZKBH010000181.1:0-4756 GCA_040388725.1 Verrucomicrobiota bacterium
TTTTAATGCCGATTTCCAAATGGAATTCGCTTCGGACTCATCAATCGTCGTAAAAGTTTTATGGGGAAGTCCAAATCCAACGGCATCTTTTCGAAGGAGGATTCCGGAGACCGCGTGATATGTTCCAATGGTGATGGCGTCTTGAGCAGATGCTTTGGGAACATCCTGAATCAGTTTCTCAATCCGCTTACTCATTTCGCTCGCTGCTTTACGGGTAAAAGTGATCATCAGAAACTGAGATCGTTTCGCTCCGCCGCGAATGAGATTGGAGACCCAATGAACACTGGTGGCCGTTTTCCCTGTTCCGGCTCCAGCGAGCACGAGAATACGGGGGTCGTGAGACTGGGCTACGGCTTGTTGTGAGGTATTGAGACGCATCGGTGAGCGGATCGAATTACTCGAACGCTCAGAAGCGTCAAGCTCAAGAGTGTAAAAAGTTGAATATAAGTGGGGAGCGTCGAGGGAGAGTAGGTTAAAATGACGGTCGATTTTCCGGGAGGAATGAGGATCGCTCGTTCGATATAGTTGGCCCTGAAAATTTCCCCCGCTTTGCCGTTAATCTCGACTTTCCAATCGGGATCAAATCGATCAGCAATCAAAAGATAGGCGCTCTCCGTTGTTTCTGCTGCGACTTTGATGATATGAGAGTTATAGGTCTCAATCTGGAGCGAGTGAGGGGTGGAGCGGTTCGAATGAATGGAGGGAGCCGTAGAATCCTGAAAAAGGACCGATTCTCGGGGATGCCATAAAGGATCTTGAAGACGAAGGAAGAGATCCGCTTCCATCGGAAGAGCTTCACTTTGAAAAATGAGGGAGAGGCGAGGGAGGGAGTTTTTAAGCGTGGTCACGGCATAGAGAGAGCCGTTGGGGTCAGGCATTTGTTTAATCGGATTTTCATCGGAATCTCCTGGGCCAAAAAAGAGGGTTTTACCAAGTCCATCCTTGACCGAGGGGTCTTGCATATATTGAACCCAATCGGAGGTGTTCCCGATCATGTATTGAACCGCGGAAATTTCGGAGAACCGAAGAACATGTGGACCCATTTTTTCGAAAAAAATCTGATAATCGTGAGGAATACGAGAGGCCGCTGGAATATCGAGGGATGAAATATGGTGAAGGGGGAAGCGAATATTCAAATGTTCATCCAAAATGGGATCCCGTGACATCAATTTGACCCGGACCGGTTCAGAGGAGCTTTTCAGGGTTTGAATAAACTCAGAAGATTGTTCGACCGTGGGAAGGGGACGTTGAAAAAAATAGTGATGATGGACCCACATCATCTGGATCATGACCAACAACGAAAGGCCCATATACCAAGTCGTTTCGAGGTTTTTCTCCAAGAAAAAATAATTTCGGAGTCGGGCAATCCACGGATTTAAAAGGGGATAATATCGGACTCGGGAACTTTTTTCTAAAAGATTAAAATGTCCAAACCAAAGACCGGCAATGACAAGGGTCACAAGGATCGATCCTAAAATCGTTCCGACAATATGGCCTGATTCCCCGGGGGAATATTGGAAAATGGGGAGAATCGCAGGAAGAAGAACGGTGAGGATCAAATAAAACGGAATTAAAAAAAGAAGCGCAATGACGAATGCGGAAGCGAGATTTCGAAAATGGGCCAATGATTCAGGAGCAACTTCCTTTTGTTGAAAAGATTCAAACAATCGGGTGGCTCCAAAGGTACTGAGAACAAGAAGAGAAAAATTTCCGGGAAGGAGAATAAACTTGAGAGGATTTCTCCAGGTTTCCATTCCGGGAATGGAATAAAAGAGATGATAGAGCGGGGTATATTTGCCTAATCCGAGAAGCCAACAAAGAATCATGGCTCCGAAGAAGAAGGGAATAATTTTTTGAGAGAGAAACAATGGGCGATTTTCGGAGAGAGTCCGGTAAGGCTTAAAAAACGAGGCCAATCCAATCGCCGCTAATAAAGCAGAAACGGTCCCCAGGGTATTAATCCCGAGCATGTAGTTTCGCATCCCTTGATCTTTGCCATTCCAGTCGGAGGATTGTCCGATTCGACCCCAATAAGGACCTTCTTGCGAAAGATTATGCCATCCTAAAAATCCAGGGACGATGTACTGGATCACTTCCTCAGGCGTAAAGCTCCATTGGGTCGCCCAATCATATTGTTTCTCCGGGGACTCGGCGGTGCCTTGGTGAATCCCTTTCATATTCTGAAGGACGACACTTTCAAGGCCCGGGAGTGAAATCAGAAAGGTGACGACTCCCCATATGACGATCCCGAATAGCAACGCACGTATTCCATTTGAGGCGGGAGATGTTTTTTTAGATTTCTGAACCGCGAATGCAAATAACAGATAAATGCCGATGAGGAGGTTGGCTAAAAATCCTTGATCCGGAAGGAAGAGAATCATCATTCCGCTTCCGACACCCGTCCACGCCCAGAATAAGAGAGATCGCTCGGATTGAGCACGCACGGCCCCATAAAACGTGAGAGGAAATAATGCAAAGAGTGCTGCAGGAGAAAAATGGGCGGGAAGGAGATTGCTTAGAAAGCTCCCCTGCCAGGCAAAAATGACTCCCGCAAAAATAGAGGAGTAAGTGTTAAATCCCCATTGTTTAAAAAGAAGAAAAGTGAAATAGAGCGAGAAAGCGGCACAAAGAGGATAAAAGGTCGTGGCAAATATCCAGAAGGGAAGATGGGAAAAAAGGGAGAGAGGATGAAGTCCATTCGGAGGTTGAGGAAGACCGAGCCAATAGTCGGTATTGAAATCTCCTCGGGGAGGGAAGTGGAAACTCGACTGTTGGTAATTCCCAACATGGGTATCAATCGTGAGGGGGACTGTTTTTCCAAAAGCAAAAAACCCTGTCAAAGTGAGCTGGAGGAGAAGTGTCCCCAAAATCGCCGCCCATAAACACCGTCTTTCCGTCAATGTCATTCCCAGGATGATGCCGAGGGAGATTCACCCGTCACGGAAAATTTGAGCCTCAAGCAAAACCCCCTGAGGAGAACCTCAGGGGGTTTTGAGTTTAAAGAAATCTTGAGATTAAATCGCTTTATCGCCGCTTTCGTCTGTACGAATACGGACGGCTTGTTCGACGTTCATTACGAAAACTTTACCATCTCCGATTTTACCCGTTTTGGCATTGGCAATAATCGTTTTAATCACGTCATCGAGTTTTTCATCGGGAATGACGATTTCGATTTTCACTTTCGGAAGGAAATCAACGGTATATTCACTTCCTCGATAAATTTCGGTATGACCTTTTTGACGTCCGAATCCTTTGACTTCAGTGACCGTCATTCCTTCGATTCCGATTTCATGAAGACCTGACTTCACATCTTCTAGTTTAAAGGGCTTGATAATCGCTTCTATTTTTTTCATGAGTTACTTTCTGTTGGAGAGTTTAAGAGTGAGTTTCGTACCCACGTTCGCCGTGCTCGATGATATCCAGTCCTTGTTCTTCCACTTCGGGAGAAGGACGGAGTCCCACGAGTGCTTTGACAATGAAAGTGATGACAATCGTTGCAACAACGGAGAGGACAATGGTGATTCCCATCGCTTTGAGTTGTGCGGTCCAAACATGGCCAGACTCCACGAGATCTTTGAGGCCATTTTTAGCGGCATAGGCTCCGGAGATCAAATTAGGATTCACGGATTTATCGGTAAGAAAGCCAGTGACTAAGGCTCCCACAGTTCCTCCCGTGGCGTGAACACCAAAGGTGTCCAAAGCATCATCATAGCCAAAGATTTGTTTAATTTTGGTACAAGCAAAGAAGGGGATAACTCCTGCAATAATGCCGATGATGACGGAACCCGTTGGATTGACGAATCCTGCGGCTGGGGTGATGACGACCAATCCAGCAACGATGCCGGAACAAAATCCGAGGACTGACGGCTTACCTCGCAGAACCCATTCCAAACCGGCCCAGACAAAGGAAGCGACCGCAGCCGCTAAAGTGGTTGTCGTGAAAGCGTTTGAGGCAATTCCATCGGCAGCCAGTGCACTCCCGGCATTGAATCCATACCATCCGACATAGAGCATTCCTGTTCCGACCATACAAAGGACCATGCTATGAGGAGGCATGGGCGTATGACCAAAACCGAGACGTTTTCCGAGGAGAATACAAAGAACGAGCGCAGACCAACCGGAACTCATATGAACCACTGTTCCGCCGGCAAAATCAATCGCAGGGATTTTTGCGTCTGCATTCCAGACCCCGTTCATCCACCCGGTAGATCCCCAAATCATATGAGCCAGAGGAAAGTAAACCACGAACATCCAGAGGGTCACGAAGAGCATGATTGCTGAGAACTTCATTCTTTCCGCAATCGCTCCAATGATGAGTGCGGGCGTGATGATGGCAAACATGAGTTGGAACATCGCAAAAACATTTTGAGAAACCCAATAACAATAATTGGTGTTGGGGGCGCTATCGACACCTTTGAAGAAGAAATACTCTGAGCCACCGATGAAGGGACTCGCATAGTTGGCACCAAAAACGAGGCTATACCCGACGGTGTACCAAAGGATGGCGACGAGTCCTGTGATCCCTAAGCATTGGGCCATCACAGAAAGAATATTTTTTGTACGAACGAGACCTCCGTAGAAAAGAGCCAATCCGGGAAGCGTCATGAAAAGGACTAAAGCGGCGGAAGTCATCAGCCAAGCATTATGTCCAGGGCCCGCAATTCCCGTGACTTTGCTTCCCGTGGGATCGGCATTTCCGACATAAGCTTCGAGACCAGCGACCCGCTGTTCCATGGACGGTTCAGGTGCAGGGGGG
>JAZKBH010000182.1:0-1041 GCA_040388725.1 Verrucomicrobiota bacterium
CGTTTACAGAAAGTGGAAGCCCTACCGGAAGGAGGTCGGGAGACCGAGGTCAAAAAAGAAAATCCGCCCACAGATGTTTTCATTAAACCCCAAGAGAAAAAAATAGTAGAAGTTGATTCCACGCCTCCTCCTCTCTTTGAGGAGCCTGCGATTCCGCAAGCATTGCTCGATCAAACTCCTCCCTCCAAATTAAATAATGACAAGTTGAAGATCGTCATTGCTCCGGGTCGCTATCGCTTTAACAATCAAAGTCCTGAGGCGGTTGCGGGGAATGTCGTGGTGAGTGAGGATCATGCGACGAAGGACTACAATCTCGATTCTTTTGCTCCTGAAATGGAAGATATCGATCTCGCTCTGATGGATAACATTAATAGCTCTTCTTTAGAGCTCGATGTTGCTGCAGGGGTTTGGACGCCATTCTTCTTTCAAGGCAAAAAACTTCTAGAGATTGGGGATAAACTTCGAGGGCAAGCAACCCCTGGTCGACAAAGAGATCGTTTAATTGTTAAATTTACGAAAGTCATTAAAAAGGATGGACGGTCATTGCCGATCCAAGGAATTTCACTGGCCATTGATGGAACCTTGGGAATTCCAGGAGAAAAAGTGGGAAACATTTTTCAAGCCGCAGCCGGGCCACTCTTGACGGAGTTAATCAAAGGGGTCTCCGAAACATTTCAGGATCGTGAAAAAGCAGTGGTCTCAGGGACAGGTATCACGACCGACATTCCTTCTCAAAATCTTAAAAATGCGGGAATTCGAGGTTCTCAGCGGGTTCTGGAAAAGATTGAGGAATTGATGAGCGAAGAGTTAGAAGAAAATAAGCCCTATCTTTTTGTTCGTGCGGGAACACGCCTTCGTTGTCGTCTCCAGGTAGCGGTGGATGTTTCTCAAGCAGATTACGGCAAATAAACCGAAACCTTTTGCATTTAAAAATGGAGCGTCGCCAGTTTGCCCCGATTTTTATCAGGACTCAGCGGCATAAGGGTTAAAGGGGGGATGTTCCACTTTAACGCATTTTCGTTAAAGACAACGATCTTCATT
>JAZKBH010000182.1:1051-14811 GCA_040388725.1 Verrucomicrobiota bacterium
AGAAGATTTTCTCTGATAGATGCTTTGCGCGGTTTTACTAAAAAAACAGTTGACGCTTTTTTAAGTTTAAGTAGTTTGGTGGGTGCTTGGCCATCCAGAGTGCTGGATTGGTCCGGTGCTTCCTCCCGTGCCTGGGGTATGGGGACGGGAGAAAGTAAAAAAAACAACAATGGAGGAATTCATGAATAAAACTCTCAAAGCTCTCTTCGCTCTTCCCCTCGTTGCATCACTCGCATTTGCTGGTGACGCAAAGTCGGATAAAGACTTGAAGAAGGTTATCGAAGATCAAGGTATTTACGTCGAGACATCCCAAAAGGGAATCGTTCTCAGCGGTTACGCAGACGCAGGTTACACCTACAACTTCAACAGCGGCAACAATGCTTCCGCTCAGAAGTTTGGTAATGACGGTGGCGTTGCATCACAACAACAAGGTGACTTCAATTTGAACGCATTTAAATTGGCGTTGGAAAAGCCCCTCTCGGATAAAAACGAGTTGACCGCTGGTTTCCGCGCTGACTTGATGGTCGGTGAAGATGCATCTTTCCTCCGTGGTAACGGTGTTGGAACTGCAGCTGATGGTTTGAGCGAACTTTATGTTCACCAAGCTTTTGTTCAATTCCGCGCTCCTGTTGGAAACGGAATCGACTTCAAAGTCGGTAAATTCGCAACTCCTATGGGTTACGAAGTTGCAGAACGTCCCGCTAATTTGAATTATAGCTACGGATTGCTCTGGCAAAACCTTCAACCTTTGAGCCACACTGGTATTCTCGCTTCTTACAAAGTCAATGACATCGTCACGACTGAGTTTGGTGTTGTGAATGCAGATTGGAACAATGCTGATAGCGTTGACATCCGTGGTTCAGGCAATGGCAACAGCAATGTTGGCTTGCTCGCAAGCGTGAACGTGAAGTCCAAAGGTGGCAATGCGAACATCAAGAACACCTTCTACGGTGCAACTCGTGGTGGTCGTAATGTTGTTACAGCTCCTACTTCCGCTGACAGTGTTGCTCGTGAAGGCAGCTTGTTCATGTGGGATTCATGGGGTAACTGGGCTCCTAAGTTCGCTAACGATAAACTCTTGCTCGGTTATAACACCGACTTCGGTTTGTACGAAGGCTATCAAGGACTTATCGCTGATGGTACGAAGAAAAACGACGAAACCTTCTGGGGTGCCGCTGTTTATGCTAAATACCAATTCACCAAGATCTTCAGCTTGGCTGGCCGTGCTGAATACATCCATGGTACAGATGGCGCGAAGTTCGGAAACGTTGCAACAGCAACAACGACTGCTGGAATTGCTCAACAAGACCTCTTCAGCTACACAGCAACTGCTGGTTTCAACATCTACGAGAACATGATTCTCCGTGCTGAATACCGTGCAGACTTTGGAAATAATGTCCAAGGTGTTAACAACAATGCGACAGCTCACATGTTGTCCGCGAATGTTGTCTACAGCTTCTAATTTAGCGTAAGCTAAGTTTGACTTTAAAAACCCCGATCTGGAAACAGGTCGGGGTTTTTTCGTTTTGGAGGATATTTCGATAAAGCCATTTATTGGATTAGAAATTTATCAGGAGAGATCGCGGGTCGCGATCACGCCCCATTGCACAACTAACGCCTATTCACAAAACGGATTGGTAGCGCAGTGCCGAGAGATGCTCTTTGGAGATGGTGATGATGCGATTTATGGTGTGATCACGGTCCGCGATCTCTCCTGATAAATTTCATTCACCTCTTTAGTGATTCACTTGCGAGATAAAATCGATTCCTTAAGCAAGACTTTTGGTGAACGATGGGAGTGGATTAGCTTTGCCAGTTTACTAGAACTTTTCCGGTCTTCGGGGTTTTTGAAGAGTGGAGAATGGCCTGTTGGAGTTCGGAAAAGGAATATATTTTTTCAATCGGAAGCTCGAGCTTTCCATTGCGGTGAAGTTGAGCGAGGGATTCCAACGTGGTAGAAATTTCAGAGGTTGAGGCATTCTTTTGCCATGTCGTGACCCAGAAACCACGGACTTGGATGTTTTTAAAAATGAGAAGTCCATTGGGAATGGAGAGAGGCTGTTTGGACATGGCGCCGTAAGTGACTAAAATCCCATTCGGAGAAAGCGTTTTAATAATATTTGTGGCGCTTTCTCCTCCAACCGCATTCAATCCCAGACGAGGAATATGATTTTTAGCCCATGTCTTGAGCTCATCTCGAAGATTGTCATTTTCAACAAAGACCTCATCGCCGCCGAGAGATTTTAATTTTTCGATCTCTTCCGGACGGCGAACAAGCGAAAGAGTTTTCCATCCATAGGCTTTAGCGATCTGAATGACGGAGTGCCCCACGGCAGAGGTGGAAGCGTTTTGAATGATCCAATCGCCCGGTTTTAAATCAACAAAGTCATGAAGCATTCTCCAAGCTGCAGAAGGATTAACCCAGATTTGAGAAACAAATTCTGGCGTGAGATTTTTCTGAGGGAGGCAAAGGAATTCGTTTTCCGGAGAAAGGATCTCTTGTTGCCATGTTCCCTGAGTAAGAGGGCGAACCCAATCGCCTACTTTCAAGTGATGAACCTCTTTCCCAATTTCTTTCACTTCTCCAAATCCTTCGTGTCCCGGGACTGTCGGAAGAGAAGGGCGAATCCCGTAGGGTCCTTCGATCAGATTTAAGTCTGCGGGATTGATAGGGGTGAGATGCATTTCTACACGGACTTCTTGAGGGAGAAGGGATCGTGAAGGAATCTCTTCAAATTTTAAAACATCTTGAGGGGCTCCGTAAGAATGGATAATAGCTCGAGTGGGCATAAAGATAGTCTCACGCAAGACCGCGGTGGCGCAATGAAATACATTTAAAACGGGATCACGCGAAGCCTCAATGTTGCCCAAGATTCATCCCATTAAAAACATTTTCTTTTTCTTAAAGGGTGGAGACTTGGGCGCCTTTGCGGCTTTGCGTGAGACAATGTATTTTTTTCTTGGGCCTTACTTGAAAAGTCCTAAGGCCCAACGAATACTGAGGCAAAAACTAAGGGCAAGAAGGGCATAGAGACAGATCCAAAGTCCAAGGCCCATGTGAATCCCGGAGACGAGTCGATCCAAGAGTGCTTCCTGAATATTCCAGCGAACAGTAAGGTAAACACCAAGGGTGCTGGCCATGCCGACAAAGGGACCCCAGCCTGTCGTTAAGGTGTAAAAAACAGCACCTAAAAGTGCTGCAGCAGGAATCGAAAAAATCCAAAAGGGGTTCAATGATTTTTTGGTTGAGAAGAGATCGGCGCCGACAAAAGGATGAGCCGGTTTTCTCCAGCTTTTCCAAAGAGAAAATCCACTGCTTCCAGAAAAAGGTTGATGAAGGATGACTTTTCGTTCTTCAGGAGGGATGCTGACAAATCGCCAGTAATCTCGATCTTCTTCTGCCGCGAGAGAGCGCACCGCAAATTCACTTAATGAAGAGACATTTTTGGAAGAATATTGAATCCAGGGAAGAAAAAAACCGACAAGGCTGCAGCTTGCGGCGAGCCATACCATGAAGAGTCCGATGCGGTTCATTTGGATAAATCCCAAGAGATAATCTCTTTCACAGAAGGCTGCCCCGGAGCCGCAGGCCTGTCGAGATAACCATAGACGAGTTTAGAGCCGAGAGCGGTCATTACGCGACGAGAAAGAGGAGCCATTGAGCCAAGTCCCATGAGAGCGAAGGATTGCTTCGGATTAGAAATAAGGAGAGACGCGAGTTCGCGAAGATGCGATTGAGTTTCGACTCGGACCGCGAGTTTGGAAATCCAAGCGGGGTAACAACGCATTTGGCGGATCCATCGATGAAGTTGGGCGACGGGGACAGGCTTTTGAATCGAGTGGGTGGAGAGAATCACTTTTTTCTTAAGATGACGTGCGGCGTGATAAACAGATTTCAGCTCCTGAAGGGAGGCGAGTTCCAGGTCGATGGCGTCGCAAACGGGAAGGAGCTCAAGGGCGAGGGCTTTACGAACTCCGGGAGTCCATCGATGGGCTCCTCCTTCGATTGGTGAGCGGAGGGTGAGGAGGACTTTATTTTTTCGAGCTTTAAGCGCAGCCAGAATTTTTGAAGGAAGAACATAGTGCTCAAGAAGCGCATCGACGCGGACTTCAATCCAATCGACTTGAGATTGTTTTTTTGAAAGAAGGGAGAGACCTTGAGGAGTGGTGATGCAGCCGATGATTTCGTAAGAGCGAGAGGTTTTCATGAGGAGAATATCTTCTTTTGACTTTAATCTATGACATCTTGGCGGAAAGTGAAAGTCGATTGTAATTTTTATTGATTTTGCGCAAAAGCTTTCTCGGATGATTTCTTGCCTTTCGAGGGGAAGGCGAAAGAATAGAGAGACGACGAATGGAGTTACCACTTTTATTTATTTTAGGACCGACGGCTGCCGGAAAGAGTCAAGTGGCTCACCAATTGGCATTAGAATGGGGAGCCTCTATTCTTTGCATGGATTCGATGCAGGTTTATCGGGATTTAGAGGTCGGTGTGGGAAAGCCCTCCGCTCAAGAAAGAAACGAAGTCTCCTATCGAGGTATCGATCTTTTGAATTTGGATCAAGGTTTTGATGTCGCGGCTTATTTGCAGGAGGCAGAATCGTTTTTAGACGAATCACGAGAAAAGAAAAAACCGGCAATTATTGTTGGAGGGACGGGACTCTATTACCGGGCGTTGACCCATGGCTTCAGTCCAGTTCCCACGGTGGATCCAGAAATCCGAAAGCGATTGGAAGGCTTATCGTTGGAAGAGTTGCAAGGGGATCTTCGTATCACCGATCCCGAAATGGTCTCTCGAATTGATTTTCAAAATTCTCGTCGTTTGATTCGCGCTTTAGAGGTGAAAAAGGGAACGGGGATTTCCTTGCTGGAATGGCAGAAACGAAATGAGCCTCCTTTAATTTCGGACTTTCAGGCTTATTTTTTGAATCCCGTGAACCTCAAAGAGAGAATCCAAAAAAGAACTCTCGAAATGATGCGGCAAGGATGGCTTCAGGAGGTGAAAGGGTTGTTGGAAAAATGGGGGGAAACTCGGGTCAAAGGGTTGGCTGCCATTGGATATGATATTCTAGTCGATGTTTTACAGGGAGGATTAACCGAGCCTGAAGGGGTAAAGCGGATTCAAGAGGAGACTTGGCAGTATGCGCGGCGGCAGTTGACATGGTTTCGGAAGGAATCTAAATATCAGACATTGAATTTAAACGCTGATTCCTCCATTTCAACGGTGATTGATTCCATCCGGCAATCGCAAGAGCGGCTCGCTCCGTCTTCACCGCCATTGTTAAATCCCCTTCCTTTTTCTCAGAATTTGCAGGACATTTCATGCTCTTAGAGAAAGCGATTCCCGTTTCCCAGGAAAGGGCGATGCTCGTGGGGGTTGAGCGTTCAGGACAGAGCAGTTGGGATTTAGCGGATTCTTTAAGGGAACTTGAGCAGTTGGTCAAAAGTGCGGGAGGGAAAGTTTACCATAAGGCCATTCAGAAACTTCCTGCTCCTACGGCTCCGTATTATATTGGAAAAGGAAAAGCGGAAGAGTTGGCAAAAATTTCTCAAAATCTTGAATTAAGCACCGTTGTTTTTGATGATGAACTTTCTCCGGCCCAAGGGCGAAATTTGGAGAAAATGTTTGCCCGAAAAGTTTTAGATCGGACGCAGCTGATTCTCGATATTTTTGCGCAACGCGCCAAAACCCGAGAGGGAAAACTTCAGATCGAGCTGGCCCAACTCAAGTATCTTCTTCCCCGGCTGACGCGGATGTGGACCCACTTATCCCGGCAATCGGGTGGAATTGGAACACGAGGTCCGGGTGAAACTCAGCTGGAAGTCGATCGTCGTCGCGTACAGGAGAAGATCGCCAAGCTTTTAAAAGAACTCGAAGAGGTTCGTCGTCATCGGAGTATTCAACGGCATGGGCGCCAGCGTCATGAATGGCCGATGATCGCCTTGGTCGGATATACGAATGCGGGGAAATCCACCTTATTGAATCGATTGACTCGATCGGATGTTTTTGCGGCGGATCAGCTTTTTGCAACGCTTGATCCGACGACACGAAAGACGGTTTTACCGAATAAGCAGACGTTGCTTTTATCGGATACCGTCGGTTTTTTACAAAAACTTCCGACGCATCTTATCGAATCGTTTAAAGCGACTTTGGAAGAGGTGAAAGAGGCCGATATTCTTCTTCACGTGATCGATTTAAGTCATCCCCTATACGAAAATCAGATCAAGGCCGTGCACGATGTTTTGGCGCAATTAGGATGCGCAGAAAAAGAAATGATCTTTGTTTTTAATAAAGTCGATCGGCTCGAAAATTCAGGATTGGCGGAACGCTGCTTGAGCCAGCATGCGAATTCAGTAGCAATTTCAGCAGCGACGGGAGAGGGAATTGACCAGCTTTTTCAAGAAATCGTCTCGAGGCTCCGTTCCAAAAAACAAGAGGTGACGTTTCGAATTCCTCAGGAAGAAGCTTCATTAATTTCGGAAATTTATCGCGGAGGACAGGTTCTTGGGACTTCTTATCGAGGGAATTTTATGATCGTGAAGGCGGTGGTTTCCGAAACCGTCGTGGGACGTCTCAAGGCGTATCTCAAAAAAGAGCCGAAGAGCAAGAAACCGAAAGCGGCATAATTCGTTTTCTCTTATCCTTTGATGGGGAGGAGACTTGACCGTCTCCAAATAGGCCTTAAAAATACAGAACCTTAACCGGAGTTTATTACTGTATGGCACTCAAGAAAATCGAAGCGATTATCAAACCTTTTAAATTAGAAGAAGTCAAAGAAGCCCTCACGGAATTGGGGATTCAAGGATTGACGGTCATCGAAGTCAAAGGATTCGGACGTCAAAAAGGTCATACTGAAATTTATCGCGGTAGCGAATATACCGTCGACTTTTTGCCTAAGGTTAAAGTCGAAGTGGTCATGTCCGAGGAAGTTTTAGAAAAGGCAGTGGCTGCGATTGTGAATGCGGCGAAGACCGGTAAAATCGGAGATGGAAAGATTTTCATTTCGACGATCGATGATGTCATTCGAATTCGAACCGATGAACATGGCGAAAAAGCAGTTTGATCGGTGAATTAATCAAAATAATTTAAGAAAAGGAGCGATTCAATCGCTCCTTTTTTGTTAATCTCTAAGGAAGGCTGGAAATCAGGAAGAAGACAGTTGATTTTGGTTTTTAAGAGAAAAACTTCTTTTCGTGCATTCTTGCTTTCCTCAGAGAGACTTGTTTTAAAAAATCTACTTTTAATCAAATGAAGGTATTATAAGACCTCGATCACGAGAGCGGTGGTGTTATCTTTTCCTGATTTTCCTAAGGCTTCGTGAACGAGTCGGTTCGCATACGGAAGTTCCTTTTGGGCGGGATCGGGATCTCGTAGGATTTGTAAAATATTTTTATCCCATAATCCATCGATGACTCCATCGCTACAGATTAGAAAAAGATCTCCCGCTTGGATTCCGATGGCTCCGACTTGAGGATCGACGAATTGATGTCCTGCCCCCAATGCTTTTTGAAGGATATTTTTGCGTGGGTGGGTTCGGGCTTCTCGCTCTGAAATTTTCCCTGTTCGGAAAAGCCACCCGACGTGACTGTCGTCTTTGGTAATTTGTTTCATTCCCCCTTGAGCGGGAAAATAATAAATACGGCTGTCGCCAATATGGCCAAAATACATCCATTCAGGTGTAAACCAACAGAGACTGAGAGTGCATCCCATGGCGGCGCACTCGGGGTAAATGGAGCCGAGGTAGCAAAGGGCTCGGTGGGATTCAGCAAAGAGTTCTTCGAAAAGATCTTGGAATCCAGAATCCATTCCTGAAACGCGACTTCGGAATCCTTTGGGCAAAAGTTTCGTCGCTTTTTCAACCACGATTTTGCTCGCAAATTCACCTGCATTTGCGCCTCCCATTCCGTCACTGACGGCGAAAACGAAATCATGGCCATTCAAGGAATTTTCGCCCCATTTTCCGAGGTATTGTGTCTCTTTTCCATCAAAAATGAGTCCAAGAAAGGCATCTTCGTTATTTTTACGGACATGACCCACATGCGAGAGACCTGTCCAGCGAATGGTTTGCGGAGGAAGAGGTGTTACGGGGTCACTCATGGGCTTTCTCTGAGGGCATCATTTGAGGAGGATGATGATGGGGGTCGTCTAAAATGGTTGCGAATTCAAAATCAATTAAAAAAAATCGACCAAAGGTCGTCGAATAGGTAACATTTCTCATCGCTTGATCATCGTGACGAACACCAAAAGATTCGAGTTCCGTAAAGAGGCTGACTAATTTGGTGTGACTGATTTGCTCGACCGGTTTTCCGCAGTGTGTAGTGATGAGCATCAGTTTTTCGGGATCGCTTTCAATCACTCGTGGGACAAACGGGCATTCTCGTTTTTCGAGATACCGAAGAACATGGAGTTCGTTTTCAAACCTTTCTTTGGCTTGATGGCCTCGAAAGGTTTTATGGACTTGGCCTGCATAATCGATGCGGACCAATGCGCGGACAGTATCTTTGACGCCTTCCATGAGATTTAAAGAGTGGCAGATTGAATGAAATTTTAAAAGAAATAATGGAGGTTAAAATTTACAAAACTCCTTTATTGGGAAGATGTTATAAATATGGATACAAGAAAATATAAATCTCTCGATTTCTGGCATTGATCGTGCTTTCATCTTGCCGTGACAAAAGAGGCCTGAGAGAGATCGATGCCTCTTTTTGTAACCGAATTTTCCGGAAGACGGAGATTCGATGAACTCACAACTTCAACCCAGAGAAACATCCGAATATGGCTAAATATAAGCTCGAATACGTCTGGCTCGACGGTTACACCCCTGTCCCTAACCTTCGCAGTAAGACACAACTTAAAGAATTTAACAGCTTTCCTAAGCTCGAAGAACTCCCTCTTTGGGGTTTTGACGGAAGCTCGACCAAACAAGCGGAAGGTCGCAGTTCTGATTGCGTCTTGAAGCCTGTTGCCGTTTATCCTGACACGACACGCAAGAATGGCGCTCTCGTCATGTGCGAAGTCATGATGCCCGATGGCAAGACTCCTCACGCCAGCAATGCACGTGCAACGATTCTTGACGACGCAGATGCGTGGTTTGGTTTTGAGCAAGAATATTTCCTTTATCAAGATGGACGTCCTCTCGGATTTCCTGAAAACGGTTTCCCTTATCCTCAAGGGGAATACTACACCGGCGTCGGTTATAAGAACGTCGGCAGCATCGCTCGCCAAATCGTCGAAGAACATCTCGACCTTTGTCTCGATGCAGGAATCAACCATGAAGGGATCAACGCGGAAGTCGCAAAAGGCCAATGGGAATTCCAAATCTTCGGAAAAGGATCCCGTAAAGCTGCGGATGACGTTTGGATCGCTCGTTACCTCCTCCTCCGTCTTTGTGAAAAATACGAAGTGGATGTTAACTGGCATTGCAAACCTCTCGGCAAAGATGTCGATTGGAACGGCTCCGGAATGCACACCAACTTCTCCACGAAGTTCCTGCGTGAAACCGGTGGTAAAGAATATTTTGAAAAACTTATGGCACAATTCGGAAAGAACATTGATGAGCATATCGCTGTCTACGGACCTGATAATCATCTCCGCTTGACCGGATTGCACGAAACTCAGTCGATTGATAAGTTTTCTTATGGAATCGCTGATCGTGGCGCATCGATCCGTGTTCCTCACAGCTTTGCAAACGCAGGCTACAAAGGATATCTCGAAGATCGTCGTCCGAACTCCCAAGGAGATCCGTATTCAATCGCAAGCCGCGTATTGAAGACCATCTCTGAAGTTCCTACCAAGTAAGATTTGGTTTTAAGCTTCTTTAGAAAAAGGCGCAGCCTCGCAAGGGGCTGCGCTTTTTTTGTTGGAGAATTAAACCGAGATTCGTCATTGGAAATCGGTTTTATCTGTAAAGTTGTAGACCAAAAAGGGGATCAAAACTGGAGGGGCACAGGCTCTGTGCCTCAGAGGACGGAGAAGGCAGTGGGCCACTGCCTCTCCAGTTCTAATGCGAGACGCTGTTTTTTGTCTTTAAATCCTCCCTCGCTTTTTTTGAGAGAGGGAGCATGATGTACTTTCCTTTTAAATTGCCGTGTGGTGCAATTGGTAGCACACCTGCCTCTGGAGCAGGGTGTTCTAGGTTCGAGTCCTAGCACGGCAGCCAACTATTGCATAATGTTAGCCTTTGAATGGTAGGTGGTAATCCCGTCTTTTGTTGACTCCTTCGGCTCCCGCCTCAGTCGGGTTGCGTCCTGCCCTCTTACTTGGTAAGATCCTCTCGCGCTTTCCCTCGGCGCTTGAGTGCACGCCAGCCAATCTTATTTTGCATCGATATCAGGATGGGGAGGATTGGTTTGAGAACAAAATAAAGACCTCCGTTTTCCTCCGCTTATTCTGTGGTAAAAAATGTCTTTTTCCTGCCGACCAATGCTACCTCTCTTTTCCTAAAAATCGACTCGAACTTCCCTTCGTGTTCGGCATGATCTACCGCGTCCATGATTTCCAAAGATCTTCAACAAGCCGTCGAGTTTCTTCAGGCGGGGGAGTGCGTCGCGATGCCAACGGAGACGGTTTACGGCCTTGCAGCAGATGCGACACGTGCGGATGCCGTGGCTAAAATTTTTGCGATTAAAAATAGACCGACGTTTGATCCTTTAATTATTCATATTCCGAGAATAGAAGATGTTCTTCAAGTCGCTTCGAGCTTCCCAGATTTGGCGAGAAAACTTGCCGAAAAATTTTGGCCCGGACCTTTGACTCTTATTCTCCCGAAGCGTGTAGAAATCCCGGATCTTGTTTCAAGTGCTCTTCCGACGGTCGGAATTCGGGTGCCTCGACATCCGATGGCGCAGGAGTTGCTCCGACGATTTGGAGGTCCGCTGGCCGCGCCGAGTGCGAATCGCTTTGGTCGGATTAGCCCGACGACGGCGGAAGCGGTGGAAAAAGAGTTGGGAAATGAAGTGAAGCTCATTTTACAAGGAGGCTCTTGCGAAATTGGATTAGAGTCGACGATCGTCGGATTTGACGAGGGAAAGGCGACGATTCTTCGATTGGGAGGGATTTCTTTAGAAGAGATTGAATCCGTGATTGGGCCAGTAGGATTAGATAACGAACCTCATGCGCGTCCTCAAGCTCCCGGACAAATTGCGCAACATTATGCGCCTCGAAAACCGCTTCAACTCGTGAACTCGGTCATGGACCTTAATGCATTCGGTGGGAAAGATTTTGGATTTCTCATCTGGGGAGATGCGAGGGTGGAGGGATTTCCACTGACGTATAACCTTTCTCCTTCCGGCGATTGGAACGAGGCGGCGGCAAACTTTTTTCAGATGCTTCGTGCTTTAGATGAAAGTGAAGTCTCTCATTTAGTGGCGATGAATCTTCCTGAGAAGGGTTTAGCCCGTGCAATTAATGAACGACTTCGACGAGCCGCCCATACTTAATGATTTATGCCTAAAAGAATGAGATGCTGCGGTTATGATGTTTTACCGCTGAGAACGTTGGAAATTTGTTGGTTTTGACCAGAGACGGAATCGAGAGACGCAAATTGTTGTTTCATGTAAGCTTCTTCGGCGAGAACTTGGGCTTCAATCCGAGCAATCTGATCGTCGATATCTTTACTTTGTTGAGTAATCGAATTTTGACGAATCGCGAGGACGCCCGTCCCGGTTTGGGAATAGGAATCAAGGATACTTCCGAGACGGCTATCGAGACTCGAAGAGACATTGGTGAACATGGCCGTGACTTCGTCTGAATGATCTTGAAGCGCAGAGAGAATTTTACTCGAATCCGAGAGGGTCAGAGTATTATTGGTTGCATTTCCCGTGACACCGAGATCTTCCAACATCCGGATAGTCCCCGAAGAACTAATAGAATCTGTTGTGGCGGAACGAATCATGGAAGGGAGGTAAGCCACGGTGGTATCATTGGCCAGAAGACCATTTTGAGTGAGATCCGCGGGATTTATCTTTACATAGCTCTGGATCAGATTTTGAACGGAATTATATTGAGTGACGAAGGCATCGATTGTTTTTTTGATTTTATCGGTGTCAGGAGTGACGTTAATGGTCACCGATCCTGTATCCACTGCATTTACCGTAACGCCCGTAAGTCCAAGTTCTGCGGCAGTTAATGTTTGGTCTTCGCTTTGACGAACTGTCGCATCGTTTCCAACCGTAAACTGAGTTGCTTTTCCGATATTCATCGAACTATCGGTTGTGGCGAGGCGTAGGGCCGTGGCGACATTGCTCGTGCCATTAGCCACGACAATATTTTGGGCTCCCCGGTTTTTACTCGTGAGGACAACCCGATCGGTATAGCTATCGTAAGTCGCGGTGACGCCCGCGGTGCTACTGTTAATATTGCTCAATACCGTTGTCAGAGAATCGCTGGTGCTATAGGCGATACTCACGCCATTCACCGTGAAAGTTCCTGAGGAGAGAGCTGTTCCGCTTCGCAGATCGCTTGAGGTGAACGCCGTCGTGGGATCGATCCGACCCGCTCCAATACTGGAAGTGACGGAGCCCGTTCCATTATTATAGAGTTGGGCACGTTGAAGAAAGTCACTTGTATCCGCACCGCTTCCGAGAAGGATGGTGGAGCCGGAAGAGAGAGAAAACTTTCCGGTTGTGGAATCGTAGGTTGCGGTGACTCCAGAGACCGCGTTCATTTTAGCGAGAACGCTGCTCACAGTGTCACCACTCGCAAGAGTGATGGTCGAGTTATTGATGGTGAACGTTTGGCCGGCATAAGCGGTTGTTCCCAAAATTTTTGAAATATTAGAACCTGTTGAAGGAATCGCGGAGAGTTTGGTATCTGGAATCGATCCGGTCGATGATCCCCCGGTTAAAATGGAATTGGTGGCAACTTGAGTGATATTGATCGTGGTTGAACTGGAGACGGCGGTATAATCGACGGAAACTGTTGCTTTGGCAGAGTCTGAGGATGTTGCGGCTTTCGAGGAGTATAATGAGCTATCATTAAGCGCAGTGACTGTGCCTCTTAAAGAGCTCATGCTCGTCTGAATCGCATTATAAGCAGTCGATTGAGACGCGAGGGTATTTTTTTGGTTTGAAAGTACCTGTTCAGGTTGACGGTTTAATGCAGTCAATTGCTGAATCAGACTCGATGAGTCAATTCCTGAGAAAAATCCACCTAAACTTACACTCATTGCAACACCTCCTGTGCTGGTTATCGGTTCGTTACCGTTTAAAGTTGAGCTTTAAATGACTCTTCCATGAGTCTTTCTGAATTTACTCGCTTATTAGGCGGAAAACAAGAGTTTTTTACGTAAAAAGACCTAAAATGAGGACATTGAAAGGATTGAGAATTTTATCCAATTTTGGAAGATTGGTTTGTGAGAAATAAATGAGCGAACGCTAAAAGATCTTTAAATCTTCTCTTTTATTGTTTTTGTTACTCCTTATTTTTGAACATCTTAAGAAGTTTTTAGATTGCTTTTCACCATTTTTTGGAAATCATGCGAACGTGGTTTTTTAACAACCACACCATATCTAGTGGTTCATCAACTCAAGGACCAAATCGATTGTGGGTTTAAATTCAAATTTTTTGAATTTAAACCAACTGCGGTAGCCTTGTCTTCCGATAAAAAGTGCGATTTCTAGAAAGATCACTTTAGAGTACTATGAGTGAAGAATTAATCATTGAAGCGGGAAAAGCGGAAAAATCGTATTGGAAAGATCTCTGGAGATATCGAGAGCTTTTTGTTTTTTTGGCCTGGAGAGATGTTTTAGTTCGTTACAAG
>JAZKBH010000183.1:0-4490 GCA_040388725.1 Verrucomicrobiota bacterium
TTAAAATACTCAGGCTCGTTGCCGCTCTTCCACTTGATATTGCAACCGATGCTCGGGATTTGTTGTGCGGGAACAGACTTTCCGGAAAGAACGAGATCACAGGCATTTCGAAAAGAACTTCCGGTGACCGGAAGTGTATTTCCTTTTCGGCTTTCATCAAATTGACCGCGATAAACGAGTTTTCGATTTCCATCGAAAAGAAAAAGATCGGGGGTGCATGCTGCATGATATGCTTTGGCGACTTCTTGAGACTCATCAAAGAGATACGGGAAGGGATAGCCTGCTTCCTCCGCTGTTTTCTTCATGAGATCGGGACCGTCTTCAGGGTAACTCAAAATATCGTTGGAGCTGATGGCAATCACAGCAACTCCTTTGGGTTGATAATCCCGAGCAAAGGAGACAAGTCCATTTTGAAGATGAACGACATACGGGCAATGATTGCAGAGAAAGAAAATGGCGTACGCTTTTGCCCCTGAAAAATCATCGAGCGTAATGATTTTACCGTCGATGGTATTGGAGAGCGAAAATGCGGAGGCGACGGTACCGAGCGGAAGCATGGTGGAAGAGACGGCCATAAAACAAAGGGATTAAGATTGAAGCCATTCAAGCGCTTCGACTCTAGAACGAAAGAGTTGATGGTTCATATCCCAAGGATTCTCATCCATAAAAACATGCCACATCCGAGCGAGGCCAAATTCCAAATCACGCGCAAGGACAATGGCGCATTTTCCATTTCCAAAGGGGAGTCGACGGTCAGCACAATAGCGGGAAATCGTTTTCACATCGGCCGAGGTTAAGGTTGATGCGTTTAAGTCCGAGTGATCCACTAAAATGAAAGATCCAGGTTTCCAATGAGGATGGGAAATCAATGCATCAAGAAAATCAGAAAAGACTTGTAACTCCGCTTCGCCGGTGGTGATGACTTCAAAGATTTCCTGCTCTTGCTTTAACGTGAATTTCATACCCAATTTTTGATTCTTTCCCTTGAAATCTTTTTCCAAAGATTATCGATTAATAGGGAATAATCGTAGTGAAATAGTCTTAAAAAGGCAATGCTACAAAAGAGATTTGATGCAACAGTATCGAATGGTGGAAGAGGCAAAAAAAGTATTTCGTCATTCTTTTGATTGAAAATCGGTGATGATTTGTTTTGCTCGTTCGAACATTTCATCGGGAACTTGAAGACGAATGCCTCCAATCGCATTGATTAATCCCCAGTCGTTTTGGACTGTAAATTCATCGGGAATAAAGGCGTCAATCCCTGATCCTTGGAGGAGAGATTGAATCATCTGGGCCTCAATGAGATTTTGACAAGTAATCACCGTTTTCATGAGGATGATGAAATTATTTTGGAAGGACGGATTTGGCGGTTTGAGCAATGACCGGATTAGAATGAGTGGAGAGCTTTTTGAGAATTTCAATGGTCTTGGTATTTCCACCCGTTGAACCATTTGCAAGTCCTTGAATCGCTGCTTTTTTAACGGAATCGACAGGATCATTTTCCGCAAGATTAGCGAGAGCTTGTGTTGCATCGGGATTATTTCGAAGGACGGAGACGATCAAGCTATTCGCCGCAGATTCGCGAACCGTCGCATCGGGATCTTGTGCGGCTTCGAGAAGGACGGTCAGAAGTTCTTTCTTTCGCAGCGCTTTACTCCCGAGTCCGATCACGGTGAATTGACGAACCGAAGGATTTTTATCTTTTGCCATGGTGATCACTAATTCACGGGCTTTTGGATCGACGTTCGCCAGGAGTCCGAGGGTTTCGTAGACGGATTGTCGCATCGGGATCTGTGCATCTTGCGTCATCACATGAAGGGATTCCAATGCCGATGCATTTCCTTGGCGAGCCTCCTCAGTGACTTCATTCATTTTTCCTTGAGTGATTCGTAAAATATCGGCGGCAATTTCCGCGGGATAAAGCGTGGTAAGCATCGGGAGCAAGGTCTCTTGCAGTTGAGGGCTCCGAGCGGCGGTTAATAAGAGTCCTAAAGAGTCCCAATTTCCTTTTTGAGCCTTTTCCACTTGCTTTTGAAGGATGGTCATAAAAATCTGAAGTTGAGCCGGATCGATCTCCTTTAAATCTTGCAAGAGAGTTCCTAAAGCAGCAGCGGTCGGAGGAAGCCCTTCAATGATGGCGGTTCCTTGAGGAAGAGAGAGAATAGTTTTAAGACATTCCTTTCCATCAACCCCGGTTTGAGCCGAGGCAGTAAAGTTTTTAATTTTTTCAGGAAGAGTTGCGGCCTCGACCCCCATTCGGCGATAATAAGCCGCTAAGGAATAAGGGGTATTCATCTCTTTCAGGGTGGCGAGGGGATAATGATTGAAAATGACCGTGCGGAGTTCAGGTGAGGAATCAATCAGGACGTGACAAATCGAATCGGCAGCAGGTGTCTTTGCTAAAATCGCTGCAGTGTTGGCACGTCGTTTAATATTCGGAGATGCCAATGAGAAGAGTGCGGTTTGAAGGTCGTCATCGGTGACAAGAGCTGGACTGCCACTGAGTAACTGAGGATAAACCGTCGATTTCTCAGGAAGAACTGGTTTCAATGCTTCCGCTTCCAGATCAGGATGCGCATTGGCAAGAATCAGAAGCATAGCGGTCGGAAATGCGTCTTTCGAAGGAAGTTGTTTTGCCCAAAGACGAATCGTCACGGGATCATTTTGACTTTGAGGTGAGGTCAGAAGAGCCGCAAGCAGAGAGGGAGAAGAACTAAATGTTTCAAGGGTCGTTAAGCGTATCTCTTCTGAGGTTTGCTGAGCAAAAAGATCATCAATCCAATAGGGTCCCGATTGTTTACACTCCTTAAGAAAAGGAGCGGGGTCATAGTTTGAGGAGGTTTGAGCAAGGAAATTTTTTAATTGGACGAGATAAGCCAGTTCTTGTTTAACCTCGTCGGTATCTTTTTCCGAGGGATCGAAAAAACCTGTTTTTTCAAGAACTGGATTCGTGATAAGAGCCGATGTTCCGACGAGGCGGCGTGGATTTTCAGATTCACTTAAAAGTTTGGTGAGCTCTTCGACGGACTGAGTATTCGGTAATGTGCTCTTAGTGGGGGCAGGGGGATTCCCAGCGGAAGGAGTGGCAGGGACGAGCGACTCCTTCGGAATTTTTTCATAAATAGCATGGATTTTGAGGACAAATTCAGGAGTGATTTCAGCTTCACTGCCCACGGTGAAACAAATGAGAAGGAGGATTACAGTCCGCAAAATCGATCTGACGATTTTACAACTGGATTTTTGAAGGAAAAGCATCACCCGAGTTGTTCTAGAGTCGGACTGCCATCTGTCATGATAAAAAATAAATAAAGGAATTTCACTGAGATAGGAAAAAGACTTTATCTCATTTCTTCATTGGAGGGGCAGTGGCTCACTGCCTTCTGTGTTCCCCCAGAGGCACAGAGCCTGTGTCCCTCCAATTTAAATCACATGCCAGGTGTTTTTAATGCGCCAGGGTTTCATACTTCACAAAAGAAGAGTGAGCCATGAGTTCCTGAGAAGGGCCAAAGCCGACCGCCTCCATCGCTTTTTTGATTTCAGGAGAACGCATAAAAGTCTTCCAAATGAGACCGGTCCGATAGTTTTCGGCTTGGAGTAAGGTAATCCCGACATCAATTCCAATCACATCGGAATCGACCCACCCATTGTGTGGATTAAAAGCGTCCGCAAAGCCATATCGTCCCCAGATCTTTTCCCCCCATCTTTTTTTCATTTCGCGTAAGGCGGAAAGACATTCCTCCGGAGCAAAGGGAATCGAGCCGCCGGGAGCGCACGGAACGATGGTGCCATCGAGTGGGCCGGTCAATGGAGGTCCTCCCCAGGCAATGTAGCCATGGGCCGAATCCGATGCGGTGATTCCCCAGACATTTTCTCCCCACTCTGGAAATGTTTTTTGCATCGCAATGCACATCGATCTTTGGGCGAGGGTGGCGTAACGGGAATTCAGGAAATAATCGAGCCGCCCATCCGTTTTTTCACGGAAATCGACAAAAGCTTGGGAATATTGATGAGTAAAAAGAGGAGGGCTCTCCATAAAGGTCATTCCATCATGAGTCCCTACGGGAGTTCGTTTCCAGGCCCCCCACGTTTCGGTCGGGAGGGATTTGGTGACTGCCCCGATTCCCATTAAATCCATGACCATATGCTCGGAGTAATTGTCCCAACGATACGGTAAAAAGCCTTCTTTGGGTGTCCATCCGAGAGCGAGATTTTTCCCGCCGTTGAGCATCCATTGCCAATCGACCCGATCACGGATGGTATTCACGAGCTCGGTGAGTTCGGGGTCATTAAAGTATTCACGGGCGCACATGGCCCCGGAAAGGAAAAGAGCGGTGTCGATAGGGGAAGCTTCACATTCCCATGCAGGGGTTCCTTTTTTTAAATCGAGAAAGTGATAAAAAAATCCATGTTCATGAGAGACCTTTTCCAGAGCAAAGCGTGTCGTTTCCCGGCATTGTTGGAGGGCCGTCTCATGATCAATCCATCCTCGA
>JAZKBH010000183.1:4500-4885 GCA_040388725.1 Verrucomicrobiota bacterium
GTTCGCCCGTCGTGCGGGCACGATCGGGAACAAGACCTGTTCCGTCCTCTCGCTGTTCTTTAAAAAAATTCCAGGCGGTTTGTTCCAAGTCATTCAGGAGCTCCGTGTCGCTCGGATTCGCCGAAGAGAGGGGAATCGAGAGAGAGTTCGGAGCACTGAGGAGAAATGAAACCAGCCCATATAAAACTAAAAGAAGAGAAGATATTTTTTTCACAAAATTTTCTTAACGTATGGCTGCTTTTATTTTTTTCAACGGGAGTTTTAAAAAATCTCAAGAGATTTGAGACAAAGCGATCAAACTCAATGCACGCGCGAAAACGAGTGAGGAATGGCGGAAGAGGGAATAATCGAATGTGACTAATGAATGGCGACGTTGGATTTAAAT
>JAZKBH010000184.1:0-826 GCA_040388725.1 Verrucomicrobiota bacterium
GATTTTACCACGGAGGCGCGGAGACACAGAGGAAAACAAAAGACATTGTGTTTTTAGTTTTAAACCAAAAATGCATTTAAACTCCGTGCCTTTACTCCTTTCGGAGCTAAAATTAACGAGCATTCGCAGATACTTTTTTCGCTTTACGAACCTTTTGTGGTGAAAACTCCTTCTTTGTATTTTTCCGGCCTCCCTGCGTTCCTGAGAGATGGGGTTGTTTTTTGAGCTCAATTCATGTGCGGAATATTTAAATTTTCTCTAGGACTCGCATCGCTCGTCCCTCCCCATTCAAGAACGATAAATTCCGAAAAAAAAAGAGCCCTTATCCGTGAGGATAAAGGCTCTTCGTTAAATACTTTTCAATTCGTGATCTGACTTTTTGAATCAAAGATGTTTGCGCTTACGAACCAAGTGAAGCTGAGCAACGGAACGAGCTAAAGCCGCTTCAGTCGCTTCCAGTTCTTCACCGATGAGGGTCTTAGAACGAATTGCATCTTCAGCGCGCTTGATCGCTTCCTGAGTCTTCGCTTCATCGATCTCTTTTTCTGCAATCGCGAGATCGGTCAAAATCGAGATCTTTTCGTGAGTGACTTCTACAAAGCCTTCACCGACAGCCATCCCTTTATCTTCGGTCCCCGTCAGAACACGAAGTTCCCCGGGCTTGAGCATCGCCATCAGTGTATCGTGACCGGGGAGAACTTGAATTTCTCCTCGGACGGTAGGAATAATCACCGACTGGACATCACCCGAGAACACGTTGTGTTCAGGGGTTACGATCTCGAGTTTAAGGGTTGCCATGATAAAGTCCTGATTCTCTCAACGATTT
>JAZKBH010000184.1:836-11013 GCA_040388725.1 Verrucomicrobiota bacterium
CGCTTCAGGCACATCATCATGTTTTCCTGCGAGAATTTCTTTGAAGCCGCGAACGGTATCTTTGACCGAGACGTATTCGCCCTTGGTTCCTGTGAAGATTTCAGCCACGTGGAACGGTTGAGAGAGAAAACGTTGGATCTTACGAGCGCGGTAAACGGTGAGCTTATCGTCGTCCGAAAGTTCATCCATACCCAAGATCGCGATGATATCTTGCAAATCTTTGTAGCGTTGGAGCACTTTTTGAACGCCGCAGGCGACTTCGTAGTGTTCTTGTCCGACAACGTCAGGAGCAAGCGCTTTGGAAGTCGAAGCGAGAGGATCGACCGCAGGGTAAATACCCAATTCAGCGATCGCACGTTCCAATACGATGGTGGAATCCAAGTGAGCAAAGGTGTTTGCAGGAGCTGGATCGGTCAAATCATCCGCAGGGACGTAAACCGCTTGGAAGGAGGTAATCGAACCCTTCTTCGTGGAGGTAATACGTTCTTGGAGAGCACCCATTTCGGAGCTCAATGTCGGTTGGTAACCGACGGCGCTCGGTGTACGACCGAGAAGCGCGGAAACTTCCGAACCCGCTTGGGAGAAACGGAAAACGTTATCGACGAAGAACAAAACGTCTTGGTTCTTTTCATCACGGAAATATTCCGCCATGGAGAGACCGGAAAGAGCAACACGAAGACGAGCTCCGGGAGGTTCGCTCATTTGACCGTAAACGAGAGCCACTTTGGAGTCTTCAATCTTATTGAGATTGATAACGCCCGCTTCAGCCATTTCATGGTAAAGATCGTTCCCTTCACGAGTACGTTCACCGACACCCGCAAAAACCGAATAACCTCCGTGTCCCTTTGCGATGTTGTTGATGAGTTCCATGATGACGACGGTCTTACCGACACCCGCACCCCCGAATGCACCGACTTTACCACCCTTGGTGAAAGGACAGATCAAATCGATGACTTTAATTCCGGTTTCAAGAACGTGTGCTTTGGTATCTTGATCGATCAAAGCAGGAGCGGAACGGTGAATCGAATAACGTTTCGAGTGAGTAACAGGTCCACGTTCATCGACAGGTTCACCGAGAACGTTGAAAACGCGACCGAGAATTCCTTCGCCGACAGGAACAGAAATCGGAGCGCCGGTATTCACCACTTCCATTCCGCGTTTCAAACCTTCGTTTGAAGACATCGCGATGGCACGAACCCATCCTTCACCCAAGTGCTGTTGCACTTCGAGCGTCAAAAAGTTCTTGGTTGATCCCACGGTGTATTCCACGGTGAGAGCGTTAAAAATCTCGGGCAGTTTATCCGTGAATTCGACGTCCACGACGGGTCCGATGACTTGTACGATTTTACCTTTATTCATTGTCAGGTTCTCTATTAAGGGTTCTGTGCCTAGTTCAAAACCGCTTGAGCGGTTGTAATTTCTAAAAGTTCGGTGGTGATCGAAGCTTGACGTACCTTGTTGTAAAGCAACGTCAGGTCTTTCACGATCTGTTTGGCGTTATCGGTCGCGTTCTTCATCGCAACCATCCGTGCACTGTGCTCGGAGGCCTTCGCATTTAAAATGTTTTGATAGACTTCAAAGTGAATATAGAAAGGAAGCAATTTTCCAAGAAGCTCTTCGGCGCTCGGTTCAAAGAGAGCATCGGCACTTCCGCTCTTTGCAGGTTCTTCTGTCCCGAGTTTCACTTTATCCGCACCAATTGGAGCCAATTTAAAGATCGTCGGTTGTTGAACCATCGCATTGATATATTTGGAATAAGCGACTTCAATTTCGTCAATTTCGCCTTTTTCAAAAAGATCGAGAAGGAATGAACTGACGCGTTTGGAATCACGGAACGTAAATCCGTCTTTGATTTCAAAATCCGCGAGAAGTTCTTTTCCGGTACGAGCCAAATAGAGACGTCCTTTGCGACCGACCGAGACATAGACCGTATTAGGGGTATGCTTGAGTTGGATTTCCTTGAGAAGGTTCGTGTTCAATCCTCCGCAAAGTCCCTTATCGGTCGTAATCACCAAAACCGCCCGTTTTTTGACAGGACGACCTTGGATTAAAGGATGAGTGAAATCTCCTGCAGCCCCCTGCATATGGGTTGCAATTTCATCGAGCAATGTCGAATAGGGACGCCCCGCCGAAGCTTGCATTTGGGCCTTACGCATCTTTGCGGCGGCGACCATCTGCATCGCTTTGGTGATTTGCGCCGTGTTTTTGATCGATTTGATCCGGCGCCGAATGTCTCTTGTGTTTGCCATGACTTTAGTCCGGACGAATTATCCTTGATAGGTCTCAGCGAAAGATCCGATCGCCTTCTTCAAGCTCGCCGTAATGGTCTCATCAATGGCACCCTTATCGCGAATCGCCTTCAAGATGGAATCTTGTTGATTGCTCAAATACTCGGTCAACTTGTTTTGGAAATCTTTGACTTTCGATGTTTCGATTTTATCAAAGAAACCATTTTGAACGGTCCAGAGAATTGCGGACTGCATTTCAACCGCGATCGGGCTGTATTGAGGTTGTTTGAAGATTTCAACGATACGATATCCACGATCCAATTTCGCTTTGGTTCCGGCATCGAGATCCGAACCGAATTGAGCGAAAGCGGCCAATTCACGGAACTGAGCGAGCTCACCTTTGATCTTACCGGCCACTTGTTTCATCGCCTTAATTTGAGCGGCGGAACCGACACGTGAAACCGAAAGACCGACGGAGATCGCAGGGCGAACACCTTGGTAGAACAAATCCGTTTCGAGATAAATTTGACCGTCGGTGATCGAAATCACGTTCGTCGGGATATAAGCCGAAACGTCACCCGCTTGGGTTTCGATGATCGGCAATGCCGTTAAGCTACCGTTACCGTTCTTTTCGTTCACACGGGCAGAACGCTCGAGGAGACGGGAGTGAAGATAGAAAACGTCTCCAGGATACGCTTCACGACCCGAAGGACGTTTCAAAATCAAAGAGACTTGGCGGTAAGCAACCGCATGCTTGGAGAGATCATCATAAACGATCAACGCATCCATTCCGTTATCCATGAACCACTCACCCATCGCGCAACCCGAGAAAGGAGCGAGATATTGAGTCGTTGCCGACTCAGAAGCCGTCGCGACGACGATAATCGTATATTGCAAAGCGCCTGCGGCTTCTAAAACACCAATGACACGAGCGACGTTCGCATTCTTTTGACCGACCGCGACGTAGATCGAATAAAGAGGACGGAATCCTTCTTTGCCTTCGTTCGCCTTATTGATGTTGGATTGATTGATGATCGTATCGATTGCAACCGTTGTTTTTCCAGTCGCACGGTCACCGATGATCAACTCACGTTGACCGCGACCGATCGGAATCATCGCGTCGACCGACATAATACCGGTTTGAACGGGTTGACTCACCGATTTACGTTTGATCACCCCAGCTGCAATTTTTTCGACCGGATAATGAGCCGTCGCTTGAATCGGTCCTTTGCCATCGATCGGAGCGCCGAGTGCATCAACAACACGACCGAGAAGCGCTTTACCAACAGGAACTTGAAGAAGCTTTCCAGTGGTTTTAACTTCGTCCCCTTCTTTGATCCCGAGATAGTCACCGAGAATAATCGCACCGACTTCGGTCTCTTCCAAATTCAAAGCAAGGCCTTTTGCGCCGTTGGAGAATTCGATCATTTCGTTTAAGGCGACATCGGAAAGACCTTCGATCTTTGCAACACCATCAAAGACTTCGCGGACGACGCCAACATTGGCTTTGCCTGCGGAGGTTTTGAGGTTAGAAATTTGACCTTTGATTTCATCGAGGATAGTGCTCATAACTTGTTCTCTGGTTTTGTGACTTTGCTGTCTGTTTAGCTGTTTAACTTTAAGGCGTTGAGACGGGCTCTTACCGAGCCATCCCAGACATCGCTTCCGCGGGTGATCCGGACACCGCCAATGAGATCGGGACTCACCCGATAGTTCTTGGCGCTGGAGGGACCGAATTTAGATTCCACCGATTGAAAAACTGAAGCTCCCTTATCAGAGAGCTCAACAGCGCTTTCAACCGTAACGGTGGATCGGGAAACTTCGATTTGGATCAATTTCTGGAATCGGGTGAGAATCGCCAAATAGCCACGAGGCTTTTTATCCGAGATCGCTTTCACGACCTGACGGACCTTCGCTTCTTGAAGGACTCCGTTTTCGGAGCAAAGCTTCAATAAGGACTTGGCATTCTGACGAGCTTCTCGATTGATCTTCATGATAATAAATAAATTAGGCGGCGAGTTGTTTGACGGTTTCGTCCTTGAGACGATTTTGATCGTCGATCGAAAGAACTTTACCCGAAACCTTCGAAGTGGTTTCGACCACGAGAGCAACGACTTCCTTACGGAGATCGGCCAACATTTTTTCGCGATCGAGAGAGATCGATTCACGACCCTTGCGGATCACGCTTTCGGCTTCAGCAACGGCTTCTTGAAGTTTCTTTTCGCCTTGCTCAGTGGCTCGTTTTTGCGCTTCAGAAATCATGAGAGAGGCTTGATCTTGAGCTTTTTTAATCAACTCTTTGCGGGTCGATTCCGCTTCAGCGAGTTCTTTTTTGATTTTATCGGCGTTCGAAAGGCTTTCTGCGATTTCAATGCGGCGTTTTTCCAAGACCTCTTGAATAGGACCAAATGCGTATTTTTTGAGAAGGAAAGCCAGGACCACGAAAATGATACACTGAGCGATAAACCCAGATAAATTGACCCCCAGCGTGGTCATAATGTCTTGCTCAGCGGGCTCAGTTTGCGCCAGTAACAAAAGTGTATGAATCATAAATAAGAAAATTCTGTCTCCGCCTCCCCTCGTTTCTCAAGGGGAGGCAGAAAAACGATTTATTTGCTCAAGAAGAACGCGACGAAGAAGATACCTTCTGCCAACGCCATTCCGATGAGGGATTGGACAAGAACGGGAGTCGCTGCGCCGGGATTACGCCCGACCGCTTCAGCGGCTTTCATTCCAACGAGTCCTACACCAATCGCAGCTCCGAATGCAGCAGCAGCGACTTGAACATTTCCACCAATTTCAGCGATAATCGACATATGTTTATCCTTATTTAGTTGTTTCTAACAATCCCTCCCGATTGAACAGGATCAGAATTATTAAATTGTTTAGTGATGGCCTTCTTTGTGGCCATGACCCTCTTCATGCTTACACATCATCCCCGTAAAAACGGCGGTCAGCAGACAGAAAACCAAAGCTTGAACAAGGGCAACCATCAATTCAAAGAGGTAAACGGGAATCAAAGCCAAGAACGCGAAATTTCCCGCAATATGCTCAATCGCATGAATCATCGCCTCGCCGCCATAAATATTTCCGTAGAGCCGGAAAGTTAAGGCAACCGGACGAACGGCAATCGAAATAACCTCCAAGATTCCGACCGCAAAAAAGATAATTACCATCACCACTCCCAAGAGTCCGCCGAGAGCCGCTTTCGATCCGAAGATATGATGAAGGAAACCTTTCAGTCCATTGAACTGAATCGACCAAATCAACCACATGACACAAAAAACAAAGGCAATCGCACCCGTCATATTCACATCCGCATTCGCCCCACGTCCCCACGCCTTGATCATATGAAAATGACCATGCTCGTCATAATGTCCCGATCCAATCGTTCCAATGCCGGGAATCAAAGCGAGGAGATTACAAGAAAGAATAAAAATAAAAATCGTCGCAAAAAACCAAAACGTTTTCTGCATCACGGCATGACCCAAAATCGATTCTAGTAATCCACCCAATGACTCAATCATCCATTCCCAAATATTCTGCGCGCCCGAGGGAACTCGTTGAATATTTCGGGTCGCAATTTGCGCAAACACAATTAAAGCCACGGTGACAAAAAGACCTATCAACATCGAATTCGTAACAGGAATACCAAACACATGAAAAAGTACGGGAGCGGCCATCGAAAGTCCGCTTTCGGCCAAGAGTGGGAATGTCAGTTCACTATGCATGAGGACGCGGATAATTGCGGGAAAAATTCAGATCGCAAGATAAAATTACAAGAATTCTTATGATGGTCGTATTAGCTCAACTGCTAGCGTTAATCTAAAGACAAAATCGCTCGGACTAAAATCAATGCAAAACCGTGATCTCAACATTCATCCCTGTTTTTTTACTTAAAAACTGTTGATTGAGCTCGGCGATGAACTCAGTCTCTTCCGAAAAACGATTTAAAACGATTTTTTCAATGACTAACCCTTCCCTCTGAATGCTTTCCACCGTCAATAAGGTCTGATTAATGGTCCCTACCCCAGCTCTAGCGACAATGATGACCGGAAAACCGAGTTCGCGGGCAAAATCGCGGATCATTTTCTCTTCCGTCAAAGGAACCAGCCATCCCCCCGCCCCTTCGACCAGCACATGCGAGAATTGCTGAGCTAAAGCACGAGTGTGAGCCAAAACTTGTTCATAGGGAATTTCCCTTCCCTCTAGTGTTGCAGCCATCCACGGGGCGAGCGGTCTTTCTAAAATTACCGGGTTAATTTCCTCTAGTGAAAGTACCCCCTCCATCGCCTCTTGCAATCGAACCGCATCTCCGCGATCTCCGCTTGCAAAGGGTTTCAGTCCTACTCCCGAAATTCCTTCCGCCTTCCAAGCACGAATCAAGTCGACCGAGTAACTTGTCTTACCGATTCCGGTGTCGGTTCCTGTAATAAAAAATCGAGACATCTCTCTTTTCTAAAGAAATCCGATCAGACCAAAAGACAATTTCACCACGGAGGCACGGAGACACAATTACAGAGAGCTAATCCACCGATTTTCACAGAAGGATGCAGATTTTAAAGACTGTGGGTTTTGCATTAAAAACAGACAAACTGTATTTTGCGGTATTTCTCAGAATTTTATCGGTGTAAATCGCTGTTCATCTGCGGATAAAATCCGTGCCTCCGTAGTGAACCTCTTTCTGATTTTGATTTGGAGTTTTGAAAACTTTGACTATAGATGCTGCATGTTGGCTCGTTTAATTGGAAAAGATTTGGAGAGCAAGATCGGATGGCTCAGTGGATTCGCGGGATCACTCGCCTTCTTTTATCTCCTTTCCATTATTCCTTTTCTCATCGTCATCCTTACGATTGCGCATCATCTTTTTCCTTCGGATCTTACCCCTGAACTTGTTCGACTCAGTGGCAATCTGCTTCCTTCCGAAAGCCGGGTCTCGGCCGATAATCTGGTCGATGTCGCGAAATCAGTCTCTGGAGGAGGAGTGATCACGTTCAATACCTTAATTGCCCTTTGGACGACCTACAGTTTCATGCGGGAACTTGTTCGCGCCCTTCACTTTATTTTTTGCGAACCTGATTTTATCAGCGTCCGTGCCACTCCTTGGAAATCGGTCCTTCTTTTGGTTGCTTGGATGCTTGCGATTCTGATGACCTTTGGTGTCTTTTTGGTCTCCCCTCTGGCCCTTCAACTTTTAAAAGAACGGATCTGGTTTGAATTCATGGCCTCCATTTTATGGAAAGGAATTCAATATGTGATCCTCTTCTCCCTCCTCTACAGCGCCTTGTGGCTCACGTACCGACTCTCCTCTCGCCAAGCGTTGAATTCCCGCAGACTTTGGCAAGGAACTTGGATTGCAACGCTCGGATGGCTGATCACGAGTGTCGGATTCACCTGGATCGTCAAACGCGTCTGGAGTCAAAACATCCTGCACGGCGCGTGGGGAAGCATCATCGCGACCCTCTTTTGGGCGTATGCTTGTGCCTGGTCACTTTTGCTCGGTGCATGTTGGATTCGCTATTGGGAAACCAAAAGCGGGGAAAAGTCGTAAGAAACATTTTCGCACGACGACACATCCTCCTTCGTTCAAGCACTACGGCGAGACAGGACGACTCGACGAAAATACAGTTGGATTTTGTTTAAAACATTCCCGTTCTTTTTTGTGCCGTAGTGTCGTCTGGTCTCGCCGTAGCCTTGGCAAAGGAGGATGCGTGAGACATTGTATTTTCTTTATTTCTTGGAAAATGAAAAACGAAGTCGTAACCGAATCAGGGCGATCAGCATCTTAAAAGGATCCCACCAGAGTCGAACTTTACTCCCCGGAATGTGATTCCAACTAATCGGAACTTCACGAACCAGAATCCCTCTTTGGTAGAGAAAAAGAAGAAGTTCCACATCAAAGCAAAATCCATTTTCACGGAGCTCGCTCTCCATCGCGAAATAATCCCGAGAGCGAATGAGTTTATAGCCACATTGGGAATCATAAATCTGTATGGGAAAAAGAAGTGAAACGATCGCCATGTAAAGACGCCCCATGAGATGTCGACTCGCGCGACGCTGAATCGTTTTTCCCATGAGAAGAATGCGCGAACCGATTAAATTGGGACTCTCTTCATTCAATATCGATAAGAGTCGTAGAACCTCCGAAACGGGAACAGAACCATCTGCATCCAAAAAACCGAGCCAATCAAAACCTGGCGAGGCTTTCCACCCACGGCGGATCGCTGCTCCTTTCCCTTGATTGGGTTCCTGGAAACAGACTTCAAGTCGGGGATAACACTTGGAGCACTCGGCAATTAAAAGACGAAGGGCTTCTTTTTCAGACTGAGATGAACCGTCATCCACCACTCGAATCGTCACTTCCACCGGTGAATGAAGAAGCTCCGCGACTAACTCCTTCAAATAAGAAGGAAGACGACGTGACTCGCAATAAGCGGGAATGACCATCAGACAATTCACGGAAAGAAGAATGAACTTCAAATGGGATTTGGAAAACAGAAAAAGACAATCGTCTCACGCAACGACGCGATGACGCAAAGTGAAATTCATTTGGGTTTAAAGAATTTAAAATAAGAAACTGTATTTTCGTTGTGTCGTTGCGGCGTCGCGTGAGAAACTTCTTCGGTTTTATTCTTTTCTAAAAAAACGATACGTGAACACCCCTAAAACCAAAGGAGCCAGTTGAATCGCAAAGCCCCAGTGATTAAACATCCACTGACTGAACGGATAACTCAAAAGCGCGACGATCCAGAGACATCCCACAATCTCCTCTCGATTCTTTTCGTTTCGAAAATCACCAACCGAAAGAAGCCAGAATGGGACAAGGAGAAGTGTCCAATCATAAAGCAACAAATAAGGTGCGCCCCATGGAATGAGAAGAGCGATTCCCGCCATGCGTTGAGATCGATTTTTGGATTTTGAGAACTGACTCCATTTCCAAAAGAGAATGATCGCGATGAGTAAAACGATTCCCCAGCCGAGCATGAGAAATTTTCCACTCAGGGCTGGCAAAAGGAGCTTCAAAAATCCACGACTATCAAAAAATTGCGTATGGGGAGCTCCGGGAACTGCCATGAGAAGTGGAAGTTGCTCGGATGAAAATCGAAAATAATTCAATGTCTCTTCACGAAGAAAGATCCAGGAGAGAAGCGCCCCAATCCCCCCCATCATTCCGACTCCAAATAAAACTCGCCACTCGCGGAGAATTAAAAACCCGAGAACGAGTCCGACCATCAGCTGGGGCTTGTAGAAGAGTAACCCCAAAACCAGTCCAGCCCGGAAAGGAGAGTTTCGTTCGACCCAAAGCCAAGAACATACGGCAACAATTCCCAAGCTGAAAAAACTATTCTGACCATACGCAATCGCCGCAAAAAGAGGAAACCACCCCAACCAACTCCATTCGAAATGTTTGCCTAACTTTTGAGCCGAAAAAGTGAGAATTGCTAATCCGAGGAGTGTCCAAAGCATGAAAGCGAGACGATAATCAAGAAGCGCTAAAGGTCGAAGTGCCTCCGCAAAAAGAGGAAGATTTAAGTAAGGATGGAGATAATTCTGAGGAGAATTTAAAATTGTGGATTGAAGATCGATCTGAGCATGAAAATCGTAGAGTTCCGCTCCTCTGTTTTGATTTAAAAGAGAGGCCGCCGTATAAAATGGAAGGAAGTCCGGACCCAGGGGCTGTCCGAAATAGTCCCGCTTTGAAAAACCTCCGTGGATGGAGAGCAGCCAACCGAGAAGAAAAATGGCAGCGACCCATCGACACACAAAAGAGTATTTTTCAAAAAAAGAATTCATCATGATCTCATCGGCGTCCTGGCATCCTGAGATAAAAAAGAGTGAAGAATGTTTTTACTTTCGCAACAAGAACTCTTTTGCCCAGATTCTGCATTAAAAATCGTTTTACGACCTAAAATACAAAACTTTTTGGTGAATAGAAAGGGAGGGCCAAG
>JAZKBH010000185.1:0-3553 GCA_040388725.1 Verrucomicrobiota bacterium
CCACATTCACGGGAATCACAAATTCCACTCGCTTTGATTTTCCCTTCAGAAATCCGGTGACCAATCCATTCCAGACTCCGAATCCATAATTCAACAATAAGAAGGGTGAAATAAAGGCTGCAAAAAAAGCATGCTGAAATTTCAGATTCCCCCAGAAAAGCGTCGCCCACACCGCGACGACATAAATCCCCATTCCCGTCGCATAGACGTTATAAGTCCAGCTCCATGAGATTAAGCATCCAAAGATAAAAAATAAAGGAACGGAGAGCGAAGGAATAAAATTGATCCACGAAATTTTCCGCGAGATCGCCGTTTGCTCTCCGCGACCCTTTCCATATCGAAAAAACGTGTAAAATAAATGCCCATACGATTCTCGCTGCGGTCTTTTTACAAAAAGACGCGGGTCATGAATAATGGCGATGCCTAATTTTTCGGCTCGATCTAAATACTCATTTTCCTCATTCGGATAGAGACTTTCATTCCACTCCCCGACCGTCGTCCAAACCTCTCGACTGATCACCATATTGCAGAGAATCAATTCCGCTTGATCACTCTCTCGATCGACTCCTTCCGACTTATACCGAGCCGAGCTCCGTCCCATGACCCAAGGATTTGAAAAAATAGCCTGAAACACTTGCTCCATTTCCGAAGCATTTTCACGAAGCAACACAGGACCTCCGACAATCACTTTTGATTTTTCGGGGAACCATCTCGCCAGTTTTTGAAAATAGTCAGGGGGAACTTCACAGTCTGAATCTAAAAATACGAGAACCTCTCCATGAGAGGAGCCCACCCCTTCATTCCGTTGATGACTGGGAGCAAAGCCTTCCACGACGAGGATCTCATCGATCTCCGGATTAAGTCCCGCAAACTGTAGGCTTTCCAAGACCGGTAAATCGGGCTTAAATTTTTCAACAGGAATAATCACGCTGAATCGATTTTTCATGAGCGCCTCATTTGTTATTATTGTACCAACCTACCAGGAGCGCAACAACCTTCCTGAACTTTGGAATTCCATTCGGAACTCCCAACCGACCGCTCACCTTCTCATCGTGGATGATGCCTCGGGAGATGGCACCCCCGCTTGGGTTCAATCTCAACCGGAATTTAATCACTCCCTTTTTCTCATCGAACGCCCACACAAACAAGGTCTCGGACGAGCTTACCTCGATGGATTTCGATGGGCGATCGAGAAGGGATATGACTTTCTCTTTGAAATGGACGCCGATCTTTCGCATGACCCCGCCGCCATTTCTCTCTTTTTAGAGCAACTTCATCAACAAGCCGACCTCGTCCTCGGCTCTCGTTATCGAGATGGAGTACGTGTCATCAATTGGCCCATCTCTCGCCTCCTTCTGAGTCTAGGGGCCGCTTGGTATGTTCGTCTCTTCACCCGGATGCCTTTCACCGATCCGACCAGCGGCTATAAAGCCGTCAGAATCTCATCACTCAAACAAATCAATCTTCATCAAATTGAAAGTAATGGCTATGGATTTCAAATCGAAGTCACTCACCGATTTTGGCGAAAAAAAATGAAAATCGCTGAAGTCCCCATTATCTTTGAGGGACGACATCACGGAGAATCAAAAATGTCTTCCGGCATTGCACGAGAAGCATTTTGGCTCGTGATTAAATTAATTTTCCGCTCATGAAATGGTGCATCGCCCTTTTTATCTTTTCGCTGATTTTGGGAGGAATTTTCTTTCTCATTACTCGACTTTTTCCCCTCGCTGAGTCTATTGATTCTTATAAAGGAGTCGCCGTTTATCCGAATGGCAAAAATTATATTCAAAGCCACGGACGACACTATTCATTCACCGGATATTACTACGGTCAAAAATGGCAATGTGTCGAATTCATCAAACGTTTTTTCTATCTCGCGAAAAATCATTCCATGCCGAATGTCTGGGGACACGCCACCGATTTTTTTGATCCTCAAATTCCTCACGGAGAGATCAATCCCGACCGAGGAATGATCCAATATCAAAACGGAGGCAATGTCGCTCCGGAACCCGATGATCTGATTGTCTTTCAGAATCTCACTCATTACGGACATGTCGCCATCATCACCGAAGTCACCGAAAACACCGTCTCCATGATTCAACAAAATGTTGGAAAAACAACCCGCGTCACCCTTCCTTTAAGCCTGAAGGAAGGAACCTATTGGATCGGCGACGAAAACCTTCAAGCCACAGGCTGGCTTCGAGTTTCCTTAGTGCCTCAGGCAAATTAAGTTCAAAAGATAACGATCAATACGATTCGAATGGGGAAAGCAGGAAAAAAGGAACAGGATTTCTAAATTTTTGGTTTTAAATTCCTTTTTCCCTGCTTTCCCCATTCGAAAATGCTTTATCCTCTTCATCCTCCCCATCGATGCCCCTTCTCTTTTTTGTTCGCGACTTTCACTATCTTGCTTCAGTGTTCTCGAATGAATCGAGTCTTCCCTTTTCTTTTCGTCATAATCATTTCCCTTATTTCACTTTCGGCTGAATCCAGGATTCAAATTTCCGATTCGGTTGCCCTTAAAATCGGAAACAAAATTTGGAAAAACGAATGCAATGGCACCATCAATGGTCTGACCTCTTGGAATAAAGGAGAAAACTTCGCTTCCTTAGGCATCTGTCATTTCATTTGGTATCCTGTATCCGAAACAAAAGTCTTCGATGAAAGCTTCCCCAAGCTTTTAACTTTTCTGGAATCCAACCGCGTCACTCTTCCCTTCTGGCTTCAAAAAAATCCTCCCTGCCCGTGGCCTAATCAAGCCGAGTTTCAAAAAGCAGTCGCCAATCCGCAAGACGAGCGAATGATTGAACTCAAAAAACTCCTTCAAGAGACTATTCCTCTTCAAGCTCGTTTTGCGATCGTTCGACTTCAAAACGCTCTCCCCCTCATGCTCGAAAAGACGGAGGAAAAAAACCGAGCGAATGTCACTCAACAATTCTACCGAATCGCGGAAATCCCGGCAGGTCTCTACGCATTGGTCGACTATGTAAACTTCAAAGGCGAAGGCGTGAAAGAGACCGAACGCTATAACCAACAAGGATGGGGCCTTCTTCAAGTCCTGGAACAACTGCATGGAGCAGAAGCTCCCGGAGCCCTCTTTGAATTTTCGCGTGCCGCCGAATTCGTCCTCACCCGTCGCGTCAAAAACGCCCCTCCCGAACGACATGAGGAACGCTGGCTTCCCGGTTGGATCAACCGATGCAAAACCTATGCGAATTACAATCTCGATTAAGGTTAAACGAGCCGCCGGGAGACTTTTGACAGAAATCATCGAATCAGCTAATGTGACTTCTTCATGAATCATGATGGAATTAAAAAAACTTACGGAAAACCGAAAGAAGAATCGGTTTTTCATAAGTTAGATCGATTGAGGAAATTTTTCCTCTCCACCCATCTACCTTTGGAGCCCGATGGAGATCTCGTTCGAAAAGTTTATCCTACAACTCCACGACGCTAAAATTCGCTTTATCGTCGCCGGAGGATTTGCGGTGGCCATGAACGGCTTTACGCGCGTGACGGAAGATATTGATCTCCTTCTGGATCTCGATTC
>JAZKBH010000186.1:0-348 GCA_040388725.1 Verrucomicrobiota bacterium
ATCTGGGTTTAAAGAAGAGAAATTTCCAGAAAAACGCACCTTTTGTCCTCTTTATGACAATGAATGGTTTTAAGTAATACAAAAAGAAAAGCCCGAAACTTCGATTGATCTTTGCCTTGAACTTGGTGGTTCAATTTTCAATCTTGAAACCGAAGGCCCCCTATTCTACTTCCAACCTGCTGTAATCGCTCCTTCGATCCCGAGCATCGTGCGCTCGATACGGCTTTGATTACTCCAAAATCCTATTGGCCTGCAGCAACCACCGCAAAACTCGGGCTGATACTTGAAAGATTCCTGAAAGCATGAGATGGAAGATAATGCTCACCAGAAAATGAAAAAATTTACCGT
>JAZKBH010000186.1:358-1688 GCA_040388725.1 Verrucomicrobiota bacterium
GCTCGATCGAAAGAGCGGCGTCTACATTGGTTTGCAAGGTGTTTTGAAGTTCGGATAAGAGCATCAACCCCTTCACGGCATCCGGACGATTCGGCAAACCGGACTCATCCAAAGACTCTTTCCAATACCACTGCTGAAGTCGAATCATCAACTCCCCGCGCGCACTTAGGAATTCAGACTCGATCAATGCCTTCACCCCATTCTCCGCCTCTTCATCCTCTGCGTCTTTGAGTGCTGTCTCAAATGAATCCTGCACCTGTTCCCGTTGCTCGGCAAAGAGTTCAATTAAAAGCTGTGAGCGACGATAGGCACGAATAGCAGGAGCTCCCGAAACGGATTTCCAGGCGGAAATAAAAGCCTCCCACATTTCATCATTTTCCGTCCCTTGCTCTTTATCCAAGACGAGATCGAGCTTAATGCATCGTGAAATAATCGTGGCCAGCAACGCTTGGGGTTGGGTCGAGGTCAAAAAGAGGAGTGTTTTAACGGGAGGTTCTTCGAGTGTTTTTAAAAAGGCATTGGCCGCTTCGGCTTGCCCTAAGCACATCCGATCCGCATCCAAAATAACGGCGACTTTGTATTCGGACTTCATCGATTTTAAATAAAGGGATCGCTCTAAATCCCGAATCTGCTCAATGCGAATTCGTCGGGATTTTGATTCCGGCTGAACTTTGTAATAATCGGGATGATCGACATGCGAGGTCTGGAGCACTAAATCCGCAAGGTGTTCGACGATCGCTAAAACCTGATCTCGATTGGAGCCCGTGACGAGATAGGCATGCGCCAGACGTTTTTCGCGCAAACCGACTTCAAACCGCTCAATAATTTCACTCGATTGAAAAGGCATGACTGACTCTCTCCCAAATATTTTTTTCGACCTGATCCGCATCCAAAAGTCCATTGAGCTTTAAAATTCGATTTTCTTCTTTTTGGGCCAAACTCAAGTAGCCCGCTCTCACCTTTTCGAAATAAGCGGCCGATTGATCATCAAAATGATCGACCTCTCCCTGGGGTCGCGGACGCGCTTTCAAACGCTTGAACGACTCCTCCACGGGAATATCTAAAAGCAAGGTTAATCCCGGCAAGCAATCCCCCATCGCGACTTGATTGACCTGAGAGACCGTCTCTTCTCCGAGTCCTCCGGCGACTCCTTGAAAAACAACCGTTGAATCACAAAAACGATCGCACAACACCCATCCGCCGGCGTTTAAAAAAGGTTGAATCACCGTTCTGACAATTTGAGCCCGACTCGCCGCAAACAGTAAGAGCTGCGCTTCGGGTCTCGCCGTCGCTCCTTCAGGCGCATGTTTAAGAAGATGACGAATCGATT
>JAZKBH010000187.1:0-4614 GCA_040388725.1 Verrucomicrobiota bacterium
TCGATCTTACATCATGGAGGACTCGCATCGCTCGTCCCTCCCTTTAAATAGTTACTTCGACAAAGCGACTTCCATCAACTCATGCATGCGCTGAATCAGCGTGCGCGGATCTTCCGCGATTCCTGCCGTAATTTTGGCAGTATCGAGAAGTTGTCTTGCGACTTTTTGAGCGATCTCGGGCTGAACTTCTTTTTGTTGGAAAAGTTTTTGGATGAGGGGATGACTCGGATTAATTTCCAGACGATATTTTTCGGGAAGAGGAGTTCCTTGATCTCGTTGCATCGCTTTCATCATCCGGCGCATGGAAGTGCTGGTGTGAGGATCTTCATCGACCACGACGGCAGGACTGTTGACGAGTCGACGTGAGGATTGAATGCTCTCGATTTCATCGGAGAGAAAGCCTTTCATCCAGTCGGTGAGGGATTGAGCTTCGGTATCCGTGAGTCCTTGATTTTGAGAATCCAGGGAGAGATCGCTTTTCTCTGCTGACTTAATGTTCTTTCCGTCAAATTGGCGGAGATGCTCCATGACGAATTCATCGCGGGGATCAAAGAGGAATAGGACTTCAATGTTCTTCGCTTTGAAAACTTCGTAGTAGGGACTGGCTTCAGCGCTTTCTCGGTTATGAGTCGAAAGATAGTAGATCTCTTTTTGAGATTCAGGCATCCGAGCAACGTAATCTGAAAATCCAATGGTCTTTTCTTTGTCGGTGAGAGAGGACTCAAAGCGGAGAAGTTTGGAAAGCGCTTCACGATGGGAATAATCGTTTGCTGTTCCTTCTTTGAGGCAGCTGCCGAATTCTTTGTAGAAGACCTCGTATTGTTCCGGATTGGATTTCGATTCTTCATCGAGCATTTTGATAATACGGCCCGTGAGAACCTTATTCAGCTTCTGCATGAGGGCGCTGTCTTGCATGGTCTCGCGAGAGATGTTCAAAGGAAGATCTTCGCTATCGACGACACCCTTCAGGAAACGAAGCCATTCAGGGAAAAGTCCTTTGGCATCGGATTGAATCAGGATTTTTTTGCAATAGAGATGAACATTCGATTCAAGGCGGGTGAATCCCAATTTCTCAATGTTGGATTTAGGAACAAAGAGAAGGGAGTTAATATTCAACGGAGCATCGGCAGAGAAATGCAAACGGTATTGAGGGGGTTCGCTCTCATGGGAGATGAATTGGTAAAACTCTTGATACTCCTCTTCTTTGATATCGGATTTACTGCGAGTCCAGATGGCTTGAACCGTATTGACCGCTTTTCCATTGAGTTCGAGAGGAAAGGAGACGAATGCGGAGTAGCGTTTAAGAATCGATTCGATTCGATATTCCTTGGCGAATTCCTCGTCCTCTTTTTTGAGATGAGCAACGATTTTTGTTCCTCTTTCCAATCCTTCCGCAGGCTCGATCTCGAATGAGCCTGTTCCGGTCGAAGTCCAAATCCACCCCGGTTCCTCGGTCTTCCAGGAACGAGTATAGACGACGACTTTTTCGGCAGCCATGAAGGCGGCGTAAAATCCCACTCCAAACTGACCGATGAGTTGAGGGCTTTTCTCTTTTTGTTGGGTGAGTTGTTGCAGGAACGCTTTGGAGCCGGAGCGGGCAATGGTGCCGAGATTCTGGATGAGCTCATCTTTGGTCATTCCCAAGCCGGTATCCGCAAACGTGAGAGTATGCGCTTGATCGTCTGTGGTAAGAGAAATTTTAAGAGGGAGAGCTTCGTCTCGAACTTTTTCTCCGGAGGCTTGGATGAAGCGAAGCTTTTCCATCGCATCGGAAGCATTGGAGACGAGTTCGCGGACGAAGATTTCTTTATCGGTGTAGAGAGAGTGAATGACGATTTCGAGGAGCTGTTGGATTTCAGCTTGGAAGGAATGTTTTTCGGGAGTGCTCATAGGGGGCTATCCAATAGTAAAGATTGGCGATGACGACAATGAAAAAATGAGGGTTGAACCACCAAGTTAAAGACAAAGTAAGCCAAAGGGTTAATACCGAAAGAGAATGATTTTGTTTTTAAAATACAAAATGCATTTTCCTTTGTATTCCTTTGTCTTTAACTTGGTGGTTCAAATTTGAATTTTCCGGGTGGACTCAATATCTTTTTGGATCTGGGATTTGAGTTCAGAAACATCGGAGAACTTTTTCTCATCACGGAGCCAGTGCCATTCTTGGAGAAGGATTTCTTTTTGATAAAGGTCGCCGGAAAAATCAAGGAGATGGGCTTCCAGTTGTGGGATTTTTTTATCAAAGGTGGGGCGTAATCCGTAGTTGGCGACCGCCCGATAGGATTTTCCATCGATCGTAGCAGTACAAGCGTAGGTGCCGTACGGAGGGAGGAGTTGACGGGTGGGAGTTAGGTTTGCCGTCGGGAATCCGAGGGTTCGTCCTTTTCCATCGCCAGAGGTCACGGTGCCACTCACTTCGAAGGAGTGCCCGAGAAGTTTTTCAGCGAGTGCAAAGTCTTTACGCGCGACGGTCTCTCTCACTCGAGTGCTACTGACCGGTTCTCCTTCAATCGAAACAGGAGGGACAATATGAGTGGAAAAATTTAACTGACTTCCGAGATCGACCAAAGTCAAAGTGCTCCCGAGTCCATTATAACCAAATCGCCAGTTAAATCCGACCGTCAGACTTTGAAGTTGAGGAAGGTGACGTTTCAGCCAGATAATAAATTCACTGGGACTAAAGTGCCGAAGTTTGTCGTCAAAAGGAATGGCGATGAGCTGGGGAATCCCATAGTGCTGAATCCAGTATTCCATTCGAGGAAGAGAGGTCAGCCGCAGAGGGGCTTTTTCGGGAGAGATAACCTCCAAAGGATGCGGGTGAAACGTCAGGATGGCGGCCGCTTCGGGTGAGGTCGTCTGACGCAATACCGTGGAGATGATTTCCTGATGCCCCAAGTGAACTCCATCGAAAACGCCGATGCCGACGTGACGAATCCCGAGAGAGGTTGCTTGAGGAAGAGGAATCATTGCCGACGCATTTGGGAAACTTCGGGAAGGGAGAGAATGTGTTCCCGAAGATCATCAATCGTTTGGAGGGTTTCGAGTTTTTCCCAAGAGAGAGCTCGATCGAGAGAAAAATTGCCTGACTTGATTCGACAAAGTTGAGTGAGATGAGCTCCACATCCTATTTTTTGTCCAATGTCATGGCAATAGGTGCGAACATAAAATCCCTTGCTGCAAAGAATCTCAAACGAAATGGATGGCGGATTCCATTGAGTAATTTTGTGATGGAAAATATGGACGAGTCGCGGTTCACGTTCCACTTCTTTGCCAGCTCGTGCGAGTTTATACAAAGGAACTCCGTCAATTTTAACTGCAGAATACATCGGTGGAGTTTGATAAAAATCACCCGAGAACTCTTGCATGACTTTGAGGAACTCTTCTTGAGTGATTGCGGGAACCGGTTTTTCTTCGGTGATTTGACCATCTGCGTCTTGAGAATCCGTGCATTGACCGAGCTTCATCGTTCCTGCGTAGACCTTTTCCTCATTCATGAGGAGATCTTGAATTTTGGTCGCTTTGCCGAGGACGAGCATTAACAGCCCTGTTGCCATGGGATCGAGCGTTCCGCAGTGGCCTACTTTTTTGAACTTAAATTTCCGTCGTACAAAATCGACCAGATCATGAGATGTTTTGCCTTGAGGCTTGTTGATCAAAAGTACGCCGTCCATTTCCATAACCATAAGAGACCTTTTATTTTTTAAGAGGAAGCGGATTGAAGGGAAAAATTGATTTTTTCCAAGAGTTTTTGTTCAAGCTCAGCCACAGGGAGTTTACTGCGGATTCCTGCAGCGAGGGTATGTCCTCCCCCGCCAAATTCAGAGGCAATTTTTTGGACATCCACTTTTCCTCGAGAGCGAAGGCTGACGCGAGTCGTTTGAGGGTCGAGGCTTTCGACGACAAAAGCGACTTCGACGGTTTTGACGCATTGAAGGGATTCAATGATTCCTTCGGTTTCTTCCGATTTTGCTCCGCTTCTTTGAAACATTTCCGGAGTGAGACGGAAATAGGCGATTTGATCTTGATGATCGAACTTCACGGTATTGAGGACTTCTCGTTGCAAAAGAAGTCGTGAAGCGGGATAGCTCTGATAGCAGGCTTGAGCAAGGTCGGTCGGATTAGCTCCTGCGCGAATCAATGCTGCAGCAACTTCCAGGGTCTTTGCTGTGGTTTGTCGGTATCGGAAACTTCCGGTATCGGTCATAATTCCGACATACAAGCATTGAGCCACTTCAGGAGTCAGGGGAAGACTCAGAGATTGAATAACATCATAGAGGACTTCTCCACTCGCAGGAGATTGAGGGTCGATCCAGTTTATTTTTCCATAACCTGTATTACTGATGTGATGATCTAAATTGAGATCCGGTTGACGGTCCCATGAAATAAATGTAGGGCCCAGTCTATCCTTTGCGGCCGTATCCACAGCGAGGATTGCACTTTTGTGAGAGGGATGAGTCGCCGGAGTTTTTTGAATGAGCGCAGATTGAGGTAAAAAAGCGAACATGGGAGAGAGGCCGTCTTCATTGAAGACCGAAACTTTTTTCCCTGCAGCCAAAAGGGAGAGGGCAAATCCGAGAGAAGTTCCGTAGGCATCTCCATCAGGGCGAACATGGG
>JAZKBH010000187.1:4624-21293 GCA_040388725.1 Verrucomicrobiota bacterium
CTTACAATGCATGTAGTATATAAGTCTACAGAGTTCAGAGATCAAATTTTGCAACGGAAGTATCGAATTCATAAAAGGGGATCTTGGAGGAGTCGGTTTTCGAATGAAATGTTTATTTATGAAAGAGGTAATACCCGAGACCGCCTAAAACGAGAACAATCAGTGTGATGATAAAAAAAAGACGGTTTTTCTGATCGGGATTGAGAGATTGAGGATCGCCGGGAGAAGACTCGAGCCGAAGGGCATCGGTAATTCGGACGGCTGGCGTTTGAGAGTTTTTTTTCGCAAGCGGTTGTTTTAATTGAGATTTAAGGACGGGTTGAATTTGGGGGCGTTTGAGTCGCGAGTGAAATTGTATGCGGACGTCACCTAATTGAATTTGATCTCCATTTTTTAAAACGGATTCCTTAATTCTTTTGCCATTGAGAAAAGTGCCATTAGAAGAGTTTAGATCTTTCAAATGATAGGCTCCTCCTTGGAGAAAAATCAGAGCATGATGCGAGGAGAGGGAGATATTGGGGAGGGGCAAAATATTGGAGTCCACTCTTCCAATGGAGACTTCGGTGTGGTCCAACGGAAATTCAAACTTTCCTGCAGGGGGATTATGAACTTCCAAGAGGGAACTCGATTTGGACGATGTGGGATCACTTTTAGAAGGGCTTAAAACATTTTTTCCCGTGATATTTTGTTCTCTTAACGCGAACTCGATTAAAAGGTTTTCTAATTTATTTCCGATGGTACTTGCAGGTGAAGGGATCCCCGAAACGGCGGTCAGATTAGGGTTAGGAAGCTGGAGGAGTTCGAGTAGGGCTTCGTCACCTTCTTTTTTGTCGAAGGAAGCATGAATTGGATTTCCGTTCTGAATGAAGATCATTCCGTGAGCTTGCGGAGTGAGAACGTCTATTTTCCCATTAAATTCCTCAAAAAAATGTTTTTGAAGAAAGTCTGAGAGTGCATAAGGGCCTTCAGCGCTGACAGGAAAGAGAAAGTCCTTATTCTGTTGCATCGACCTTTTAATTATGCAAAATTTGTGGGATTACAATCTTTACTGGAGTTTGAATTATGTCTGGTTTTTTTGGAATGTTTGGAAAAAAGAGCGGCGAGTCGAATCCGGTAAACCCTCCCGCACCTCCTTCAGGAATGAAGCCGCCTGCGCCACGTCCTCCGGGAGTGGGCGCTCCTCCTCCGATTGCTGATTTTCCTTCGTCGATTATGGGTTTAAAAGCCCCTAAACCCGTCGGAAATAAGGTGGCCAAATCGACTCAACGAATCGTTCTTCCTGCTCAAAAAACAGGACCTTTACCTCCTACAGGGGCTCCTGTTCGTACGGGTCCATTGGGATCTCAGAATCAAATTGAGCCGACGATGCGGATTATGATTCCGGGAAAAGTTCAAGGAGCGGCGGCAACCATGAGCGCTGGAGTTTCGCCGGAGGATAAAATTAATCTTCCGATGAGCATTGCTTTTCGCTCGCTTCCTCCCTCTATATTATCTGAGCAAGCCCAAATGGTGGCGAATCCCACGGATGAGTTTTCGATCCCTTTACAGTTAATCGTTCCTCAACTTCCTTTGGGAAAAATTGAATTTTCAGTTCAACAAATGATCGGATTTTTGCCGCAAGCGATGTTTAAGTCTGCGACCGAAATTGGGAGCTTGATGGATGCAAAAGTCATTTTGCCGATGATGGAAGTCTTTACCCGAATCCCTGCGGATAAACTGCAAGGCAAAGCGGCGTCCGCAGTTTCTGCAGATGCGAAAAAAACGCGTCCTATCAATCCTCTTATTCCACCGACACCTCCGTCGTTTGCATCCGCAAATGATATTCCTGCTCCTGCGACAAAATCAACGCCTTCGTTGATTCCCCCTCCGGCACCTCGTATCATTCCTCCGGCCCCTGTTGCTCCCGCGACTCCGGTTGCAATTCCACCGCCACCGGCTTCCGCGACGCCTGCGCCGACACTCAATACATTGCTTGCCGCCGCAGAAGACGCATTAGGGGGAGATGTTCCTCTTGAGGATAAAACAGCGGCAATGCCTCCTTCGGAAGATTCTGTTTTAATCGTCGAATCTCAAGAGACTTTGACTGTCCCTGAAGCTCCTGTCATTCCTCCACCACCGCAAGTCACTCCTTCGGTCCCCGCAGTCGTTCCTCCCGCTCCTACTTTAGATGTTCTCTTGCAAGCGGCACAAGAAGCGCTGGCAGATGTTCCTCAAGGTGATCAAACCGTGATGGTTCAAGAGCTTCAAGAGGATAAAATTGAACCGATTAATCCCGACCCCATTGTTCCATCACCTATTGTTGAAAAGATTGAGCAAGTGGAGAAGCCCGCTGAAGTTTCGGCTCCTGTTACGGTCGTAGAAAAGCAAGAGGTGGATCCGTCGATTGTTCCTCCTGTTGTAGAAAAAGCTGAAGTGAAAACCGAAGTCGCTCCTGCACCAGATGCATCCGAAGACTTGGATTTAAATCGCTGTAAAGAAGCGCAATTGGTTCAATCCATTCGGTGCTCGGAAGAGCTTGCTAAATCCATTGTTTCCTACCGCCAAATGAAGGGTGGTTTTGCTAAATTGGAAGACTTACTTCGTGTTCCTGGAATGACCGATGCCGTTTTTTATTCCCTTACAGGACAACATGCAGATCCAGGGGTGATCGTAAGTCTCAATGAAATTCTTGGTTTAAATGTAGAATTAAAGGTATCTGCGGACCAAGCGATTTCCCGGATTGCACTATGGCCTGGTATTCGAGGCTGTCTGGTTCAAAAAGGAACTCAGGTTTTAGGAGAGCTCTCGGGCGTCGAAAATAAGGATCAATTCCTTGCTTTGGCTCAAGAGACTTTAAAAACTTCGGAACCGATGGTCCTCCAGGTCGGATTGGTCCGTGAAGTTGTTTTGCGAGACGCCATCGGGTCATGGATCATTCTGCAAAGAGGATCAACTCTTTTGATCTCCGGATTCCAAGGGGGAATGCTCCCGGATGCGATGAGAGCGGTTTTGGAAAAACTCGCAATCGAGCTACACGAACGAATTCGTTGATGAGGGTGTAAGGAAGGCGATCAAAATGGCGCTCATCCTGAATCGCGAAAAACGGGTTATTTTAAGGATCGCCTATATGGGGATTCCTGCGTCCGGAAAATCTTCGATTTTGAAGAGTCTTCATGCTTCTTCTCCTTCTGAAAGCCGTGGGGATTTTGTTCATGATTTTTTAGGGCAAGATCGGGGTCTCTATTTTGATTTTGAAGATAAAGCGATTTCGGTCATACCCGGATTCACGACTTTTGTCCGGCTTTTGACCTTGCCGGGGTATCCGACTCGTACGCAGACGTATCGGAGGCTTTTAAAAGGGATCGATGGAATTGCCTATGTCGTTGACACTCAATGGGAGCGGATGGAGGAAAATGTGAAGTCGTTTGCCGCCATGCAGGATATTTTGGTGGAGCAAAAAACAAGTCTTTTGGAGATTCCTTACGTCCTTTTGTACAATAAGCGGGATATTCCGAATGGAGCGCCGTTCAGTTACCTTGATTTTACCTTCAATCAACGGTCTGAAAGCGCTTCCGCTTTTGAAATTCATGGAGTAGAGGGACAAGGACTTAAGGAGTCGTTACAGGTGATATTAGATCAGTGGGCGAAAAAGTACTCAATGGCGGGTTAGAGGACGAGGGCTGTTTTTTCTCAGAGACTTTGTGGAGATTAAATTTCGAAAAAACTTCCTCCTGGGACGATTCTTGCTTACATAGAGGGATCCTCTATGGCTTCCTCGCACTGGGAAAAAGTTTTAAGTCACGCAGAACGGCAATTAGAAAATGAGTCGCTTCGGAAGCCTCGTGATCTTTTGGATGTCTATCGGAAATTTTTAAAGATCGAAGAGCATCGTCTTAAACTCAATCACTTGAGCGGCGGCGGGGGACGTGAAATCGCTCAGAAGCGTTCGTATCTTTTATCCCTGGTTTTGAAGCATGTCTGGCGCGGAGCGATTGAAAATGCGCTTCGTGCTCACTTTCACAAAGAACCCCCTGTGGCATTGATCGCTGTCGGTGGATTTGGACGTGGAGAGTTGAATCCTTATAGCGATATCGATCTCTTGTTTCTCTATGAAAAAGGGGGGGAATCTTCCGCGTTAGTAAAAGATACGGTCGAAGAAGTTCTCTACATGCTCTGGGATGTCGGTTTCGACGTTGGGCATGCGACTCGTTCGCAAGACGAAGTGATCGAACAGGTCCGAGATGATTTTCAAACACGCACAGCGATGCTCGAATCGCGATTTCTTTGCGGGAATGTCAAATTGTGGGAAAAATTTCAAGCGACTTTCGAGAAAAAATGCATCGAAGATAAAATCGACGAGTATGTGGAGTGGCGATTGGAAGATCAGCGTCAACGCCATTTAAAACACAATAATACCCCTTTTGTTCAAGAGCCGAATATCAAAGGGGGTTGTGGAGGTCTTCGTGACTATCAAAGTCTCCTTTGGCTCGCTCGGGTCAAACGAAAGATTCATTCCACTCAAGAATTGGTGGAGCAAAAATTCATTACACCAAGTGAACGAAAGGCGATGGATTCAGCTTACGACTTTATTCTTCGACTCCGAACAGAACTTCATTTTCAACAGAAGAGAAAAGGAGATGTTTTAACGCTTCAACTTCAAGGGAAAATTGCGAATGCCTTCGAGTACCCTCAAAAGACGATTCTGCGACGTATCGAGAGTTTGATGAGGGATTACTATCAGCATGCTCAAGTGCTGTATCAACTCACCAACCATCTTTCCGAGCGTCTGGCGGGAGTGAAATCGACACGGAAATCATCTCCCTGGAATCTGATCCCAAAATCACTTCGAGGAGCCAAAAATATCGATGGATTTGTGATTCAAGAGGGGGTCATTGAAGCCTCGGATTCTTCTATTTTTGCAGAAGACCGATTAAGAGTTTTGAGAGTCTTTGTTCATGCACAAAATCATAAGTGTGATCTCGGGTCGGAGATTCGCTTTAAGCTTCGTCGTCGATTGAAATTAGTGGATCGAAGTTTTATCTATCATCAGTCGACAAGAGAGATGCTGCTCGGCATTTTTTCCAAAAAAGGTCAGGTCGGACGCATTCTTCGGATGATGCACGAGGTTGGATTACTCGGACGATTTTTTCCTGAATTCGAGCCATTAACCTGTCTCGTTCAGCACGAGTTTTTTCATCGCTATACTGCCGATGAACATACGTTGGTTTGTTTGGAGATGTTGGATGGCGTTATTGATGCGAAAGAGGCTCCGTTTCTCCCGTACAAGCCATTGATGGAGCGCGTCGATAAGTCGTATTTGCTTTATCTCGCGATGCTTTTGCATGATACCGGGAAGAGCGAAGGAGGACGTCATCACGCGGATCAGAGTGCGCTGAATGCGATGAAGGTTTGTCGCCGCTTTAAATTGAAATCGACCGACCTCTCAACATTAATTTTTTTGACGGATCATCACATGACGATGTCCGATGTGGCTCGCACAAAAAATCTCGATGAACATGAGACGATTCTCGAGTTTGCCCGGATCGTTCAGACGCCTGAGCGATTGGATATGCTCATGCTCATTACGTTTGCGGATGGAATGGGAACGGGGGGCGATAAAAAATGGCTCGATTGGCGGGAGATGTTGCTTTGGCGCTTGTATCATCTGACGAGGCAGGCTCTTGCCGGCGAGGAAGAGTTTTTATTGGAGGCCAAGAAATCAATTATCGAACTTAAAGAACAGGTCAAAGAAAAGAGACCAAAGTCGATTACCTTAGAAGAAGTCGAAGCGCATTTCTCATGCTTACCGGAGCGCTACTTTAATACTTTGAGTGAGCCGTTGATTGTTCATCATCTCACATTGATTCATGAGTTTTTAAATCGGCTTTCAGATCCTGAATTTGCGCTTTCTCCTGTCGTCGGATGGATCGATCACCCGGACCAATCTCATACCGAGGTGACGGTCGTGACTTGGGATCGTGAGTTGGTATTTGCTAAAATTGCCGGTGTTTTGGCGCTCTCGGGATTCTCTATTTTGAGCGCTGAAATTTTCACACGCGCAGACAATATTGTCGTTGATACGTTTCGTATTTCGAATGAAATGTCTCAAGCGGTCACGCATCCCAAGGATCAAAAAAAGGTTCGGGATATGATGGAAAAAGTTTTTTCAAATCCTGACTTTGACTTGAATACCATCATACCTCTCAAAAAAGGAGTCACCCGTCTCGGGCTCGAAGGGTTGGAATTTCCGACTAAAATTACTTTTGATACCCGTAGTTCGCTTGCTTCGACTCTGCTGAATATCACGACCCCGGATCGTCCTGGTCTTTTATATTTGATCACGCGTTGTTTGTCCGAGTGTAAAACAAACATTGTCTTTGCCCGTGTTACGACGGAAAAGGGAGCGGCGCTTGATAGTTTTTATCTCACAGATCGTGAGAATCAAAAAATTATTGATCCCGTATGGCTCGACCATATGACTCAGGAACTCCGGAAAACATTGGAAGTGACTTGAGTTCATGAAATCGCCATATCGCATTCCCGAATGGAGAGCGAGGGATTTGAGGTCGTTACTCAATCCTGATAAAATGTTGCAAATGTTTTTGGAGGAAGCGATTGAGACGCTCGGAGGCAATCGAGGATCGATTCGTTTGACGAATCCGAACAGTGGAACACTGGATGTCGAAGCGTCTGTGGGACTCACCTCCAAATCACGCAAGGTCGATTTAAAAATTGGCGAAGGAGTCACGGGCTATGTGGCAGGAACGGGACGTTTCCTTCGTATTGATGACGTTAAAAAAGATCGTCGCTATATCGATTTAAGTCCCAAGACACGCTCTGAGTTAGCTGTCCCCATTGAGATCGATCGCGTGGTGGTCGGGGTATTGAATGTGGAATCGGATCGGGTGAATGCTTTCGATCTCCAGTCCGAAAAATATTTAGGTGCATTATCGAAAGAAGTGGCCTCCTTTTTGGAGATTGGATGGGAAATCAAACGCCTCAAAACCTCCGAGCGACAGCTCTCCTCTGTGATCGAAATTGGACAGACGATATTTTCAATGCAGAGCATGGATGAGGCGTTAAGTCAGACGACTCTTTTGGTCGGACGTTTGATGAAAAGTAAGCTTTGTTCATTAATGCTTCTCTCGGCGGATGGAACGGAGCTGGAATTGAGGGCTTCGTCAGGTGCGGGAACGGCCTATCAGAGTAAACCGAATATTCCCGTCGATGAGTCCTTGATGGGATTTGTTCTCAAAAGAGGGAAGCCGTTGACGGTGATGAATGTGCAGGATCACGATAGCTTTCTTTATCCTCGTATTGCTAAAAAAGAGGGGCTGGTTTCTTTTTTGGCTGTGCCACTGATTGTCGATGAAGTGAAGATCGGAGTTCTATCGGTCTACATGCCGGTGGTGCATCGGTTTTCCGTTGCTGAAACAGAGTTGCTCACAACTCTGGGGAACTTGGTCGCTTCCGCCATTGAGCGGGGAAGATTACTGGAGAAGTTGATTTCGCTTGAAGAAAGCTTACGACAAGGAGAGCGACTTTCAGCGGTGGGGATGATGGCCGCGGAGATTGCGCATGAGATTCGAAACCCACTCACTGTGGTTCAAATGCTTTTTCATCATTTAACAGAATCGGCGCCCTTTGACCCTGCCGTTCAGAAAGATATTCAAGTGATTACGGAAAAAATGAAGTCGATGAATCGAATCGTCGATCAAGTTTTGACCTTCTCTCGCTCTTCGGAGCCGCAGTTTGCCTTATTGGATCCGTCTCGCATTTTCCAGGATGTTCTTCTTTTGACTCGTCATAAACTCGAGTCCTTGCGTATTCGAATGACGTATCACGTGGAAGAGGGGTTGGCTCCGATGAATGCCGATCGTGCACAAGTCGATCAAGCGCTTTTGAATCTGATTCTCAATGCGTCGGATGCGATGGATGAGGAGGGGACCCTCCGACTTCAGGCGCATAATACGGAATTCGAGGGAGTTCGCTACCTGGCTTTAACGGTGTCGGATACGGGGCATGGAATGACCCCGGAAGTGGTCGATCGGCTCTTTACTTCATTTTTAAGTTCCAAGACTCATGGAACAGGGATTGGGCTCGCGATTGTCCGTAAAATTATGGAAAACCATCGAGGGAAGATACGGGTGACCTCCAAAAAGGGGAAAGGATCGCAATTTCAGCTCCTTTTCCCTGTTTTTGAGGGATGAAGGGGGAGTTTTGGCTTTAAAAGTTGACGGTTGGATATGATTCATGTAGCAAGACAGACCCAACTAATTTAAATGGAGTGACCTATGGCACGTGAACAAATCATTTTAGAGTGTACCGAAGCGAGACCCGAAGGGAAATCTCCTTCGCGCTACTTTGGTACAAAGAATAAAAAGCTTCAACAAGAGCGCGTTGAGCTCAAAAAGTATAATCCCGCATTGGGACGTCATACGATTCATCGCGAAAAGAAATAAGAATCCCTCGCTGGGGTTTTTATGGTTGTTTTTCAAAATCCGGGCTTCTGCCCGGATTTTGTTTTTAGAGGATGAATCTCTTTTTTGAATTGGATTTTATCTGGAGGGACGCGCGCTGAGAGTCCTTGGTATCACTTTGGACTCGCAGCGCTCGCCCCTCCAGGCATAACAAGATTATTCCAATCACTTTAGTCTTCTATTTTCAACTGCTATGAAGGTTTGTGACGTCACTCAATTCTATTCTCCGCGCAGCGGTGGAATTAAGCGTTTTTTGAATGAGAAGCGCCTTTATGTCGATCGTTATACGAACGATGAGCACTATCTGATTGTCCCCGGTGAAAAAAATTCTTACGAGAAGAAGGGCCGACTTCATACTTATACGATTCAATCTCCGAAAGTGGAGAAGACCTCCCGTTATCGGATCATTTTGAATACCCCCCGGGTAGAGGCGATTCTCCGAGAAATTCGTCCTGATCTCATTGAAGTGGGTGATCCGTATCATCTTGCTTGGATTTGCCAAAAAGTCGGTCGTCAGCTCCATATTCCCGTCTGTGGGTTTTACCATTCTCATTTTCCCGATGCTTATTTGCGGACGATTTTAAAATATGCAGGTTCGTGGCTTCGTGATGTGGCGATGGCCTATGCAAAAGATTATATCATCCGGCTTTATAGTGATTTTTCCCGAACCTTTGTTCCTTCGTTTGGCCTTCAACAGCTTTTGGAAGAGTGGGGTTTAGAAAATGTCGCTCCCCTGCCTTTGGGGGTCGATACGGATATTTTTCAACCAGGAGATGTCGATGTTTTAGTACAAGCGGAGTGGGGCGTTTCAGAGGGGACAAAACGACTTCTCTATGTAGGCCGACTGGCCCCCGAAAAAAATGTACTCACTCTTCTACGAGCCTTTGAAGTTTTACATCAAAAAGATACCTCTTATCGGTTGATGATCATCGGCGATGGACCTCTTCGGCGTTATCTTCCTGCGGTCCGCGAGAAGACCGAGGCTTTGGTCTGGAAGTCCTACATCGACCGTCCGGAAGAACTTGTTCGTTACTATCGGAGCTGCGATCTGTTTGTTCATCCAGGGGTTTGCGAAACGTTTGGTCTCGTCACGTTGGAAGCTCAATCATCGGGAGTTCCCGTGGTTGGAATTCGAGGGTCGAATATGGACTCTCAAGTCATGGGAGGATTGGATCTTTGGGCGCAACAGAACAATCCGCAGGCATTAGCCGAGGCTATTGAGCGAATGATGCAGTCGGATCGAAAACTTTTAGGGCAAACCGTTTCAGAAAAAGTTCAAAAAGATTATGGGTGGAAAGTGGTTTTCGATCGGCTTTGGATTCAATATCGGGAATCGATCGAAGAGCTGGATCGAGTCCATCATTTAAAGGGATAAAATCATGGCCAATCTCGTTCGTTTTTTTCAAAAGAAAGACCGTGCTGCCGTGCGGAAGATTTGTGCCGATACCGGTTTCTTAAGTAAACCGATCGATCCCGTTTTTGAAGACCGCGAACTCTTTGCGGATTATTTGACTCAGTACTATACAGATCTCGAGCCTGAATCGACTTTGGTTTTTGAAATGGATGGAGAGGTAAAGGGTTATCTCATGGGATGTCGACGTTACCGATTCAACGATTTTTATCATCTTTTCCATAACGCAAAACTCGTTTTCTTGGGACTCTATCGTTATTTTTTTAAACCTTATAATGAAGCATCGAGAAAGTTTATCCGTTGGCTGATCTTTCGAGGATGGAGGGAAGTCCCCAAGTCGCCCAAAAAAATGGCGCACTTTCATATTAATCTATTACCCGAGGCGCGTAAGCTGACGCATGCGCATCAAATGATCCAAGGGTTTATCAATTATCTCGTCGCTCAAGGAGAAAAAGGGGTTTATGGGCAGATGGTGGTTTTTGAAGGACGACGTGGAGAGCGGATGTTTGCCCGCTTTGGTTTTGAGGTGCTCGATAAGGTGGAGGTGACCAAGTATCGGGAGGTGTATCCTGAAAAAGTCTATCTCTTTACCATTTATAAGGATTTAACCCGAAATTCTCAGCTTTATGGCGCTTCACTCAAAGCAGAAATTGAACCACTAAGTTAAAGACAAAGAAAAATTCAAAGGGAAGATCCAAGAAAAGGCATTTTTTGTTTCTCAGAAAACTCAAAAACTTGGGACTTCTTTGCCTTTAACTTGGCGGTTCAATTTTCCCCGCATTTCCCGTTTGCGCACCGGATGAAAGTCGCTAGAACCGTGACATGGGACGTCAATGGCTCCACGCAAAAAGGGCGGTCGCTTCGTTGAGAAAATCGCAGGCGACCGGGAAATTCGTTCGAGAAATTATGGTCGCTGCCCGTCATGGCGGTGCAGACTTGAGTTGTAATGCGCAGCTTTTCGCGGCTGTTGAAAAAGCCAAAAAAGAGAGCATCACCAAAGACGTGATCGATCGCGCGATTAAAAAAGGTGCAGGAATTGGCGACGAAAAAATGACGATGGAGACCATGACCTTCGAAGGTTATGCTCCTCATAAAGTTCCGGTGATCGTCGAAGCGATGACCGATAATCACAATCGTACTGCTCCGGAACTTCGAGTTCTTTTCAAAAAAGGACAGCTTGGCGCGGGGGGGAGTAACAAGTTTTTATTTGATCATGTTGGCTTAGTGGAAGCCTATCATGCGGATGCAAGCATCGATCGTGAAGGCGCTGCCATTGAGGCAGGAGCGAACGAAGTGGAAGAGCTCACGCATGAGCAAAATAACGATATTCCCGAGGGAACTGCCGGAACTCGTTTCATTACCGATCGCGCTGCCATTCATACGGTTTCCCAGTGGCTCTCCAAAAATGGATGGACGGTGGTGACAGGTGAAATGGGGTATATTCCCAAGAATTTCCCAGAGCTCTCCGATGAGCAACGTGCAGAGGTCGGAGAGTTTTTACAGGCGTTGGACGATCACGATGATGTCCACCGTGTCTGGGCGGCCATTAAGTAGAGATCGATTTTATATCTGGAGGGACGAGCGCTGCGAGTCCTGAGCTTTGCGACATCCTGAACTCGCAGCGCTCGCCCCTCCAAAATGGGATGAAAAGAATCACATTTAATAATTAGGATATCCTTATGAAAAAACGACCCGTCGCTTTAATTATTCGAGATGGATGGGGGATTAGTCCCCAAGGAATTTCGGCCGCTCAAAAAGAAGGAAACGTTCCTTTATTGGCGAAGCTTCCCTTTCATGAACATCTGTATGCGACTTGTCCGCAATCGACTTTGAGTGCGAGTGGACTGGACGTAGGGCTTCCTGTAGGACAAATGGGGAATAGTGAAGTCGGACACTTGAACTTGGGCGCAGGACGAATTGTTTACCAAGATCTCACGCGTATTCAGAAAGCGATTTATGAAGGGGATTTTTTTGAAAATCCGATTCTAACGAATCTTTTTGGACGTCTCAAAGTCTCCGGAAAAAGACTTCATCTCTGGGGATTACTCTCGGACGGAGGAGTTCATTCTCATCTCGAGCATCTCATCGCGCTTTTGAAAGCCGCAAAAAAAGCGGGATTAACGGATGTTTACATTCATGTCTTTATGGATGGTCGTGATACCTCGCCCACTGCAGGAAAGAAGTATCTCGCTCACTTAATGCAAGCGATTCAGGAAATCGGAGTGGGGACCATTGCGACGATGATTGGCCGTTACTTTGCCATGGATCGGGACAAACGATGGGAACGGACGGAGTTGGCTTATGATCTTATTTTTCTCGGAAAAGGAGAAAAAGCGACGGATCCCATTCAAGCGATTGAAGCCCAATACCAGAACAAAAAGACGGATGAATTTATTCTTCCCATTGTCTTTGTTCCGACGGATAAACCTCTGGTTCAAGAGGGAGATGGAATTTTGTTTTTTAACTTTCGTGCAGATCGCACTCGTCAGCTTTGTGAAGTGGTTTTGAAATCCACTTTCGTAGGGTTCTCAAGAGACTACCATCCTCAGGTGGATCTTGTGACAATGACGGAGTATCAGTCGGATTACGGAGTTCCTGTTCTTTATCCTCCTCAAAGCATGAAAAATATTTTGGGAGAGGTGGTTTCTCATGCGGGTCTGACGCAACTTCGCATGGCGGAGACAGAGAAATACCCCCACGTAACTTATTTTTTTAATGGAGGAATCGAAGCTCCTTATCCTCAGGAAGATCGTCAAATGGTTGCTTCGCCGAAAGTGGCGACGTATGATCTTCAACCGGAAATGAGTGCTCCTGAATTGACGGACCTTGTGGTCTCTCAACTCAAATCAAAGCCCTACGATTTGTTAATTTTGAATTATGCCAATCCGGACATGGTGGGACATACGGGAAGTATTCCTGCAGCAATCAAAGCGGTGGAAACCGTGGATGCTTGTTTAAAACGAGTCGTCGAAACGATCTTAGCGCAGGGTGGATGTGCTTTAATTACTGCGGATCACGGGAATTGTGATCGGATGATTGCCGAAGATGGCAGTCCGTACACCGCGCATACGACCAATCTAGTTCAATTGATTTATGTTGGCGCGGATTCGGATAAAATTGCTCTGAAAAAAGGGATTTTAGCGGATATTGCACCCACACTTCTGGACTTATTGGGACTTCCTAAGCCTGTTGAAATGACGGGGTCGAGCCTCATTGTTCAAAAGTAAGACCTTGGTTTTGCTAAGTTCTTCATGAGGAAAGAAATATCAATCTTACTCGCTTTCCGAAAAAAAGAGCCTGAATGGATTTTTCACCATTGACTTTTTACGGGCAAAACCGTCAAATAATGCGATCCATGTATTTAAAGGGGAAGAAGTTTATACGCGTTTTTACGATCTTGATCGTAGTGCTGCTTTTTGCGGAAGCTGCCCCGACCCCTCAAGATCAGTTCCTTCAAATTTACTTCTTACTTCAAGAAGCCGAAAATCTTGAAAAGTCCGGTCAAAAGAATAGTGCGGTAACTCGTTATCAGGAAGTCGAGAAACGACTTCAGACCCTCAAAAAAGATAATCCCCAATGGGAACCGGTCATCGTTAATTTCCGTTTAAAGTACGTGCGGGATAAAATGGCTTCGCTGGGAGCTAATAATATGCCTGTCGTTTCAAAGCCCGAGACAGTTCCCCAGAAACCATCTCCGATTGTCTCTCAGGTGAATCCCGGTCTTCCTTCGAATAACTCCGCCCCCGTTTCTCCTGTGATTGCTCCTCCAGCCCCGGCCCCCGTGGTTCCGGTTGTGACGGCGCCTGTGGTCGAGGCTTCTCCGATCGTTCCTTCGACTTCTGCTCCTGAGGCTTCGCGTTTTTCCAGTAACATGGATGAAACCACCGTTTTAAAGGCTCGCATTGTGGTTCTCGAAAAAGAGGTCAACGATTACAAACAAAAGTATTTGGAATCCTTGGAAGAGACCAATCGGGTTCGGACTCGTTTGGAGAACACGGAAAAAGAACTCGCTTCAGTTAAATCCGGAAATGTGGACTCTCGGGTTGCTCAGCTTCTTAAGGATAATAACACTCTTAAAGATCAACTCGCTCAAGCCGAGCAGTCGATGCGGCAATTACGTGGGGGTGGGGCTGCGGACGTGAATGTGATTAATCTTCAAAGCCAATTGAAGAAAGTCCAAGACCAACTCGCGCTTCTGGAAAACGAAAATCAAGCGTATCGTCAAACAACGACAGAATTAAAATCCCAACTTGAAACCGCTCAACGCCAATTGGCCGATGGGGGATCTGGAAAAAATGACGAACAGCTTCGTCAGGAAAATGATGTTCTCCGGAATATCATTAATCGTCAATTGCAAGAACAAGCCCGTCGTGATGCGGCAAAACGCCTCGCTTTGGAAGAGCTTTTAAACTTGAAGGTGAAATCCGAAGTTCTTCGTCAACAAATCGATCTCCTCAGCTCACCGCTTGTCGTTTTAAGTGCCGATGAACTCGCGATGCTTCATACCCCGATGAACGTCGATATCATCTCCCCAGACCAAGGATTTAAAGCTCCTCTCAATAATAGTTCCAATAACATGGATTCGAACGGTGCTCCTTCTATCGATCAAGGATCGACTGTTTCCTCTCGTCCATCACGCTCCACTTCTTCCCGTGATGATGCCGGGGCAAGCTACGACTACCGTACGAAAGCGGTTGTACCTGAAGAAGTCCGTTCACTTGCTCAAGAGGCCAGCGACCTTTTTGCCCGCAAACGTTACGCCGAAGCTGCTGAGAAATATAAAACGATGGCGGAACGCTATCCTGAGAGTTTGTATGCATGGTCTAACCTCGGTGTGACTCGTTTCCAAATGCAAGATCTTCCCGGTGCAGAAGAAGCTTTGAAACAAGCGATTAAGCTGAATCCGAACGATTACTTCTCTCACTCCTCTCTTGGAATCGTCTACTATCAAATGAATCGCTACGACGATGCGGTTCAAGTTCTGACGAAAGCGACCACTTTAGAGCCGAACGATGCGCGAAGTCATAACTTCCTCGGTATTGCTTGCTCCCAAAAAGGATGGCAAGAAGCGGCGGAACAAGAGTTCCGTAAAGCCGTTGAACTTGATCCGAGTTACGGGGATGCTCATTTCAATTTAGCGGTGATTTACGCGACGCAAAATCCTCCTTCGAAAGAACTTTCCCGTAAGCATTACAAAAAAGCGTTGGAGACGGGGATTCCTAAAGATCCTCAGCTCGAAAAACGTATTGGCTCTTAAGCGTTTTTACCGCCACGACGCAGCGAGCGCCACGGGAAATTCAAAATACATTTTTATTTTTTAAACCCAAAGCATTTGTTTTTAAGTTAAACCTAAAATTTGTCTTTTCGTGGCGCGCTCCGTGTCGTGGCGGTGAATCTTTTCGGCTTTTTCAATTGCCAACAGAGCTGAATTTGAAGAGGCTTTTCCCTGTATGAATATCGCTTCTGCACTTGAGTCGGCTGTTCAATCGGGTCAACTTCTCGCTTCGTCACGTGAGAATATTTTGAGGGTTTATCAAACACCCGGATTAGAGGCTTGGGCCAAGCTGAGTATTGAAGAATTGGTGAATGCCTCGGAATGGACGGAACTCAATGATCGTTTTTATGCGAATTTGAAATTTGGGACCGGAGGAATCCGGGGAAGAACGATTTCAAAGAAGGTGACTGCTGCAGAAAAAGGAACTCAAAGTCCACTCGGCGCACCCGAACATGCAGGCGTGGGGACGAATGTGATGAACGATGCGAATATTCGATTCGCCGCTCTCGGACTCGGAGAATATCTCCTCAAAAACTTTCCGAATCAAAAATCAAAAGTGGTGATTGCCCATGATACGCGTCACTTCTCTCGTCACTTCGCGGAACTCATTGCGTCCTGCGTGCAATCGCAAGGTCATGATGCCTATCTCTTTGAAGATTCACGCTCGACTCCACAGCTCTCCTTTTCCGTGCGTTGGCTCGAAGCTCAGGCCGGAATCGTGGTCTCGGCGAGTCATAACCCTTTTCATGATAATGGATTTAAATGTTACTTTGATGACGGGGCTCAAGTCGTTGAACCTCATGCGACGGGAATCATTCATGAAGTGAACCGTTTAAAAGAAGGGGCAGCTCCTACGGTTGCGCCTCAAAAAGGAACTTTTCACCCTCTCGGAGAAGGGGCTGATCAAGCCTATATTCACGCGCTTGAAACGCTGGTGCTTGAGCCTGAGACCATCCAAAAAGCGAAGTCGGATTTGAAGATTGTCTATTCGTCTTTGCATGGAACGGGGATTCAAATTATTCCCCGTCTTCTTCAAAAATTTGGATTTAATTTGCATATCGTTCCTGAGCAAGCGGAGGGAGATGGACGGTTTCCGACCGTCCAATCGCCGAATCCTGAAAATGCAGAGGCCCTTTCGATCTCCATCACCCAAGCGAAGACGTTAAATGCGGATCTCGTTATTGCGACGGATCCTGATTGTGATCGTATGGGGGTGGCGATTCGAAATCGTGCGGGTGAGTTTGAAATCGTCTCCGGAAACATCATCGGAACATTGATGGGCGACTACCGAATTCGTCGGTTTTTTGCCCAAGGAATTTTGAACGAGAAGAACAAGTCTCATGGAGTTTTAATTAAAACTTTCGTCACGACGGATCTTCAAAAAACCATGGCCGAAAAAAATGGTTTAAAATGTGTGGAAACTTTGACCGGGTTTAAATACATCGGTGAAAAACTTCGGATTTATGAGAAAGAAGCGGGACTCGAAGGAAAAGACGATCTTCCGATTGCAGAACGTCGTGCCGC
>JAZKBH010000187.1:21303-27472 GCA_040388725.1 Verrucomicrobiota bacterium
AGGAGAAGAGAGTTATGGGTATTCGGGGGGCGATTATGTGCGCGATAAAGATGCGAATGCGGCTGCTCTCATGTTTGCGGAAGCTGCAGCGGATGCGAAGACCCAAGGCAAAAACTTACTCGAAGTGCTCGATGAAATTTATCTCAAGTACGGTTTTTATACTGAAAAACTTGGCACATTGACTTTCGAAGGGGCTGCTGGGGCCGCGCAAATCAAAAAGCTTCTCGAATCCTATCGTTCCACTCCTCCTCAAACCTACCAAGGAAAGAAAGTCGTTCAAATTCAGGACTTTGAACGGGAGACTTTTAAGGATGTGGATGGCAAAGTCATTCCGAAAGAGATGATGTTAATCTTCCATCTTGAAGATGGATGTCGCATGGCCGTCCGTGGATCGGGAACTGAGCCGAAAATCAAATTCTACTTCTTTGCGAAAGCAGATGCCCAAGGGGATCTCGCTCAGGTGAAGTCAAAATGTAAGGCCTCGCTTGAATCCTGGTGGAATGAAGTTCAGGACGATGTGAAAAAACGCGTCTCGTAATTGGTATCGAGAGTCAACAATACTCCGACAGTAAAACGGGAGGGGCACAGGCTCTGTGCCTCAACTGGACAAGGAAGGCAGTGGGCCACTGCCGCTCCAGTTTTTAAAATCATGTTTTAATGAGAAAGTGTCTCTGCTGCCTGAACGGTATTCGACATGAGGAGCGCGATGGTCATAGGGCCGACACCGCCGGGATTCGGGGTAATTTTACCCGCGACTTGTGAAACCGCTTCAAAATCGACATCTCCGACCAAGCGATATCCACGGGGATCGTTTTTGTCTTCGATGCGATTGACCCCGACATCAATGACCGTCGCTCCCGGTTTGACCATGGAGGCTTTCACAAAGTGAGCAAAACCCATCGCTGCGATGATGATATCTGCCCGTTGGCAATGTTCTTCAATATTTTTACTCCGGGAATGAAGAACGGTGACGGTTGAATTTGCATTCTTAAATTTTTGAATGAGGATCGAGGCCATCGGTTTGCCGACAATATTCCCACGTCCAAGGACAACAACTTCCGCTCCTTCCGTAGGGACTTGAGACCGGATCAAGAGCTCATGCACACCGGCGGGCGTACAGGGCTTAAAGCCTGTGGTTTCGCCCAGCATTAATTTTCCAACATTGATCGGATGGAATCCATCGACATCTTTGTGTGGGTTTACGTAGGAGAAAACGACGGTTTCCGAAATATGGGAAGGAAGAGGGGCTTGAACGAGGATTCCATGGACATTGGTATCCGCGTTGAGTCGATCAATGAGTTCGAGGAGATCTTTTTGCGTCGTCTTTTCATCTAAAACAATGGTATCGGAATGAATGCCGAGCTCCGCGGCTTTCTTGCCTTTCATACGAACATAGGCTTGAGAGGCAGGATCTTCACCGACACGGATAAAAGTGATTCCGGGAGTGATTCCTTTGATCTTGAGTTTATCGACGCGGGCTTTGGTTTCCGAGTGAATCTGTTCCGCGATTTTTCGTCCATCGATCAATTGAGCTGCCATAGGGATATTGGGTCTAACGTGATTTTTGGAAATCGGAAAGAAAAATACATAAAAACAGCATCACACATCCTCCTTTGCCCAAGCTTCGGCGAGACAAGAAGTCACGTAGGCACGGAAAAGAAGAGTTATCCGCAGATTTTCGCAGATGAACAGATTTCAAAAACAGTTTTTGGTTTTAAAACAAAGAAAATAGATTGCCTCTTATTATTTAAAATCTGTGGGAATCCGAGCGAATTTGCTCCCCCTCCTCCCGGCGAGCCAAAATGAAAAGCGCTTCCAGCGTGTGAAGGATTCTCGCTTCACGAGCCTTTTGCGGATAGTTTGCCTTTGATTTTATTCCTGGTAGGAAGGGAGCTTCGTTTATGTCTACTTTGATTCATCCACGGAAGATCGCTCTTATTCGGCGGAATCGGTTGGGGGATATGATTTGTACGTTTCCCATGATTCATGCGTTGAAAGAAAAATTTCCTGAGGTGAAGATCGTGATCGTGAGTGATTCGCCTGGTTGCGAGGTGGCTCGATGGTCTCCTCTCGTCGAAGAAGTTCACCAGATCCGAACATCGTTTTTAAAGTTTTTAAATCCTTGGCTGAATCGGGATGCTTTTCAGGGTTGTGATACGGTGATTGCGGTGAAAGGGGGATTCGATCGGCATTTGGCAAAAATGGTAAAGGCTTCGAGGGATCCCGTGCGAATCGGTTTTGATTCTCATCGCGATTCCGATTATTACACCCATTCGATTCCCCTTCCTGAATATGAACATCAGATTAAAACACTTTTTCGTTTATTGCAGCCCTTTGGAATTTCAGAACCGGAGCTCTATCGGTTTGATCTTTCGATTCCGAAGGTCGAGGATCCTATTTTAAATTGGGCCGGGGATTTGTCCGCCAAAACGCTTTTACTCACGTTGACTTGTAATCGAGGACAATACTGGCCGATGAAAAATTATTTTTCCGTGATCGATCGTCTTCAGGAAACAGGAAAAGTTCGCATTGGAATCATGAAGCGACCGGAGGATTCTTTTTCAAAAGAGACGATGGATGGGCTTACTCGAAGAGAGGTCAGAATACTTGAACCAACGGATTTGACCGTCGTGGCAAATCTTTTGAAAACGGCGGGAGGTTACATTTCTCCTGAGGGAGGATTGGTTCACCTCGCGGCTTCGACGAAAACGCCAACCGTTGTCCTTTGGAGACCTGATGGGGTGGTCAAAAAATGGGGGTCTACTGCAAAGACTCATCTGGATCTCCAACCGAAAGAGGGGATCGAAAATTTATCGGTGGATCAGATGATCGATGTGATTCGATCTCATTTTGGATGGGAAATTTAAAGAGAGTTTTAACCGCCAAGGAAAAGGCAAAGGTCGCCAAGAAAATTCGATTTTGGTTTTAAAAACAACGAAATTTAAATTTCTTCGACCCGTGAAGATTCATATTCTTCTTGGCGACCTTTGCCTTTCGTTGTGCCCCCTCTACCCCTGCACCAAAATGAAATGACCTCCTGTTTTTAAGATTATCGCTTCACGACCCTTTTGGCGGTTAAAACTGCCTTTTATTTCCTTTTGAAATATTCGGAGATGGAGTCATCGAGGATCTGAATCATCTGATCGAGCTCTCCTTCCGTAGTGGAATACGGAGGAACGAGGAAGAGGATCGAGCCGATGCCGCGGGTGAGGAGTCCTTTTCCTTCGGCAATTTTGTTAATTTTGTAAGCGACCCGATCCTGAGGAGGAAAAGGATTTTTAGTGGTTCGATTTTGAACGAGTTCTACTGCAAGAATGAGTCCTTCTTGGCGAACGTCGCCGACGGCGTCATGTTTCCAGAAGACAGATGTAATTTTTCGGAGATGAGCGGAGAGGGTTTTTATTTTGGAAAGGGTTTGTTCTTGGTCAAAAATTTTGAGGTTTGTCAGAGCCGCTCGTGAGGAGATGGGGTTCGCTGTGTAGCTATGACCATGGAAGAAAGTGCGATCATAGGTGCCCCGGAATCCATTGAAAAGAGTTTCGGAGAGTGCGGTTGCTGCCATCGGAAGGGTTCCTCCTGTGAGGCCTTTTCCGAGGGCAATGATATCGGGTTTGAGCTGGGGTATTTGGCTTGCGAGCATTTTTCCGGTTCTTCCAAATCCGGTGAAAATTTCATCGATAATAAGGAGTGCCCCTTGAGATTGAGGAATCGCGGAGATTTTTTCGAGGTAGCCCTCCGGTTGCATCACCATTCCTGCGGCACCTTGAACTCGAGGCTCAATGACGAGGCCTGCCATTTTGTCTCCGAGTGAGGCCATTTTTTCCTCGGCCTGAGTGACGCACTCCCATTGACACTTTCGGTAGGTGCGCGCATCGGCTTTTTCGGGGGAAGCCCGATTAAAGGGGCATTGATAGCAGCCGGGCATGGGAATCGCTTCGGTGTGAAAAAGGAGATGACGAAAAGGGTCATGAAAGTGAGAGGAGTGACCCAAGCTCATGTTGCCGACGGTGTCGCCGTGATAAGCGCCATGCAGGGTGATGAAAATCTTTCGATCGGGGGCTCCGTTTTGTTGGAAAAATTGAGTAGCGATTTTAATGGCGGCTTCCATCGCCGAAGAGCCATCGCTTGAAAACAAAATACGTTGGAGTCCTGTCAGTTGAGAAAGTTTTTGAGCGAGAGTCGATCCTAAGGGATGGCCGAGTCCGAGATAGGAAGAGTGATCGAGCGTCTCGACTTGCTCTTGAAGGGCACGAACCATTTGAGGGTGACAGTGACCATGGGTATTCGTCCAGATGGAAGAGTTGCCATCGAGATACTCTTTGCCTTTTTCATCAACGAGCCAGGAGCCTTTCGCCGAGGCAATCATGATCGGGAGATGATCTGGATCGAGCCATTCATCCAGAGGCGTAAAAGGATGCCAGGCGTGAGCTTTATCGAGGGAAGCACTAGATGAAGGATCAGAAAGGTTCATAGAGTCACGCGATCTGAAGAATAACGATGATTCTTGAGGAGAAAAGAAAAAGCGGGTTTTTACCGCCAAGAACGCCAAGGAAAATTTAAAATATCGTTTTTATGTTTTAAAACTAAAAGCCAGTTTTGGGTTGAAACTAAAAAATGTCTTTTCCTTGGCGTTCTTGGCGCCTTGGCGATGGAAACGGTCTTTAGAATTACGGCTTAGCCGGTTCGAAGAAAAAGTTAACCTTGGTCCTTTGTGGGGGAGGCTCATTTTTTGGAGCTGCAGGATTGGAGGGGTCTTTGGGAGTAATCGTGAAAGGAGGAGAAATTGAGAGTGGACTGGAGGGTTGATGAGAGAGAACCTCGTCCATATTTTTATCAATCCATGCTTCCAATTTTTTCGAGTCTTCGAGGCTGAAAAGCTTTTCTTGGGTGGAGATGATAATCGGCTTGCGGTCCGTCACGCGGTAAACAATCGCCGCGTACAGCTGAGAGGGCATCACCTTAAACTGGTAGGAGCGAGGTTCTTCACGAGTTAAATTTCCCTCCAGGGTTTCAATTTTCAGTGAACCGACTTTGGTTCCGGGTCGAACAATGAGGATGACGCGAAGATTGGTGATCATTTCTTGAGATCCAAAGCTCGAAGGGAGGTCAAAAATCAATCCGCGAACTCCATAACACCAGCGGAACATTGGATCAGCAAAGCGTTCTAAAGGAGGAACAAGGGTTTTATCGTAATTAAAGAAGCATTGGGGGGTCTCTTCTGGAAAATAGAAAGGATCGTAAAAAGTTTTTTTCTCGGGAACGACGGTACTGTTGTATTCCCAAAAGGTCGGATTGTTCCGGTAGGTTTCGTAGGTGAGTTGAAGTTTTCTTTGGGAAGGCAAAACTTTAAAAGCAAGGGAATTGAGCTCCATCCAGATCAGACCGTGGATAAAGGTGGAACGAATCTCGGAAACTTGTTTTTGGAGCTCTGCGCTGGCGTCGATACCTTGCGAAGAATCATTAAAGAGAATGTGTTTGTAAACACCCTTCGGTGGCATCCACGCCATGGGTGTTTTAAGCAGTTCAGTCGGATTGGTAATGATCGGATATTCCATCGGAACGGCTGGAGCATCAGGATTCGATGGGGTGGCCGTGCTCGCGGCACTGTTAGAGGCAGAAGTGGGAGTCGGAGTATGATTGAAAAAATAGACGCCTGCGATGATCCAAAGAAAGAGAAAGGTATAACCTAAGGCGAGTCCAATGGTTTGATTCTTTTTATCCAAGGCCGATTTGGCTTCTGCCATATGGCCGGTAATAATTGCGGGGAGAAAAGTAATAGGTCCGAGACAGCCACAAATCATACTCACGCGAGCCATGCTATCGGGAGCGGTCGGAATATTTTTATGGGTTGTGTGCCCCGGTTTCTTCGGTGAGGAGGAGTGAGAGATGGAGTTGGGGCGAGCAGGGTTGTACGTGGGAGCGTGTCTTTTTGGGGCAGGAGCGTTTTTGATGGTCTGAATTTGTTTGGCAAACGTTCGGGAGAGTTGCTCTTCCGTTTGGTAGAGCTCATCAAAAAAGAATTTGTAACTTCCAAATTTAATAATGTCGCCGTTTTGAAGTTGTTGACGCTGAATCGGCTTTCCATTGACGACGGTACCGTTGGTCGAACCATGATCTTCGAGCCAAAATTTATTTTTATCAAAAATGATGGAAGCGTGTTTTTTGCTGA
>JAZKBH010000187.1:27482-32262 GCA_040388725.1 Verrucomicrobiota bacterium
TCGGCCAGCTCTTTCAATTTTCCCTCAAGAGTAGAGGAGAATTTGATTTCCCTCGGCGCTTCCAATGGTCGCGTTTTCGTTCGCTAACGAAAGTCGAGCGACGTTTCCCTGGTCATCGTAAAAAACAAAGCACGCCATCTCTTACAATTTATAGTAAAGTCATTAAATATATTCAAGTCTATATTAGAGGGATTGCGACTTTTTTTACGTTAGCGATTCAGGGGTCGGCAAGTTTTAGCTTGGACTTGATCGAGGGAGGGCTAATGAGGGGGGATATGGGAGTACATGCTGATTCTTGGATTCGGAAAATGTCGAAAGAAACGGGGATGATCGAGCCCTTTGAAGAGGGTTTGGTTCGCGAGGTCGATGGACGCCGGGTGATCAGCTACGGCTGTTCTAGTTATGGCTACGATCTTCGGGTGGCACCTGAATTCAAGGTTTTTACCAATATTTACAACACTGTCGTCGATCCGAAGAATTTCGATGATAAGTCGTTCGTCGATATGCATACGGATGTTTGCATCGTACCGCCAAACTCATTCGCTTTGGCTCGAAGTGTGGAGTATTTTCGGATCCCTCGAAATGTGGTGACGATGTGCATTGGGAAATCGACCTACGCCCGTTGTGGAATTATCGTCAATGTGACTCCCTTTGAGCCCGAATGGGAGGGTCATGTGACTTTGGAAATTTCAAATACAACCCCGCTCCCTGCCAAGATTTATGCGGGGGAAGGCTTGGCTCAAGTGCTCTTTTTTGAAGGGCATGAGATCTGTGAGGTCTCGTACAAAGATCGCGGTGGAAAGTATCAGGGGCAAAAGGGGATTACGATTCCAAGAATGTAAAGGCAGTGGCTCACACATCCGCCTTCGCACCAGCTTGGACGGGACGAGAAGTCACTGAGGCAAGGAAAGAAGAGTTATCCGCAGATTTACGGATATTCACGCAGATTGAAGACAATAAAAATCAATCCATTTTCTTTTTCTTAAAACCTAAAACTGTCTTTGAAATCGGCGTTCATCCGCGAAAATCTGCGGATAATGATTTTTCTGTGACTTTGTGACTCTGTGTGAGATCTTCTTTTTGTTTTATGATTCGAAAGTTTTTTAATCATTTGGAATTGATCAAGTTTTCGCATGCGATTTTTGCTCTGCCGTTTGCTTTGATTTCGATGATGGTCGCGGCTCACGGTTTTCCCGCTTGGCCTATTTTCGGGTGGATCGTGGTCTGTATGGTCGGAGCGAGGACGTCGGCAATGGGGATGAATCGGTATTTGGATTGGGAGATCGATCAGTTAAATCCACGGACCAAAATTCGCTCCACTTTGGGGAGTCGGCGGGGAACTCTTATTTTAACCGTCGTAGGAGCTCTTCTTTTTCTTTACGGCATTAGTCACCTCAATCGACTTTGTCATCTACTCTCCCCGCTTGCTCTTGTTTTGGTTTGGGGTTATTCGTGGATGAAGCGGTTTACGGTTTGGTGTCATTTGGGATTGGGCTTAGCTCTGAGTGCAGCTCCTTTGGGTGCATGGGCGGCGGTGAGAGGGGATTTGATGAGTGCGATTCCCTGGGTGTTGGCATTGGCGGTTCTTTGCTGGGTTTTTGGATTTGATCTCATTTATGCGACTCAAGATGCGGAATTTGATCGAGAGGCCGGGCTCTTTTCGATTCCAGCCAAGTGGGGGGTCGAGAGATCATTAGTGATCGCGAGAGGTGCCCATGGAATGACTGCGCTCGCTTTGGGTCTTTTTGGTTTTTTAAGTCATCTCACGCTCACATATTGGATCGCTTGGATCGCTGTTCTTGTGGCGTTGATTTACGAGCATTTCCTCTGTCGAGAGGCACGTGATTTGGGGGAAATCAATCGAGCCTTCTTTTTTGTGAATGGTGTGATTGGGATACTCCTTTTTGCAGGAGTGGCGTGGGGATTAAGTTTGTCTTCGTTTTAATCGGGGAGGGACGAGCGATGCGAGTCCGTGATGTTGCAAAGTCTAGGATTGTTCCCCCGCCTCCCTGCGAACTAAAATTACTACTGCCTCCGGCATAGAAAGGAAGCTCTCTTTGCGAGCCTTTTCGCATCGCTCGTCCCTCCCCTTAAAGCAAATGATGAGAATAATTTCAATAAGAATGAAACTACATCTCGTCCAAAGTCTCAATTCCGAGAAGCTCCAGTCCTTTTGCTAAAGTCTTCGAGGTAAATTCGCAAAGAACCAGGCGGGACTGTTGAAGCGGGAGTTCGGCATCGCGGACCGGACAGTTTTCATAAAATTTATGAAAGGTCGTTGCGAGTTCAAAAAGATAAACGCAAAGAAAATGCGGGCGATATTCATGGGCCGCAATTTCGATTGCATCTCGAAACTCCAAAAGTTTTTTTGCTAAGGCAAGTTCCGCAGGATCATCGAGTGTGACTTTGGGCTGAGATGGAACGGCAAAATTATTGCGGCGGAAAATCGAGCGAATCCGGACGTAAGCATTTTGCAAATAAGGGGCGGTGTTGCCGTCAAACGCGAGAAGCTTTTCCCATTGGAAAACGTAATCGTTGTTTCGATTTTGGGAAAGATCGGCATACTTGAGCGCGCCAATGCCAACTTTTTTGGCGATGATTTGACGCTTTTCTTCATCCCAATCCGGATGCTTTTCGGTGATGATCGCCAGAGCGCGTGTCTCGGCTTCATCGAGGAGCAATCGCAATTTGATCGGTTTTCCCTCACGCGTTTTGAGAGGTGTTTTATCTTCTCCTAAGATGGCGCCGAACCAAACGTGATCGAGTTTGATCGGAAGACCCCAACGTTTAATTGTGGCGAAGAGCTGGTTGAAATGCATTTGCTGACGGCTATCCGTTACATAAACAGCGCGATCCGCTTTCCATTTTTCGACTCGATATTGAACGGTCGCGAGATCGGTCGTGCCGTAAAGAAACGCTTTATCGGATTTTTGAATAATGAAAGGGTTGTCTCGGAAGACGTTTTCTTTTTCAGAGACTAGGAAGGGATCTTCTTTTGGAGGAAGCGTTTTATCGGAAAAGACGACGACAGCTCCTTCGCTCTCTTGGGCGATTCCTTTCTGCTTTAAATCGTTCACAACGCTTTGAAGCGCATCGTTGTAGAAGCTTTCACCGAGGGTGTGATCGAATTTGACACCGAGTCGGGCATAAATCTGATCGATGGCAGCGAGGGAGAGATCGATAAATTTTTGCCAGAGGGCACGATTTTCGGCATCCCCTTGTTGAAGTTTCAAAAGCTCTTGGCGCGCCAATTGGAGGGTAGATTCATTCGTTTTGGTCTCTTCTTGAACAGCTTTGTAAAGCGTTTCGAGATGGCCAAAAGGATCGGCTTTGAGCGCTTCCTCATTTCCTCCTCGTTTATACCCGAGAATCACCATTCCAAATTGGGTTCCCCAATCGCCGAGGTGATTATCTGTAATGACAGAGTGACCGATGAATCGATAAATTCGGGAGAGAGATTCCCCGAGAATCGTACTGCGAATGTGACCGACGTGCATTTCCTTCGCGATGTTCGGACCGCTGAAATCAAAGACAATTGTTTGAGAGTGGGAGATGGTATCGATGCCGAGTCGGCTATCGGGAAGGCGTACTGCGATTTGTTCCGCACAGGCTTCGGGTTTGATTTTGAAATTAATGAAGCCAGGGCCGGCGATTTCGGGTTTCAGAAAAAGAGAGGTCTCTCCGAGTTTTTCGACGATTTGCTCGGCGAGGAGACGGGGATTAAGTCCGAGTCCTTTAGCAAAGAGCATGGCGGCGTTGGATTGGAAGTCGCCATGTTTGAGATCCTGACAAGCGCGAACGAGGGTCAAGGGAAGAGTGACTTGAGGGGCAAGAGTCGAAACGACTTCCTTGATGGAGGCATCAATGAGTTCACGTGGCGATTTCATAGGGGCGGAGGCTCTCAAAGGAAAGGGCCGTTGGCTAGTTTTAAAATTCAGGGAAAAAGAGAGTAATCTCACGCAACGCCGCGACGGCGCAACGAAAAGACAAACAGCTTTTGTTTTAAATCACAAAAATTCACTGTTTTCAGAATCGAATCAAAAATGTATTTGCGTTGCGCCGTCGCGTCGTTGCGTGAGACGCTGTCTTTATTCCGCTGCTTTTGGTGAGGGGGAGTTGCGTTTGAGGCGTCGTTCAATTTTGGCCGACCAGTCGTACCATGCGGTAACCCAAGGAGGTTGAATATATCCTCGTTTATATTGGGCGTATTTTTTAGTAATCGCCAAAACATAGCGTTGGGTCGTCGGAAAGTCCATGTGTCGCATGAAGGCTTCGGAACTTTCAGGGTGCTCCGAGTCGACCCATCGCAGCGCATTGCTTCGTCCGGCATTATATTCGGCAAGGCCAAAGATCAGAGGGTTATCGGTTTCAGCCCAACGTTTGATCGAGCGATTGAGATACCAAGTCCCTGCCCGGATGTTGGTCTCGGGATCGTAGAGTTGGTCGGGATTAAAGTTTTGAATCTTTTCGCGACGGGCCCAGTCCTCAGCAGCGATCTCCATGAGTTGCATGAGACCCCGTTCTCCGTCTCCTCCTCGCATGTGAGGACGAAATCGGCTCTCTCTCCAAATCACGGCTCGAATTAATAAGGGATCCATCTTTTGCTCTTCTGCAATGGGACGAATGATCTCATCATATTGGCGTTCGAACGACGCGGTTTTACTCCACCACCAAAGGGCGATGGAAATCGGCGTCGTGATGACGAGAAAAATGGAGAGCCAGCGAAACATCAACGTTCTTTATGCAAAGAGATTGACGCCCTGACGACAAAAAACGGAGA
>JAZKBH010000187.1:32272-32827 GCA_040388725.1 Verrucomicrobiota bacterium
AGAAGAGTTTCAGTTTGATTTCCTTCATGGCGATGCCACTTTCAACGACATGCTTTCTCTTGAAACTCTGGCTTCACTGGCGACACGCTATGCGGAGGACTTAAACTCTCCCGTTCGTTCCTTTGAGATTCAAGGGATCTCCTTTCCCGATGCATCCTCTCCTGCGCTGATGGGAGTCATTAATCTTTCTCGGGATTCCTGGTATCGGGAGAGTGTTGTTCTGACAGCAGAAGCCGCCATTCGTCGGGGGAAAACGCTGCAGACCCAAGGGGCGTCGATTTTAGATATTGGGGCAGAATCGAGTCTTGCTCATGCGAAGCGGGTCGATGCGATTCAGCAAAAGAGTCTCCTTTTTCCCGTGGTTAAAGAGCTCTCTCGCCTGGGAAGCGTGATTTCGGTGGAGACTTATCACCCGGAGGTGACGAAGGCGATGTTGGAAGCTGGAGCGCGGATTATCAATTTAACGGGAACAGTTCAAACCGAAGAAATTTTTAAACAGGTGGCAGAATTTGACGCGGGAGTGATTCTCTGTTTTGTCCAAGGAGAGAATGTGAG
>JAZKBH010000188.1:0-1260 GCA_040388725.1 Verrucomicrobiota bacterium
ACGACAGATCGTCACAATATCCAAATCATTTGGATCCGATTGCCGAATGAGGTTGAATAAAGAGGTTTCAGATCCAAAGCGTTGAAAGCTACTGGTAAAAACATTGACTCGAAGAGGAGTAGATGAAGAGCAATTCATATTCACGACGACTTCATAGATTTATAATTTGAACTGGAGGGACGAGCGATGCGAGTCCTTGATGTGACATCAGAAAGGACTCGCATCGCTCGTCCCTCCAGATTTGATAAATAGCCTTATGTTTTCCAAGCCGTTCCATGGATAACATCCAAATCGCAGACAGTTTGATAGCATGAATCTTCAAAGGGTGATTTTTTATTTCCGAAACTTTCTCGCACCCGAAATTGAAGCATTCTCAGCTTTCGTTTCAAAGATCCTGGAATCCAAGGATAACGGCTCTTCTCGTTTGGAGAAAAATTTACTTCCAAAGAAGCCTCGCCCTTCCAACGACTCGAATAATCGCTTTGTTGAAAAATGAAGGGAGCATTTTCAACTTCTCTTAACTTTTGTACATGAAAAACAATGTAAGTCGGAGCGGCATTCACAAGGGTTGCCCGTTTCAATATTTCTTCGGGATCCTTCACGTAATGCCATCCCTTCTGAGATAAAATCGCATCTACAGAAAGTTCCCGTAGAAATATTGCACGCACTTGAAATCCGGATTCTTTTCCAAAGACTCGATAGATCAACTCAGGACTAAATTGATAAAAGCCATGACCCAAAAAATTATTGGCAGTGGTCACACTCAAAAAACTTCCGCCTACCGCGAGAAGATTTTTAACATTCTGGATCGCTTGAGGAAAATGATAGACATGCTCCAAAGTCCCTCCATCAATCACGAGCGAATAATCACGAGGAACAGAATCATTTAATGGTTGATTCAAATCCTGAATAATCGTCGCCTCTTCATAAGACGAAGCATCCATTGAGTCGACCTGTTGGGCCCCCATCCATCGAAGATACTCCTCACAATATTTTCCGGTTTTCTGACGAAGCTCTTCTGCTGTCGGAGCGGGTGTCACGACTTTTTGTTGATCTAAAACTGCTTGGAGTGAAAGTGTATCGAGATGAAATTCCTGACGCCCGAGAAGGAGCGTCTTCCGAAAATCGACTCCTTGTTTTTTAGCTCCAAATAGAAACTGGACCATACTGAGATCAAATCCCATCGAACCCTCCATCCTCTTGAAGTGCGACATCGCACGGGGAACATTCCGTTTGATGCAGATAAAGATGCTCGGGACC
>JAZKBH010000188.1:1270-23301 GCA_040388725.1 Verrucomicrobiota bacterium
AAAATCGTTTTTGCCGCTCGGTTCTCTCTTTCCAATTATTATGAGAATTCATCACTTGTCCCATAAACTCGCGAACCGCTGACAGAATTTGATCCGAACTTAAATCGCCCCATCGAATTCCATATTTCTCCGCATCACTTTTATTTAAGCGATAGAAAATCGGGTGATTTAAATGCTCCTTCAGAGAAAGTCGTTTCGAATCCGAGGTATAAAAATTTTTCGGATAAAATCGATGTTCAGGCAAAAGAACCGTTCCGACGAGCCAGATGAAATTGAGCCACAAGGTCGGTTTTCGAAAAAGAAAAGGGAGTTGAGTCGGGCCCGAACAACATCCAATCATGCAATCTGCCCCTGAGACGAGATGAAGATCATTCAGTAAATTTTGATGTTCAGATCGATCATAGGGAATGACCAAGTCATGAACCCATGAGGCATCCAAACGATTCCAGGAATGAAGACTCGCGGTTCCCATCAGTAGAATCTGAAACCCTTGCGATCGAATCCATTCCAACGCAGGTCGGTAGTTTTCCGGCTCTTCAATATTTCGAACCTCGGTCGATCCTTTAAAATCCGCTCTTAAATGAAGACAGACATAAGGAGATGTAATGCCTAATTCTTTTTTTAATTCGATCAACTTCGCTTCAGAGAATCCGGGATACTCACGAGGATCTCCGCTGACATTCTGAGGAACAAGACGATAAAGATAGTCACATTCTTGATCGTAAAAAAAGGCAATCCGTCTGAAAAACAAATAGGATTCTAAAAAATCTTCGCCGTGCTTGGCCGCCTCTGAACGAATAGGATCATTCTCTTCCTGATAATTTTTATAAAGATTGAGCTTAGTGGATGAAGGAATTTCAGAATCGATCCAATTCAAAATCCCCAAATCGAGATGAATTTTTTCAGGAGTCCCGGGTTTAAAAAAATTCTTATCCCCTTTGTTCGCTTCAATCGCCCAAGTTCGGTAAGGCGTTTCTTTCCAAAGCCGATACTCATCCGCAGGGAGTAAAAACGGATAATAGATGTTGCAAGGGAAAACATCGGGAGCAAGCAAGAGCAGCTTCTTTCCTTCTCTTCTCGTTTTTAAAATCGTACAGTGAATATGAGAAAGAGTATCTCCAATTGCTAAACCTCGCGGCGTATTTGAAAGTCTTTCAGCCCAATCCAATCCTCGCATCCATCGATGCACGCGATTTTTCAATAACCGACGAAGGACAAACGAAAGAGGCGTGCGACCTCCCCGAAGCGCTTTTAAAATAGTCGACGTGGATCCCAGAAAATGATTTTCCAGACATACAATTTCCTGAACCCTTTCAGGAAGAAAATCAACGACTCGATTCCAAAACTTCATCACGAATTCGCCTCTCTTACCGAGTAACGACTCCTTGTAAAGATTCTGCAAAAGTTTCTGCCGGATTCTCCGGAATCATCTGTAAGGCTCGTTGTCTCGCCCGCTCGCCCATGGCTTGGCATTGATCTCGTTGACTCCAAAGCTTTTCAAGCATCCGATCAATTTCACCCACTTCAGGAAATTCAGCAATCCATCCTTCTTGTCCCTCTTCAATCAATTCTGCATTGCCTCCCGCCCGCGTAACCGCACATGCGCGTCCGGAGATCATCGCTTCCACAATGGAAATAGGAAGCCCTTCCACTCGCGACGTCATGACCAGGGCATGAGAGGAATTCCAAATTTTTTTCAAATCTCCTTCATAGCCAATCACTTTGGCTTGAGGAACTCCGAGATACTCAATCAGATCTCGTAGATTTTTCTCGTTTTTGCCTGCTCCATAAAATCGAACTTCCAACGCCCGCTCTTTCCATTTCTTCTGAGCCAAAACTTGAAGTAAAAGATCCTGACCTTTGTCTTGTAAATCGTATCGCGCAGGACACCCGAGAACGAGAGGACTCTCTTTTTCAGGCCAAGCCACACCTTGCGATCGATTCACTTTGATCGGATTTCGAACCAATGAGGCGCGGGGAATATCCATCGCTATTTGAAGCTCTGTTAATCTTCGATTCGCTTCTGACACATAGAAATTCGCTTGAGAAGCTTGTAATACAGAACGTAGAGGTTCTCTTTGAGAATCATCGGGCGAAAAGAATTCCGAAGCCGCGTGAGACAGACTCGCATATGGAATTCCTGCCTTCTTCAATCGCATCATCCAATCCAATCCATCCCAATTACAGGTCTGCGAAACTAAAACCATATCCGGAGAACGTTGCTTCATCCAAGCAACAGAAGCTTCACGAGTCCAGGGAAGCGAAAATCCTTTTTGCGTCAAAGTCCGAACAAACCACCGACCCGCAAACTCAGGACGATGCCGAAAAAAGGTCGCCCCTTGTTTTTCCAGTGTTTGATGTACCTCCACAGGAGTATTCCAATCCCGAGTAATCACATCGACTTGAATTCCTTTTTGAAGAAGGACGGAGGCTGCCTGTGTCCAAAGCTCTTCGGAGCCACCCCATGGCTGATGCTCTAAAACAGCAATGATGCCCAAACGCTTCAATGAATCTCTTTTTTCCATTATTCTCGATATGCAAAAATATTGAGCGTCACATCCATACTCCCACGACAATCCCGGGCCACGAAAGGATGTCGTGCGGATAGATCAGATTGAATATGAGTTCGAAATCCACTCTTCTCCAAAACTGAGAGAAGTTTTTGTAATTCCTGAGGGCGATTCCAATACCCGTGATATTCGACGAAAAGATGCGCAACATTTTTTAATTCTTCTTCGCAATCCTCTAAGACAGGAACCTCTGCTCCTTCGATATCCAATTTAAGAAAATCGACCGGTTGATGGAGTTTTTCTTGGAGACGAATGGCCTCCACGTGAATGGCTTTCGAAGCAGGAGCTCCCTGTGCCAAGCTTCCCGCATCTGAGCCTTCGGAAGAAAACGTAAGCGTCTCGTTTTGTTTCCAGAGAGCCCGTTGATGAAGTGTTATTCCCTCAAATCTCCACGCTTTGATGTTTTCCTGTAGGACTTGAAAAACGGAAGGATCAGGCTCAAACGCTTCAATCTCCGCATGAGGATAAAGTCTTTTCCAATAGAGAATGGCTAATCCAATGTTAGCGCCCCCATCGATGATTTTCGGTTTTTCCTCCAACGAAACATACCGGTAAATTTCATCCTCAAAAATCGATTTCCGCATCGGCAGAAAAGTCAATGCATCCACATAATGAACAGGCGTTCCGCGAACCGTCGTCCACCCGGGTTGATAACGAGGAAGCAACTCGAGTCTTCGAATCTCTTTTCGACTTTCTCGAAGCTCGGGATTTCTCCAGTTTTCAATGCGAATTCGAATCCGCTGGGGAATACGCCACCAAAGACGTTCTCGTTTCTCTTTTTGACGGCGACTTTTTTGCTGTATTGACGACCACCCCATCACATCCAAAATTTGCCACGGATTTTTATGATCTGCGGATCCTGATTCTTCTCTCCCCCATTGGTGTTGGGTTTGGGCTTGATCCGGAAAACAAAAAAGCGTCGGATTTTTTTCTCGAACTTTTGAGAATGCACTCATCTCCCAAATTTTTCGGGTGACCGCATAAGGACGTTGAAGCAAAGAATCTTGTTTCCACTCCTCTCCCCTCTCATTCGATGAAATCGGATTCACCGCAATGCGCGCTCCCCAATACGCTCCTGCAACTGCAAGCGTACTTAAATAAGGAAGAGCGAGAATATCGTGAGATGAAATCAAGACTTGAGCTCGTTTCCAATAATTTCGATCTCCCCATCCCCCATCTTCTACCATTTGAATTCCACATCCTTGAATCCTCTCACGAACTTCTCTCGGAAAATTTTCAAATTTTCCAAAGAGAGTCAAAACAGGATGTTTCGTTTTCCATTCGATCCAATGCGCGATTTCGTTTTCAAATCCAGCGTCATTCACCAAAAAATCAGGGACTACGACCAAAAGACTTCCATTCTCAGCCTTTCTTTCAAGCTTAGGCAGATAGAGAAAGGGAAGCCCGATGGCTCTTACATTTTTCCACCCCTGTCCTTCGAGATAACTTTTTTGAAATGCAGTTGCTACCGCAACTCCGGGTGTCCGGCCTTCATCTCCCCATCGCGCAAGCAAAGCCGTCGGATGGACGAGCCATTCATTGGGAATCCAAAAGGGAGAATAGAGCGCTAAGGCGTCCATCGAAAATTCTTTCATTCCCGTGAACTCAAAAAATATCTCTTCTGCTCCTCCGCATTGAATCAAGCGTTGATTCAATCCCCTTCGAATCGGGGGAAGCTCTTTTTCAAAATGAGACGAAGCTTTAGGATCCAAACTCACTCCATTCCACTTCTACTAACGAATCAAGATAGGCGTCGACTTGATCAGATTTAAAGAATCGTTTTCTTAAATATTGTAATCCAATCACCTCGGCAGAAGACCACTCTCCTCCCTGTTGCAATAAAACCCCCGGAAGGATCTTCAGCTCTCCTTGAGGAGCGGTCACATCGATCTCTGGAAAATCATAAGAGAGAGTCGTTCCTATTAAAAGCGCCGTCAATTGCTCGGTATTGAGCGAGTCGTGCGCCCCACGCGCGTTCAAAAATATAGATACAGGCCATCAGGGAACATACCGAGGTCACCACAGGAAGAGAAACTTGATCCGTTACCGCAAAAATACGAATTCTTTGACTCGCTCCTTTGACTTTTAGCTTGCGAATGATCGCTTCGTATTTGGCGGCATGCGCTTCCCATAAACAATAAAGACGTCCGTAATAAACTAAAAAACTCCAAACCAAAAAGAGGAGGCAAACCGTGACAAACCCAGTCGCATTAAAAAAGAGTTTTCCGAGAATTCCAATTCCTCCGAGGAGAATCAAAGAAGATCCCCAAGGAACAAGAAGAGCATTGCGAGTAAAAAGGCCTTCTCGTGGAAAGGTCTTCCCCACCATGACATAGGCAAAAAGAGCGGCCCCTATAAAAACAATCCCGGAAAGCACCATTAGACAAAGCATTTCAAGAGAAGGCAGCCAATGATCATTACTGAAAAATCCTCCACCCAGAGCAATCACGATTCCGATCCAAAGTGCAAGCGGTTGACGGAAGGTCCAAGCAAGAGAATCTCGAAGGGGCGCATCCCATACATTTCGAAACGCGGCTAAAATAGCCCCTCCGATGTGCGCCATAGAAACGCCGACTCGATTATAATCTTTGTAAATTCCATGGCGAGGCGTCCAACGCTCTTTCACAATCCAAAAAAGAATCGGCAGAAGTCCATAATCCAGTCGATGTAAAATCAGACTCGATAACGACTCTCCTTGCAACCATGTCAATCCCATCCAAAAAGCAAGTGCAGCATATTGGAAAACGAGCAACGCATTCGCGTAAAATCCAAACCATAGAAGAACTAAACTCACTCCATGCCAAAGAATCCATTCACCCGACCACGATCCTTGCGCATGAACCGCCAAGCCAAAACCGATCCACCAGGAGGCCAAAGTCAGAATATATTGAGGAACAATGACAGCATCCATCCACGAATGAACGAGGGGTATCGTGATCGCTAATGCTGCAAGAACGAAACAGACCTTGGAATTCCAGCAACCGAATGCAAATGCCGTCCCATAAATTCCCCAACTGATTAAAACCAAACCGATAAATCCGATGGCGGCATACCGAACTCTTGGGCGTTCTCCTCCTCCCATCCAACGATGAAGCGGCGTCATGATGGGCATTCCGACTTCACTGAAAAAACGTTCCATGGGAGCCCAGCGACGATTTGAAATCCAGCTTTGATAAGGCCATCCATCCCAATAGTAGCCTCGATTCCACAAAGTCCATCCATGACAAATGAAAGTCAAAAGCGCTAAGCCTAAGAAAGGCCACATGAATTGCCTTCCGATTTCCACTCCACTTTGAATCACCGTATCGATCATGCTCATGCTTATTGAGAATCTGTCGGTTTAATCTTCCAATCAAAACAAGGCCGAACCAAACCGGGCATGCGCCCTTGATACCCCCCTCGAGTCACACTTCCTTCCACAGGATCTCGCACATTGAAAGAGAGTCCATTCGGCTGCCAGATATGAACGCGCGTTCCTGTTTCATAGGAACTTAAACTCAGTCCAACAAAATAGACCCCTTCGTTCAGAAAATTTCCAGGGATCGAACAGACGGCATCATAAATCCCTGGCTCAAGAACTTCCACTTTTTCAGGAAAGGAAACAAAGACACAAACTCCATCGGAAGAAAAGAAATGGAAGTTTGGTGCAGCGCAAATTTGATTTTTTTGAAGAACACGATATCGCATCCGCACTTTAAGCGGCCGCATGATATCAATTTCTGCAGAAGGCTTTCCTTCTTCGTTCTCTACCGCGCCGTAATGCAACTCCGCATAGTCATCGCCTAAAGGATGAGGCCCTTTTAATCGTTTTTTCCCTTCTCCGGTGAAGTCAACGGATGCAGGAGAATGCCCTCCTTCCGAATAATAATGTACGACGACATCGGAGGGATTTCCCTCGGCAACAATCCGTCCCCCATCGAGAAGAATCGCACGTGAACAGAGCGAGGTAATGGTGGGCATGCTGTGACTGACAAATAAAACGGTTCGACCTTCACCACTCACCGCTTTCATTTTTCCAAGACATTTCTTTTGGAACTGCGCATCTCCTACTGCTAAAACTTCATCAATGATCAAAATCTCCGGCTCCAAATGCGCGGCCACCGCAAATGCGAGACGAACATACATTCCTGACGAATAACGTTTGACCGGAGTATCAATAAATTTTTCGATTTCAGAAAAAGCAACGATTTCATCAAATTTTCGCCGAATCTCTTTTCGATTCATTCCTAAAATCGTTCCATTCAGATAAATATTTTCACGACCGGTCAATTCCGGATGAAAGCCGGTCCCTACTTCTAATAGACTCGAGATTCGTCCAGAAATTCGAACCCGCCCATGAGTCGGTTCTGTAATCCGACTCAGCACTTTAAGTAACGTACTTTTACCGGCTCCATTTCGCCCAATGACTCCCAACACCTCTCCCTGCCGCACCTGAAACGAAATATCATTCAAGGCCCAAAACTCTTCCGTAAGTCCTTTGCTGGAAGATTCATTTGTTTTTTTATTCCGTGAAAAGATTTGAAATGCCGAACGAACCCGCTCCTCCAGCATGTGACGCAGGCCCTGGGGCTGTCCCCCGGAGAGGCCGATTCGGTAACTTTTGGAAACACTTTCAACCGATAAAACGATAGGCTTGCTCATAATAATTCCGGCCGTGAAAGGAAGAAGGCGGTATTGTCTCTCATTCTTTTTCCAAAATTAAAACCGCCTGAACCCAGAAATCCCGAGGTCCGAATGCATACTCGACTAATCGGAATCCCGTTCCCGAAAAAAGGGCTTCCGATTTTTTTCGTGAACGGACGTATGTAATTTCTGCCGGATGCAATTCCGTAAAATCACGTGAGGTTATTTTTAGGATTTTATGAATCATTTTCAACACCGCGACACTGGTCGAACACGCGTGAGGCCAAAACAAGAGTAGTTTTCCGCCTGGCTTTAATACTCGATGAAACTGTTTTAAAATTTCACGGATTTCCGCTTCTTGAAAATGTTCCATTACTCCGAGATTGTAAATTCCATCGTAGCTTTCAGGAGCAAAGTGAAGATCTAAAATACTCCCATGTTCAACCGCCTCAGCATCCGGGTTATTTACTGCATATTGCCGAAGAGCAGGAAGTGAAATATCGAGCCCTGTCACTTTCCAATCCCGTTGAAGATAGCGATCAACCTGCCCACTTCCACATCCCGCATGAAGAAGACGAGCCCCACGTGGAAAGGCACGTTTGACCCAATATTCCAAGTTGGGACGAATCACCATCCGACGATAAATCGCAGCAACGACCTGATACAGCAATCCGCTCGCGCTCCCTTTTTTATTCCAATAAGGATCCCAGCCTTGAGGATCCACAAGTCCTTCACGGGGCTGAAGCGTCACTTTTCCAACTTTAAATTGTTCAGGACATGAAAAATTTCCTAACCACAGCGCAATCAAAAATCGAAGACTTCGGGCGGCTTCATTAATTGACATCTTGGAACTTCCATACGTTCTTGCTGAAAGATGGATTGGAATTTGATTGGCACGAAATTCATTCTTACGAAGAATAAAAAGACTCTCAAAAAAGAAAGAATAACTTCGCGCGGTAATAATTTGAAATGTCGGCAGAGGAATTTTTTCTAAATCATAAATTCGAAATGCTCCACTCGCATCTTCTTCTAGTCCCAAGAGCGTCTCTGTTAAAAAGTGAGCAAACAACGTCATCATTTTTCGAAAAGGATTCCACTCCGAGAGACTTCCTTTGCGCATATAACGAGACCCGAGTGCTAAATCATAACCATTTACGGCATCCAACATCCGCGGAATATCTTTGGGATCGTGTGTAAAATCGCAATCCATGGTGAGAAGTTTTCGATACCCTTTTTCGTATGCATGTAAAATTCCGGTTAAATGGGCGCTTCCGATTCCTAATTTTCCTGAACGACGAATGAGCGAAAGATTCGAATGATCAGGCAAAAATTTCTCAATAGCATCCGCCGTTCCATCGGGAGAATTATCATCAATGAATAGAATATCCGCAGGAATTCCCAGTGCCGTAATCTCTTTAAAAATCCGTGGGGCATTCTCAACTTCGTTGTAAGTCGGAATCATGATCAGAAGATCGTTTTTCATAAATGAACCATTTGAGTTTTAACTTCTCTCGTCAACTTGAGGACCATTTCCTCAAATCTCACAGAAGGCTTCCACCCTGTTTTCTCCCTGAGCTTGCGGGAATTCCCAATGAGATTTCGGCGTTTCCGAATTTGTCGTCCGGAATCTTCTCTGACTGACTTTCTAAAATCTAAACCGAGCTCTCGGCATACAATCTCCGCAAACTCACCCACCGTATGAGTTTCTCCCGTGGCGATAATAAAATCGCCCCCCTCATCCAAAGACGTAATCCGATCCATCGCATCGACAAAATCCGGAGCAAATCCCCAATCCACCGTAGCACTTAAATCCCCGAGAATCATCTGCTCTCGTCGTCCCTCACGAACTTCATGAAGCTCATTGACGATTTTTTTCGCCACAAAAGCGGGCCCTCGTCGCAAAGACTCATGCGTATAAAGAAATCCAATGCTCACTCTTAAATTTTTCATCTCCCGATAAAATCGACCGAGATGAACTCCTGTCGTCTTCGTGATTCCATAAATGCAAACCGGTGCCAGTGCTGTCGACTCATCCTGAGGGGCCTGATCGGGATTTCCAAAAACGAGACTGGAGGAGGCATAAAAAAGTGCGATATGAGGAGCTTCTTTTTCAACGGATTCCAAAACGTTTCGCCATCCCTCCACATGAACTTCCAGGCTTCGACTCCAAAGAACCCCTTCCTGCAAGAGTTCCTTCTGACCTGAAGCATGATGAAAAGCAGCGAGATAAAAAATACGATCCGGCTTCGACTCACGGATAAGCCAGAGCACCGATTTTTGGTCGGAAAGATCGAACTTAATCGATTCCCCCCCGGGCGCGACTTTCCATCCATTCCCCACTCCCCAGATTTCTTCCCCCCGCTCCTTTAATAGAGCCGAAAGGAGCTGCCCATCCTGACCACCCACCCCGATAATTAAAGAAACTGCCATAGGATTGATCACCAACAAAAATCAAAGACCAATAATAATTTTTGATTTTAAAAAACCAACCACTTTTGGATTTTCTTTGTTTTTCACTTGGTGGGTAAACCGCCTTTAAAGATCCGCTGCAGTGACAATCCGTACATGAGGCAACGGAAAGATCATCGCCGTTCCTGCCTTGATCGTCGCCGCTTCACGTTTGATAAATTCATCTTGGAAGTGCCACGGAAGGACCAAATAATAATCGGGCTTTTGTTTTCGCGAATCTTCTTCGCTGACGATTGGAATATCCGTTCCTAAAGTGTGAGCTCCATATTTATCGGGATTTCTCTCCGCCGCACAATCGATGATACGATGATCGATCCCGCACCATTGAAGAATCGTATTTCCTTTGGTCGACGCTCCATAAATATGAATGCTTTTTCCCTCACGCTTCAATCTCTTCAAAAGGGTATTCAGTTCTTCCCGATGAACATTGATTCGATCTTGAAAATGTTTGTACGGCTTATCGGTATCCAATTCGAGATCGAACTCTTCTCGCCGCAAATCCCGAAGCCGCTGCAAGGCGTCGTCACTCTTAAATTTAAAACTTCCTTGATGGGTCGCGTAACAACGAATACTTCCCCCATTGATGTCATTTAATGTCGCATCGACAACTTTCATTCCCGCCATTTTCAAAATGGTCTCCAAAACTGCGAGATGATAGTATTCCAAATGCTCATGGCAGATCGTATCGTATGAGTTCTGCTTCAACATGAGCGGCATATAGGACATTTCAAAAATCCATAAGCCATCTTCTGCCAAATGGTCGCGGATCGACTTCACAAATGCGACGGGATCTTCCAAGTCATAAAACATCGCGATGGAAGTAATGATATCAAACTTCTTTCCGCCACTGACTTTGGAAAGTTCTGTAGAGGGAAAAATATCCTGAACGACGGTGTAATTTCCTTTTCCACTTTGAGCGACATCCGAAGGATCGACGCCATAGCGTTCAAACTCTTCAGGATAACAACGAAGAAGCGTTCCATCATTACAACCGATATCGAGAACCACTCCTTTTTTGATCGGACGACGCTCAAGCGCTGAAGTCACAATCCCTTGTAAATGATCACGCATGGTTTGATTCGTTCCCGAACGATACCAGTAATTGGAATAAAGAACAGCGGGAGGAACGGTATGTTCCATTTGTAAGAGCCCACATGCTTTCTCATCGCGCGTCGGATCACATCTGACGATCGAAAGATCAATCTGACGCAACGGCGGCTCGATTTCCCCTGGCTTCACGAAAGACCCTTGTAGATGTTGATTTCCCAGCGTAATGACCGGAGTCAGTGCTTTTGAACCGCAGACGCGGCAGGTTTGGCGACGAATCAGATGCATCGATTTCTCCAGGCTTTCCTTTGTTCCCTTCTGCTCAGCAGAAAGAATAAAGGTTGTTTATTCAAAACAGACAAAATCATAGTCTCCGCGATACCCAAGGCGATGAAAAACCCACTCCCACTCTTCCGGGGTAAAAAACGCCTCACAGGTGAGCTGCCAATAAAGAAGGTTTACCTTCTCGCGCTCATTTCGATAAGAATCCATTACGACAAACTTTTTTTCTTTCCCCACGCGCTCAATCTCTTGAATCGCCCACTCTAATTCAGGCAGTCGGAAATTATGGAGAACATTGATCGAGAGCACTAAGTCAAACGAGTGGTCGGCATAAGGCAGCTTTAATGCACTTCCGACTTGAACTTGCGATTGAATCTCCGGCATCGCATTTTCAATCGCATACTCCGAAATATCAACTCCCTCGACTTGAAGACCAGGTAACGCCCGAGTCAAATCGTGAACTAAAAATCCTTTTCCGCAGCCAATATCCAAAACTCGATCGCCCGATTTAAGGCCATAATGTGCAATCAGTTTTTTAGAAAACTCAACCCAACGACCATCATATCGATAGCCTCCGTACCCATGAATGCGATCGCCATCAAAATATTCTCGATCAAAACGTTTTGCGATTGTTGCCGCCTCTGCTTTATCGCAGGCGGTCACACGAGCGAGGTAGTCCCGTTTCGTTGATTGGTGAATTCCGGAAATGAAATCTAAAAACGCCATGATTTCTATCCTCGAACCATTTCACGCATTTGCTTCACCCATCCCGCTTCATCGGGATAATATTCTTTTTCCAACGCACTGCTCATCGGCGTATGACTATCAGGATGCGTAAAGCGAATCGGTCGACTCTTCCATTCCCCTCGATAGCGCTCCACGATCGTCGTGATAATTTCTCCCGCAACACCGAAAGATTTCCAAGCCGGATCCGCAACTGCCAAACGTCCTGTCTTTTCAACAGAATTTAAAACAGCCGTTTGGTCCCAAGGAGAAATTGTTCGAAGATCTAAAACCTCGACATCGACTCCTTCTTTTTCCAAAGCCGCAGCCACACGTAAAGCAATCGGAACCATCATCCCAATCGCGACCAAGGTGAGATCGCTTCCTGCTCTTCGAATCGCCGCGTTTCCGAAGCGAACTCGATACATGCTTTCAGGAACTTCTTCCTTCATGCTGAAAAGAGAACGTCCTTCAATGATGATTGTCGGCGTCTCTCCTAAAAGACTCTCCAGCAATAATCCTTTCGCATCATAGGCCGTCGCAGGGATGGCCACACGAAGGCCCGGTAAATGAGCGAACCATGAATGCAAACTCTTTGAGTGCTGAGGACCTTGTCCCCATCCTTTTCCCACAATCGCACGGATCACGACCGGAACATTCGATTTGCCATTCGATTTAAAACGCCACAGCGAAAGCCAATTTGCAATCGCATCGAGGGAATAAATCATAAAATCGAGACGTTGATGCACAATCAGGGGACGAAATCCTCCCAAGGCCATTCCGAGGGCAGTCTGCGTCATTAAATTTTCTGCCACCGGAAAATCACGAACCCGTTCTAATCCAAATTTGTCGACGAGTCCCGTCGTTGTCCCAAAAATTCCTGAAGGATAATCAACCAGTTGTCCCATCAGAACGACTCGATCCGAACAGGACATCGCCTGGGATGTCCCTTCCAGGATCGCTTCCGCGTAAGTCAATTCACGTGCCATATCAATAAGGTCCCAGTTTTGCGTCCGCTTGAGAGTGATCAAACGTACAGGCTTGTTCTTCCACGAGCCATTTGTCGGCTAATGGTGTTTTAGATTCCCAGTTCGCATCCCACCAATCGACTCCCTTGGGAAAAGGAGAGCTCTTGGCAAAATTAAAGCATTCTTGAATTTCCTTCAAAATTTCTTCTTCAGCTCGCTTTGCTACCGACACATCCCAACTTCCTGCTTTTTTTAAGGAAGCCTCTAAAAGAGTGATCGGACAATTCCGTTTCCAATAGTCCATCTCCGTCGAACTCCGATAGGCGTTCTTCCCATCATCTTCCGGTCCGACATGACTATTCCAACGGTAGGTGTACGCCTCCACTAAAACAGGCCCCTTCCCTGAACGAATTCCTTCGATGGCTTCTTTTAAAGTTTCGTAAGCCAATGGGGTATCATTCCCAAAAATTTTAATCGTTTGAAGTCCAAAGGCTCGAACTCGCTCGCTGATATTATCGAGGCTTTGACGCTTCAATTGATCCGAATAAGTCGCATAACGATTATTTTCGCAAACCAATAAGAGAGGAAGTTTTTCTTTCCCCACATAATTGAGCGTCTCCCAAAAAGCTCCTTCATCCGTCGCTCCTTCGCCGAATCCAGCGACGCTGATCGAAGAAGACTTGTCGATTTTAAGTCCCGTGGCCATTCCCGCCGCAATCGCCACCGCTCCGGATAAAATCGCACCGCTATAAAACCGCGTTGCATGATGGGAAATGTCTTGAGAGCCCGCTTTCCCTCCATCTGCTCCCGTCGCTTTTCCATAAATTTCCGCAAACAACTCCCGTAGCGGAGAGCCCTTCGCAAAATAATATCCATGAGAGCGATGATGACTAAAAAGATAGTCCTCTTGCTTTAAGAGCAAAGAGAGTGCAGCCGGAATGCTCTCTTGTCCGATACAAAAATGAATCGGGCACCGCATTTCATCCGCAGGATGATATTCATCATGAAGCCCCTGCTCGACCATTCGAAGTCGCTTCATCTGCCGCCAAAGTTGGAATCCCGTCTCCGCGGAGATCCGAGTCGCATCAACCCCTGTATAATCTCCATGGGCCAGGATGCTTTGATGATTGAGCCAATCAGAGGACATAGAATTTTCCCACTTAAGTTAATTTATGAAGAAGCATCACTCCATTACTAATCGGCAAAACCAATTTGTAATAAGACTCATCTTCTTTCATTGCTTCCAAAAGATCCTTTACGCCTTGTCCCTTCGGAGTCGTCGGAACGGCATTCAAGGCATCGCCTTGGAAAAAGACATCATCAATCACAATCAAACCACCCTTACGAACACTCGGTCCGAGCTTTTGAAGATAGGCGAGATAGTTTTCCTTATTTCCATCGAGAAAAAAGAGGTCAAACGGACCCTTACTTGAAATTTCTTCAATTTTATCCAAAGCATCACCGACCACGATCTCAATTCGATCAGCAAGTTTGTTTTCTTGAAAGTTTTTAAGAGCGAGCGCGGCAAAGTGATCGTATTTTTCAATCGTGACCAATTTCCCTCCGGGAGGAAGTTCTTCGGCCATGCTCATTCCTGAGATTCCCAAAAAGGTTCCGATCTCGAGAACGTTCTTCGCTCCCGTGAGACGAACCAACATCGCCATTAAACGTAACATCAGCGGAGAAGAGGCCATATGTTCCAACGGAACTTGATCGGACTCTACTAAACGAAATCGATTTTGAGGTTTAGACAATCCCGAGGACTCGAGAACTACTCGATTCATCTCTTGAATCATACTCGAAATGTCTCCGGGGAAAAATTCCTTAAATCCTGGTTGAATGGGGAGCAACTTATCTTCGAACTGCATGGTCATCATAGGGTCCTCTCTGTTTGCTTCATCATCGAAGCGATTCCTTTTTCAAACTCTGTCGCGGGTCGATTCGGAAACGCCGCCCGCGTTCTTGAATCATTAAATTCTTTATGCGTCACCGGGCTTTGACGAGGCACCGTCACAATCTCGACCGGATGCGAAACATTTTTGGCGATGAGTCGCGCCACTTCCCCAAACGAAATCCCTTTTCCGGAAACGAGATTCACCACTCCTTCACTTCGATGTACGGCCGCATTCCAAATCCATTCCACTAAATCCTCGATCCAAAGATGGTCTCGAATCTCTTCCCCTTCGCCAAAAAGAGTGATTTTTCCCTCTTGCAGCGCCGTCTTCAAAAATCGATTCGGCCCATAGCTATGATGAGTATCGCCCGAGCCATAAACCGCACAGGGCCTGAGAATCGCCAATGGTTTTTGAATTCCTCTTAAACAAAATTGAAATATTTTTTCGCGACTCAAATGCATGAGCGCATAGAGATCACCCGCCTCACAAGAAGTCTCTTCATCAATGTGCGATTCCTTCGGAGAATAAACGGCATCGGAACTGATATAAATAAAATGAGCGGGCGACGATTTCTCTAATGCGGCAGCGACATGCTCTGCCATCTTCATATTGGAAAAGTATGTCTTTAAATCTTTCCCTTTATCCGGCGTCAAAGCCGAAAACATAATCACCACATCTTCGGGCTGCAGCGATTCCGATAAATAAGTCACGGATTCCGATTTTGTTAAATCCAAATCAGAAGAACTAAAGGCCAGTAAATCCACTCCCTTGGCTTTTAATAATTCTCCAAATCGTCCGGCAACAAATCCGCGCGATCCAAGAGAGACGACACGCTTCGGCGGTGTGGGAGTTGAATAGTGATGTGAAATCATGACTCGATCTTTTCTTTTCCTAATCCCATTCGCACGTAATCGAAACCACGGGATCCTAAATCATATTTTTCCCAAATCCCCATCGGATCAATCACACAGCGACCGCGCATCGATTCTAATTCTTTTTCACCCAAGGGAATAAATTCTTTCCAAGGAGTCATCACCACCACCGCATCCACATTCTTCAATGAGTCCGATGCCGAGGCTGAAAACTCGTAGCGTTTCAAATTCCACTTCGAATCGACTTTTACTTGCGGATCCCATCCCTTTTTGGAAGGTGCCTCTATTTTTTTCAAAAGTCTTAAAGCAGGAGAATTTTTAACGGAATGTGTATCGATTTTATAAGCCAGTCCCAACACGGAGACTGTTTTATCCGATTGATCCAATCCCCGTTTCTGTATCTCTCTCCAGGCCCAATCGGCACTCCATCCGCTATTCGTTTGTGCCGCGATCGGAAAAGAATCGTCCGTTCCCCCATGCACCGCCATTTGACGAACCGCTACCAAATCCCGCTCGAGGTTCCCCCCTGCAATTCCTAACCCTGGCTGCAAATACGCATAAGGACCGATTCTTCGATCTAACTTAAGTGCAGGAACAATCTCCTGCCAATTCGCCCCCTGATTTTCACAAATGGCGGCCAGCGTATTCGTCACCGTCACAGAAGCGATTAAATATTGATTAATCGCGATCTTCGCGAGTTCAGCACTCTCATATCGCATCAACAAAATAGGACATCCAAAAGACTCTAACCATTGGCGATAAGCCATCGGAAGCTTTTCAATCGATCGTACGTCCTTCTCCGCGCCGACCATGTATCGCTCAGGCTTCACTGCCCGCTCCACCGCGGTTCCAAAGGCAAGTGTTTCCACCTGGTAAAAAATTTTCCCCTGAAAAGTCGGCCAGCGTTTTCTCAATCCCGTCATGAATCCGGGCTGAACCTGACTCATCACGACTAGCGTTCCTTCTGGGTTCATCTCTTGAATGACTTGATCCAAAAGAGTGAAAAGAGGTTGAAGATCCGCTCGATTCTCTTCATCCGTCACAACATCCAAAGCAATAAACACGACCTCACAATCCCGAAGATCGTGTGGCTCAAAAATATAACGAATCGATTGTTTCGCTCTCTCCCAAAGCTCTTGCAATCCCGGCTCCGAAACAGGAAAAATTCCTTGCGAAAGATTTTTCACAAGCACTGCATCGGACTGAAACGCCACCGTCTCAAAACCACGATCCGCCGATGCGAGACTATAATGGATCCCGAGATGCGTCAGACCTGCAAAACCAATTTTCATGAAAACAATAATACCGGAGAACCAGAGAGGCGTTTTTGAATTTTAAAAAGAAAACAACTCATTTTGTATTCCTCTGCGCTCTTTGCGGCCTCTGCGGTTAATTCCCTTTTGCCAGTTTTTCCAGAGTCGAATAAATCCACCGATCCGTCGATAAATCCTCTGGAGGTTTCTGACAGATCGCCTGAAAGTGTTTGTACTCGGCTTCCCACGTCGGATCCGCACATTCGAGAACTTCCTGAGTCTCCTTGGGACGTCCACTCGGCAACACGCGCTCCCGTTTCGTAAAAATGCTTGGCCCCCACTTGCACAGACAATCGATATGAAGACTTCCTTTCTCCGCAAAAAGATCGAACCGAAATGTATTTCTCCAGGAGAGCATCATCATTTCATATTGAATGGCGACGTCTCCCTCCAAATGAAAAATCGTGTGATCCCACGCTTTATTTTCATGGCAGTAGCCAGCAATAAATTTTGAAACCCATTGCTTCTGAGGAAAAAGAAATTGAGTCCAATCCAGCAAGTGAGATCCTAAATCCCCTAAAACTCCCCAACCTTGATCCCTCCACAATGAATCCCGCACATCTCGAGCAGTCCCATTACCATAAAAAAAACGAACCGAATAAATTTTTCCCAACCATCCGGAATCAATCTCATTTTTCACTCGAACCATATGCGGTTCAAAACGATGGTTGTAAGCTGTGTAACAAATCGCTTCCGTTTTTTCTGAAAGATCTTCTAATCCCTGTAATTCCTCCGTCGTCCCCAATAAAGGCTTCTCCACTAAAACATGTTTTCCCGCACTCAATAATTTTTGAAGAATCTCCAGCTTCGCTCCATCTGGAACACAAACCAAGGCCGCATCAAAAGAATTAAACGGAACCTCATCCAAATTTTTCCAATTTGCATCGGGAGAAACAGGATCGACGACGCCAATGCAATCGTCCCCCGCAATCCGCTTTCGCTTCTTGCCTTGAACCCCATACCCAATGACAACGACCTTCATGAAAATATTAACCGCAAAGGTCGCAGAGGTTCGCAGAGAAAATTTCTAATTCTAAAAGAAAACAATTAATTTGTATTCCTCTGCGCTCTTTGCGTCCTCTGCGGTTCACTTCTTATTCGTATTTGATTTCTTTTTCGAATTTGTGAATCTTCTTCATCACATCTTCAGGCGAGACCGGAATATTCCCCTCATTCTCACAAGCCACCGCAGCTGCCATCGCCCCGAGAATCGAGGAAATCACGGTGTTTCCTGTTTTAAACATGCTTAAAAAAGAAATGCATCCCCTGATCCGACGGCATCCACGACATGATTGGTGAAACTATCCAAAATAAAGAACGAGCGTGTTTGAGGATTCGGAGCCCGATACGTGATTGACCCTCTTTCCCCTAATTTGAGAATCAACAGCTTACATTTCGCCTTGATAAAGAGCTCCATCGCTAAAGGACGAATGGTTGAATCCTGATCACCCAGAGCAAACCGGGCTTCCCGTTCATTCGGAGTAATTAAATCAAAATCTTGAAATTCCAAAATATTTCCCCAACGACTCGCCACCTGACTATCAGCAACCTTCAATACTTTTTCCGGAATCGATTGAATTAAAGAAGGAATCGTTCTGGTATTAAAAATTCCGTGACGAAAATCACTGAACACAATGACATCCGCTTTCGTATGAGAAATCGCATCGGTAAATTTCTTTAAAATTTTATCGGAGATCGATCGATTATCAAGCTTGTCCACTTTTAACATCCGATAGTTCGACGCCGTAAAAACATTTTTCTGAGTCGTCGGACGCGTGGAGTCAATTACCGGCTCACAGTTTACTCCATACTCCTTCAGATCTTTCACCACAAAATTCTTTAGCTCATCATCTCCTAACACTGTGGTGAAAGTCACATCGGCACCCGCTTTGCGGATATGCTTCGCTACAATTCCCGCTCCGCCGACATAATCATGATGATTATTATACTTTAAACTAAAAGTAGGGGTCTTTGTCATTCCCCCAATCAATGTGCAGTACGTATACGTATCGACAATCGTATCTCCAACGACATGCACTTTGATTCCCTGAAGATTCTGAATGGTGTTTTTCAAATCCTCAAAAGTAACTCCTTCTCCCTTCATGAGAATTTGGAGTTTTTCAGCAGTCAAATTAGGCGGATTATTTTCAATCACAAACGACGAGGAGTACACCACGTCTCCCGGCGTAAAAATCACTTCTCCCCCGTAACTCTCGAGGACATTCACCTCTTCTTGAGTTTTCGGATGTAAACCCTCTTTCCCATATTCATATCCCTTCGCAAAATAGTCGGGTTGAATAAGCGCGAGATTTTCTAAAGGCGTTTCGTTTCCATCGACGATGACATAATCGACCATCTCCAACGCGGCGAGATTCATCGCGCGAAGATCTTGAGGAACAAACGGACGATAATCCGCTTTTTTAATATGCGGATCACTCGTCAAACTCGCGACCAAAATATCCGCCTTACTTTTTGCGTACATCAAATGTCGAATATGACCGGGATGGACGAGATCAAAAGTCCCATGACACATGATCACTTTCTTCTTCCGAGGTCGTGGCCCAATTGCCTCGATCAACTCTTCACGGGTTTTGATTTTACGTTGATAGCTTTTATTTTTAGTCGCCATAAAATTCCTTAAAAACTGAGGTTAACCGCCAAGTTAAAGACAAAGGACGCCAAGAAAAATATGTTTATTCAATACCAAGAAATAATCTCTTTGGATTTAAAACAAAAAACAGTATTCCTTGGCGTCCTTTGTCTTTAACTTGGCGGTTAAATTTGGGTTTTACTTCTGTAAAAAATCGAACCAGGTTTTCGTCGCTTTTTGAATGGAGGCAGGATCCCAAACCGGTGCTTCTTTCCAGTACTGAATATTCTTCACCATCTCTCCCACGCCTTCCTCGAAACTAACCAACGGCTTCCAACCGAGTTCCGTTGTGATCTTCGTGATATCGGCCCATGTGCAATCCGGTTCTCCTGGACGCTTCGGAACATGAATCACATCACCACTTAAGAGTTTGACCAGCTTGTTGACCGACTGCGGATTCCCTGCTCCCAGATTGTAGAACTCACCCGTCTTGCCCTTCGTCGCCGCAGCATAAAAAGCTCGTGCCACATCCGTCACATAGACACAATCTCGGCTTTGCGTTCCATCTCCCACGACGGTAAAAGGTTTGCCTGCAATTTTTTGCGCCAGGAAAACACCAAAGACAGCCCCGTAAGCCCCTGAAGTTCGGGATCTTGTTCCGTAAGCATTAAAAATACGAACCGCATTCACGGGCAACTTATAAACCTGTCCCCAATGAAAAACCGCCTGTTCTCCTTGATACTTACTGAGCGCATAAGGATATTGAGGCTGAATCGGAGCAGATTCTGATGTCGGAACTTTTGCTAATCCATAACAAGAAGAAGAAGCCGCATAAACCAGTTTCTCCACTTGGGCAAATCTCGCCGCTTCCAAGACACGTACCGTCCCTTGGACATTCGTCTCCATATAATCGATCGGTCTCTCGATCGACGGAACAATATCTCCAATCCCTGCAAAATGGAAAACGTACTTCGCTCCTTTGAATAGCGCATCCTCCGGAGGAATTTCCCGAATATCCTGAGTCTCTACGACGACATCCGAGTTTTTGGCATGCTGTTCCAGATTTTGTAATCGACCCCCATAAAGATTGTCGATGACGTGAACCCGATAGCCTTCATTCACCAAAAGATCCACCGTATGACTTCCGATAAATCCAGCACCACCCGTAACAACAGCAAGAGGTTTAGAGCTCATATAAAAAATGGTTAACCCCTAAGCGAAAAACAAAACAAAATGTATTTTAACTTTGTTTTTTCTTTGTCTTTTCCGTGGTGGTTAATAATACCTTTATTTAAGATTGAGAGACTTCACCGATTTCACATTAAAATAATGCTCATCGGACATGCTATTCGGAATTTTTCCTGCACGAAATGCCTTACAAAGATCCCGAACCGCATCTTCAATATTATGTTTCGGTTTCCATCCCAGTTTTTCTGTGATTTTACGAGATGTGACATGATAAGACCGTTTGTCATCGGAACTGGTTGTGACGATTTCAATCGGAGCCTTTTCCGGAAACTCTTCTTCAACGACTTTTTTTACAAATTCAGCCAACTGCGAGACCGTGAAATTTTCATAACCGGCATTGAACGTCTCTCCGGCAATTTTTTCGGCCGGCATCTCAAGAAGTTCCGCATAGAGATCCGTGACGTCTTCAATATGAATGTTCGGACGTTTTTGATCCCCACCAAAAACCGTGATGCGTTTGTTGTTAATCGCATGGTTCGTCAAAATATTCACCGTCAGATCCAAGCGCAAACGCGGAGAATATCCACAAACCGTTGCTGGCCGAATGGTCACGCAGACAAAATCAGGACCTTGATGCTTCCAAAGAAGCGGCTCACACATTCCCTTATATTTATTGTAATCCGTCAAAGGAATCAGAGGATGTTCTTCGGTCACTTCCGGAGATTCGCTGACCCCATAAACCGAACTGCTCGAAACATTGATAAAGCGCTTCACCCCTGCCGCTTTGCTTGCAAGGACGAGAGGCTCAAAACAATCGTAATTCATGGTTTTGCTCAAACTCGGATCGAGCTCAAAACTGGGATCATTCGAAATACACGCCATGTGAATCACTGCATCACAGCCTTTGACCGCTTCAGCGTACTTAGCCGTGTCTCGAATATCGGCTTCGACAATTGTCAGGCCCTTTTGAGGAGTCAGCCCATGAGCTCCATAAAGCATCAAATCATAAACAACGACTTCGTATCCCTTTTTGAGAAGCTTGGGAACCAAGACCGCTCCCTTATATCCTGCTCCTCCCGTGACCAATACCTTCTTTGCCATACTTTATTTCCTTTCGATGATGATTTGATGTTTAAATTTTATATCCCGCACTCGTCGCATCATTGTAAAACATTTTCACGGTATCCAATGAATACTCTTCTAAATCTTTCCCGACTAAAGAAAGCTTTTTGAGAATATCCGTCGTCGCAGTAATGATATGACATCCGACCGATTCGGCATGAAAAACATTTAAGAGTTCACGAGGACTCGCCCAAATGACTTCACACTTCGGATTCGTTTTCACGAGCGCCATTACTTCCTTCATCAAAGGAAGTGGATCGACTCCTGTATCCGCAATCCGTCCTGCAAAAATAGAAATATTGCTACGAACTTGAGGATTCAAACAGGCCGTAACTCGTTTCGCCTGATCTAAAGTCATCATCGCCGTAA
>JAZKBH010000188.1:23329-25552 GCA_040388725.1 Verrucomicrobiota bacterium
CGATGCCGATAATTTTTTAACTAAATCCCCACAGAACTCACCTTTGGTATTGGTGACCGGAATTTTCACAAAAACATTCTTCCCCCAAGAGGCGATTTCCTTTGCCTGCTTTTCCATCTCCGAAAAATCATCCGAGAAAACCTCCAATGAAAGCGGATAATCAGGAATAATCTGAATCACTTGCTTTGAAAATCCGACATAATCATCCAGGCCTGCCTTACGCATCAGCGTCGGATTCGTCGTAAAACCTTGAATGAGCGGATTTTTTGCCATTTCACGGATCACATCGATCTCCGCTCCATCTGCAAAAAGTTTGATTTTCAGTTTTTTGAGTTGTTCATTCATCGAGTTTTCCTTTTTGACTTATGATGATATCGGCTGCCGATTGAATCGACTTCACTGTAAAATGAGGATGATCTGGTTCCTGATAGTCGCAATCGATCCAGACCGTTCGACACCCTGCACGTTCGCCAGCTTCAATGTCCCGCCAACGATCTCCCACCATCCAAGATTTTTTTAAATCAATTCCCAGTTCCTTTGCCGCATCGAGTAACATCCCGGGATTCGGCTTTTTGTGAGGACTGCTTTCTTCCAAATCGACGCAAACTTTTATCGCATTAAAAGGAATCTGCCTCAGCAGCTCTCCATGAATTTGATGGACTGTTTTCCAGGTCGTGAGCTTCGATGTAATATCAGGTTGATTCGTCACCACCACCAAGAGATAACCCTCTCTTTTAAGGCGAAGACACGTATCAATAGCACCCGGAATCCACTCAAATTCTTTGTAGTCCCGTGGAGGGAAAGGCTTTCCTTCTCGCACAATCGACTTATTCAGTACTCCATCTCGATCGAGAAATATGCAAGGACGAGAAGACATAAGAAATTCAACTGTGATTGATTTGAGTCACTCCCGTGCCTCTCACCCTTCGGGCAACATCTTTCGCTGTTGTCATCTTTGCGGTACCCTACCGCAAAGATTCCCACTTATTCTCCTGAATCATTACCTTCGGATGACAAACGAGACCATGCCAAATATTGGCCTGGAAGGATTCCGCATGAGGAGTCACGGTCGCAGCATCCACTGTCGGAACGACAATCACGATATCGCCTACTTTCTTGGCGTAACCCCCATCACGTCCGACGATCCCAAAAATTTTAAGTCCCCGTTTCTTCGCTTCTTCCAACGCCTTCACTAAATTGGGGCTTACATTTTTTTCTAAATTACCCCCACCAACCGAGAGAATAAAAACCGCATCTTTTTCATTCGCGCGACTCGTTCGCAACCATGCTGCAAAAACCGTCTCCCACCCCTCGTCATTCGTGCGTGCGGTCAGTTCTGCGACATTATCTGTCGGTGCGTAGGTTTCGATTCCAGCGAGCTTTCGAAAATCATTCACGGCATGCCCGCAATTGGCAGCACTTCCTCCCACGCCAAGAAAAAAAAGTCGTCCATTTCTTTCACGCAAAGTGACGAGCTCAAGCGCAAGCGCTTCCATGGCAACTGCATCAATTTTTCCTGCGATTTCCGATACTTGTTTAAGGTAAGTTTCTGAGTGTGTCATGGTTCATTCCCTTTTTGAGTTTAAATCACATCCGCAAACGTTTTTTCCGTCGACCGAAAATATCGGATCCCCGTCCATAAAAGAATCAACGACAAAACAAATGAAACCATAAATCCCGGCCAATAAATCGGCGCCGAGTTTCCCAAAATCGCCCATCGAAATCCATCAATCACTCCGACCATCGGATTTAGCGAATAAAGAATTCTCCATTTTTCTGGAATCGTATCACTCGAAAATCCGACGGGAGAAACATAGAGTCCCATCTGAACGACAAAGGGCGTAATAAAACGGAAATCGCGATAACGAACCGTCAAAGCAGCAACCCAAATTCCTCCTCCCAAAGCAAGAATCAACGCAGATAAAATAAAGAACGGAAGAAGAAAAAAGGTTGATCCGGGAATCCAGTGATACCACCCCATCAATCCGAGTAATATCACGAAAGAGACGCCAAAATCAACGAGCCCGACTACCGCCGAACTCATCGGAATGGTAAGACGAGGAAAATAGACTTTTGAAATCATTCCCGCATTCCCAATTAAACTATTGCTGGCCTCTGAAAATGTATTTGAAAAAAATTGCCACGGAAGGAGTGCAGAAAAGACCAGAAGCGCATACGGAGTTCCCTCCTTGGATAATCCCGCGATCTGCCCAAAAACCACTG
>JAZKBH010000189.1:0-9360 GCA_040388725.1 Verrucomicrobiota bacterium
TTCTTTTTGAAGCGATTGAGCTTTTTCCACTGTACGATTCACGAGAACAAGACGTTCACAATTTTCAAGGGCGGCTTGAATGGCCAGGGCTCGTCCTGCGCCGCCAATACCGAGGATCATGATACGAAGCTCACTGACATCGATTCGAAATTCTTCGCGAATGGCTCTTACCCATCCTTGTCCGTCGGTATTAAATCCGATCAAGCGACCATCTTCGATTCGAATGGTATTCGCCGCTTGGAATCGCTCAGCGGTTTCGTCCAAACGATGACAGAGGGGAACAATATTCACTTTATGAGGGACGGTGCAATTCCATCCCGAAAAACCGTACTGGACGAGTTTTTTAACGCCTTCATGAAGGTCGTCGGGTTTAAGATGAATTCGAAAATACTCCGCATCCATGCCCAGATCTTGAAATCCAGGGTTATGAATCGAAGGGGAAAGCGAATGAATCACCGGATCGCCAATGACTCCGTATTTCTCACCTTTTTTTGGAAGGAGATCCAATTGATCGAGAGTATAGGCGAGGGGTTTCATGAGGGCTCATCTTAAAAGATTCTATCTTTCTGGAGGGACGCGTTCGTCCCTCCAGTAAAAGCGAATTTTTATAGATTACGATTTTTCGAGCAGCTCTTCGTTATTCACTGCGTTAATAACTTTAAATTCTTCAATTTGGAATTTAGGTTCGATACGGAACGCGAGTTTTCCTTGGAATCGGCGTTCGAGATCGATCAGTAATTCTTCATCTTCATTTTTGAGTCGATCCATCACACCGGGGCTCACCATGACACGGAGTTCATGCACATCAGGGTGCATGCGCATTGTGCGAGTGATGGCGCGTTGGATTTCGACGCTCATGGTTTCGGCGGATTTCACCATTCCTCGACCCTTACAACAGGGGCATTCTTGGAAGTGAGTCTTACGAATGCTTTCTTGAGCACGTTGACGTGTCATCTCCACGAGACCTAACGAAGAGATCGGTAGGATATTCGTTTTGGATTTATCGCGTTGGCAACATTCTTTGAGCTTTTGATAAACCATCTGTTGATCGCGACGGCTTTTCATATCAATGAAATCGATGACCAGCAATCCCCCGATATTTCGAAGGCGAAGTTGGCGTGCGATTTCTTCTGCGGATTCCAGATTGGTTTGAAGAATGGTTTTATCCTGATCTTCTTTACCTTTATTTCGACCCGTATTGATATCGATGGAGACCAACGCTTCCGTTTCATCAATCACCAAGTAGCCGCCACAAGGGAGCCAGACTTGACGACGAAACGCGCTATCGACTTGCTTATCGACATTGAATTTTTCAAAAATCGGAACGGGATCGTTATAGAGTTTTACTTTGCGAACGGAGCGCTTTGAAATCGAACCGATCAATTCTTTTACTCGGTTACAAGCCTCTTCGTTATCGATAATAATTCGATCGATATCATCCGTGAGGAAGTCGCGGACAGAACGTTCGACGAGATCCGGTTCGGTTTGAAGAACTGCAGGAGCTTTGATCGCATCCATCTTTTCGATAATTTTTTTCCATTGATCGAGCAACATGGCAAGATCTCGAACAAAAAAACGTGACTTTTGGCCTTCACCAATCGTACGGATAATGACGCCCATTCCATCGGGAACTTCGAGTTCTTGAAGAATTTTTCGAAGACGCTGACGTTCTTTAGGATCTTCAATTTTACGGGAGATACCGAATTGATCCGAATGAGGCATCAAGACCATATAGCGACCGGCCAACGAAATATTCGTCGTAATCCGTGCGCCTTTGGTGCCGATCGGTCCTTTAGAGACTTGAACCATGATATCGGAGCCCGGAGGATAGAGCTTCGGAATGTCATCGGAGGTAATACGCTTACGGGTCGTTTTCTTTTTTGTTCGTTCAATCGTTTCAATGTTCGAATCAAGAGCCGCTGGAAGTGCATCCCAATAATGGAGGAATGCATTCTTTTCCATGCCGATGTCGACAAAGAGCGCTTTCAGTCCGGGTTCGATGTTGTGAACACGACCCTTGTAAATGTTGCCGGAGATTTGACGATCGCTGTCACGTTCGACAGCAAACTCCTCCAGGGACCCTCCTTCGAGTAGCGCAACGCGCCGTTCTAATTTTTCCGCGCTGATAATAATTTCCTTTTCGTCCCCTTTTCGTTTAAGGCCGAGGAAGTCTCGTATTTTTTCAATGATCATAATTTAGTTCCTTTCTAAAGGCTTGCGGTGAATCCACACGCTTTGTACCAGTCCCATTCCTGACATGCAGACGAGAAGGAACGATCCTCCAAAGCTGATGAAGGGAAGGGGAATTCCCGTGATGGGGACGACTTTGATGGTCATCCCAATGTTAATAAAAAAGTGAGTAAAAAAGAGGGCGGCGACACCCGTGGCGAGCATACACCCTCCCGGATCACGTGACTTACTGGCGACATGGAGCGCAAGTATCACCAGGAAAACTTCTCCCATAATAATAATAGAGCCGCCCACAAATCCGGTTTCTTCACCAATAACGGCGAAGATGAAGTCGGTAAATGCAATATTCCGACCAATAAAGCCGCGCACATTTTGGGTCCCTTGCAGGTAACCTTTTCCAAAAAAGCCGCCGGATCCGATCGCAATCAATGATTGATTAAGCGTCCACCCCGAGTTCTTCGGATCGAGTTCAGGATCGATAAATGTTTTGATCCGGTTCATCTGATATTGTTTCATTCCTGGAAAGGGCTTTTCCATTTCGATAATTTTTGAGCCGAATATATTTAATGCAGCAAACCCAATAACTCCTGCTGCGAGGAAAGGCATAATATAGCGGTTCTTAATTCCCAACATGTAAAGAGAGAGGAAAACGATCGGAATAAAAACAGCGGATGAACCGAGATCGGGCTGTCTCATAATGACAAAAATGGGAACCAACGTGAGTCCCATGCTTAGACAAAAGAGAGGGAGATCCTCAAATTTCTCTTTCATGATCGGTAGTATAAGTGCAATGAGAAGAATGAAGGATATCTTTGCAAATTCAGCGGGTTGAATTCCAAATCCTGCAATCAAAAACCAACTTCGCGCTCCATTGACTACTTTTCCAAAAAAGAGAACTAAAATGAGAAGGACGAGGGTGACGCTAAAAATCGGAATAGAGAGTTTGATCCAAAATTCATAATCGACGAGAGCAATGATGAAAAAGACAATGAAGCCAATGGGAACCATCCGCATCTGTTTTCCAAAGGCTTCACGAAATTCCGCCGTCTCACTCACATAAGTGGCGCTATAAATCGCCATGAGTCCTGCGACGAGAAGGCCGCACATTAAGAGCATGATCCCCCAATTTAAGCGGCCGATTTTTTTAAAGAGTATCCACATGATTTTTTGATCGGGTTAATGGCTTCGTCGAGGGAGAATCCGTGAGGGTTTGCGGTCGTCATCTTCATTCGGAGTGTCAGCGGGCGCATCACCCGAAGTCGTTTCAGGAGGAACGGCTTGGGCGGCAGGAGCATTTGGAGTGGCAGTCATACCTGTGGCTTGAGGGGGGACATAGTCCGTAACGCCTCCAAAATGACCTTCCACCGGAGTGAGATAGCTCATCGGAATCGTTTCACCTTTTTCCATCGAAAAGATTCGAGCATAAATATTTTGAGCGATCGGGGCACAAGTTCCACCACCGGATGATCCCCCTTCGACGAGAACGCAGATCGCATAGCGAGGAGACTCATAAGGAGCAAAGGAAAGGAACCAGGTTCTTTGATCGACCACCAGTCGCCCTTGGAGACGCGTCTTAAATTGAGCCGTTCCCGTTTTTCCTGCGATTTTGTAGCCGGGGACTTGGGCTTTGGTTGCTGTTCCCGACTCGACAACGGCGAGCATTCCTTGTCGAACAATGTCGATATCGGCGACATCGAACTCAATTCGATTTCGGATGCGAGTCGGAAAGGTTGCTTTCACATCGCCATCAATACTTTGAATGCTTTTGACAAGACCGGGATAATAAACCGTCCCTCCATTAGCAATGGCACACCCGACGACAGCCATTTGAAGTGGAGTCACTTCAACAGAACCTTGTCCGATCGAAAAATTGGCAGTGTAAGCTTCGGACCAGCGTTCCTGCGGTCTATTTTGTTTAAGCCATTCGGGACTCCAAAGACGTCCTTTTCCTTCAGGAAGAGGAATTTCAGTCGGTTGTCCAATTCCAAAAAGCCGAGCCATATCGACCAGTTTATCAATTCCTGTTCGAATGCCGGCGGGATAGAAAAAGGTATTACAGGACCATTGAATCGCTTCCCGAACGGTGATGGGACCCCGATCTCCCTTATACCAATCATGAAAGACCCGGTTTCCGACGGTATAACCGCTGGAACAATTAATAATGGTTGAAGGACGAATCGAATGAGACTTCAGAGCGGCTAAAGCCACAATCGGTTTATAAATGGAACCAGGCGCATATTCTGAAACGGCACGATTAATCATCGGGGCTGTGGGATTGGTATTCAGTTCCTTCCAGTTTTGCGGAGAAATTTTAGGAATAAAAACATTCGGATCAAAATTAGGAACGGAGACCATGGCCAGAATATCTCCGTTATTGGGATCCATAATGACAACCGCACCCCGTCCTACACCACGCATCGCATCTTCTGCGATATGTTGAATCCGAGCGTCAATGGTGAGAGCCACTGAATTTCCCACTGTAGGAGCCTCTTCGGACTCATCACCCGGGACAATATAACCCCGATAGTTGACTTGAAGGATTTTTCCACCGGCTTTTCCCTGAAGATGGGAATCCATTTTTTCTTCAATTCCTTTTTTCCCGACAAATTCTAATTCGACTCCATCCTCATCGACTTGTTCTGTGTTCTCTGCACGTCCGATGTATCCAATGATATGTGGAGCGAATGCACCCAGATTATAGGTACGGATCGGACGGGCGCCGATTTCAATCCCCGGAATTCCTAAATTTCTTTCTGAAAATTGCGCGAGGGTATTGAAATCAATATCAGTTTTGTAGGGATAAGGAATGCGGGGCTGAGAACGATAATGATTTCGGATATCATTCGCATCAAGTTTGATTTCAATCCCAAGAGTTTTTTTAAGAGGTTCAACGCTTTCGTTGACGATTTTAACGATATCGTTTTCCTCGCGACGAATCGTTCTTCCCTTGCGTTTGACTTCCACAGCAAGTTTAGGAATACGTCCGCGATGGGTGCGGGAATAATCCCGGATCAATTGGTCTAAATAAAAATCGATATCGAAACTGGCGCGATTTTCAGCAATGGCGAAGCCGTTTCGATCAATAATAGTACCTCGTGCAGGGGAGAGACGAATGGCAATCGTCGTCTGATTGCGGAGTTTATCTTTGTAATTTTCGTTTTTCTGCACGGTGACGTCAAAGAGTCGATAGACCATATAGAGGCCTGCGACCAAAAAGATAAAAATGAAGTAGCCCTGACGGGAGTGAGGAACGACCGATTTATGTTCGAGCATATTCCTCCGTAAAATGACGAGGTTCGTACCAACCCCAAAGAATAGCGAAACGGGTTGCGATCGGAAAGAGAACGAGACTGATTAATGCATTAAAAAATGAAGGAAAAAGAATTCGATACCAAAGTGATGAAGGCCACATCCAACGCTGCATTTGAACGGAGTAGAGAAGATAATCGATCATTTGATAAAAATAGGTTCCCGCGATAATCAGAAGAAGTCGGGTTTCCCAACGTTCTGCGGAGAGCGTGCGACGTTGAGTGAGCATGAGGAGAGTCGTGATGGAGAGGGAAACTACGCTCAGGCCCATCTTTTGCGGTGAGAGGAGATCCATGCCCAATCCAATACATGCCGTTACGAGAAAAACCCAATGACCTCTCAACATGAAGCAACCGTAAATGACTGCAAGGACGGGCAGATGAGGCTCCATCTCAAAGAAAATAGCCCAGCTCGGAAAAAGCATTTGAGCGATAATTCCAATAAGCCCGAGGACGATAACATAAAACGGCATGATCATAATTTTACTTGTTTCCCATGACGATAAAGAGTTCTTCCAATTGGGTAAGATCGATGGCTGGATCGATCCACAACTCGCGATAAAGTCCGAAATTATTTTGTGAGGTGAGAGGTTTGACTTCCGCAACGGTTCCAAGAAAAAGGCCGGGAGGGAAAACCCCGCCTGCTCCACTTGTGAAAACACGTTCACCCACTCCCAAGTCGGCTGCACGGGGAATATAGGTCATTTTGGATTGGGGTTGAGACTTGGTTCGAGATCCTCCTCCAATAACAATTCCATGTTCTTGAGTCGTTTCGAGCGTTGCGGCAATTTTGCAATTGGGGTTTACCATGAGAATGACCTCGGTGGTCTTAGCGTAAACCTCACCCGTTTTACCAACAACGCCTCGAGGAGAAACCACCGGAAGATCTTTCATCATCCCAACATCATCTTCCCATCCGATATTCACTTGCAGGCTACTCCACCAGCTTTCCTGTTTTCGTCCGACGACCTTACAAGCCTGAAGACGATAGGGAGAGGCATTTTTAAAATTAAGCATCTCTTGAAGTCTTGCATTTTCCGCCGTCAGGTTTCGGTAGTAAATATTTTCCGTGGCGATCCGTGTGTTTTCTTTTCGAAGACGGAGAACCTCACGTTGAAGAGTTCTTAGAGTCTCGAGGCCATCATCGACATCACTGATCAAAGCGGTAGCGCTATCGCCAATCGTTTTCACGTAAGCCCAGTGAAGATAATATCCAAGGGTGATCGCCGCAAAAGGCGAGATGACCATTAAAAAGACCCGGATGGAGGAGGCTTGTCCGCGTCTCATGGCTCATCCACAATGATAAAAAGTTCACTGAGCTGGGAGAGATCGAACGCAGGTTCAACGACAATCTCCATGTAAGGTTCTTTAATAGCAGGGCGGGCGTCGACGACTTTTCCGACAAGAAGCCCGGCAGGGAAAATACCATCGAGTCCACTCGTAAAAACTTTTTCACCGATTTTCACAGGAGTTTCCTTAGGAATGTAACGCATCCGCGTTTGAGGATTTCCTTCTCGCACGGAGCCTTCTCCCTGGATAATTCCTTGTTCGCGGCATTCTTCGAGTTGAGCCGCAAATTGGCAGTTCTCATTTACAATCAAAATCACTTCAGACATTTTTTGAGAAATCACACCCGTAACTCCCACAACACCTCGGGGGCTAATGACAGGAAGTCCTTGATGCATCGATGCTTTTTCGAGGGACGGATGATCTTCGCTTCCTCGATTCACATAAATACTATTCCACCAGCTTGCGGGATCTCTGCCAATGACATGGCAACCGAGAAGATGAAACCGGGGAGCCCCGCGAAATGAGAGTTTTTTTCGTAAATCGAAATTTTCTTTTGCCATCGCCAGCATGATTTCGCGTTCGCTGGAGAGCTTTTGATTGTCCGTGAGGAGCCGATCAAACTCTTTTTGCGCAGTATCGAGTGTTTGGAGATTCACATCGACTTTCTCGGTGAGAGAGGAAAGTCGATCTGCGGCATGAAAAAAGGGAGAGAGGATTTGGAGCGTCAAAGAGCGCAAGCGAAGATGTTCTTCACTTGAACGCGTCAGACAAAAGCCCACGAGGAGCGCGATTGCTGCAAATATGAGAAAATTTTTAATCGACATGCGCCCATCTTCTTCAATGCCATCGAATGAACAACAGCATTGATCGGGTCGCAGGTTACGTCATGCGTTCGGCTTCGGCAATTTTGCGGAGATATTTGAATTCCTGCAAAACTTTTCCGGTACCTTCCGCGACGGCGCTCAACGGATCTTCTGCCACGTGGACAGGGAGACCTGTTTCTTCCGCCAGTAGGCGATCCAAACCTCGGAGTAAAGCCCCTCCGCCCGCCAGAACAATACCACGCTCCACCAAGTCGGCGGAGAGTTCGGGGGGACAGCGCTCCAAAGTGATGCGAACCGATTCCACAATCACGGAAATTGGTTCGAGCATCGCCTCGCGTACTTCCTGCGATGTAATAGTCAAAGTTTTTGGAAGTCCTGCAACGAGGTCACGTCCTTTGACCTCCATGCTGGATTCTTTTTCCATGGGATAAGCGGAACCGATTTTGATTTTGATCTCTTCGGCGGTCCGTTCCCCAATCATCAAATTGTAAGCGCGGCGCATGTAGTTGGCGATGCTCTCATCGAGCTCATCACCTGCTACACGAACACTGCGACTGAAAACAATTCCCGCGAGAGAGATAATTGCAACTTCGGTCGTACCACCACCGATATCCACAATCATATTTCCTGCGGCTTCTTGAACCGGGAGGCCTACGCCAATCGCAGCCGCCATCGGTTCTTCAATCAAATGAACTTCGCGTGCCCCTGCATGCTGAGCAGAGTCTTTAACTGCACGTTTTTCCACTTCCGTGATTCCGGAAGGAACAGCAATCACAATACGTGGTGGACGAAACTTATTTTTACGAGCGACCTTTTGGATGAATGCTTTCAGCATCGCTTCAGTAATTTCGAAATCAGCGATCACGCCATCTTTCATCGGGCGAACCGCGATGATATTTCCGGGAGTACGACCGAGCATACGCTTGGCTTCATCTCCAACGGCGAGAACCTTTTTGGTTCCTTGTTGAACAGCGACCACGGAGGGCTCGCGCAAAACAATTCCACGATCTTTAACGTAGATAAGAGTGTTGGCGGTACCGAGGTCAATTCCGATGTCGTTCGTGAAGAAATTCGAGAAAAAACTCATATAAGTGGTTTGAAGTTACTGATTTGTAGAGTTGAAAGTCGGTATCGTCAAGGGGTTTCCGAGGAAGAAATGATCTTTTTTGCGAGAAGAGTACCCAATGCATGGGGGTTTTGGGGAGAGCCAACTACTTTATCTCGTAGGTTCTTCGTTTTTCCATCTGACCAAAAACCTTCTAATTGAAGTTCATCTCCGACGTTTTGAGCCAAGGCAGCAATCGGTTGCGCACATCCACCTCCGAGTGCTTGAAGAAAGGCTCTCTCGGCAATGACATGAAGTCGAGTCTGGAAGCAATCGAGATTTTTTAAAAGATCGATGCGCGAATCATTTTCACGCATTTGGATTCCCAGTGATCCTTGTCCTGGAGCAGGGAGCATCGTGACAGAGTTTAAGGGAGTTGCGACGAGTCCTTGGAGATCGGGACGAAGACGATTTAATCCTGCCTCTGCCAGAATGATTCCAGACCATGAGGCATTTTCTCGGAGCTTACGCAAACGTGTATCAATATTTCCTCGGATATCGACGAGCTGTAGGTCGGGTCGTGTTCCTAAAATTTGAGCGACACGTCTGGGACTTCCCGTGGCAATCATGGCGCGTGGAGGAAGTTCTTGGAGGGATTTTTCTCCTCGGGTAATGAGGAGATCGAGCGCGGATTCTCGTGCGG
>JAZKBH010000190.1:0-4463 GCA_040388725.1 Verrucomicrobiota bacterium
ACCAAAAAGTTTTGTATTTTAGGTCGTAAAACGAGTCCTAATGCAAGATCTGGGTATTAAAACAATACCCCTTGTGTGGCGGCTTTACTTTTTTGCAAGCCGAGGACTTTTCGAAATCCCTCACAAAATTCTTTTTTACCTCCAAAGGCCGGGTGCCGAATTCCTCCCCCGAGATGTTTGAGGTCGAGTTTGACCAGAGTGGACGTCGCTTTGTTTCCGACCGGAACAAGCTCGGCCGGAGGGAAGAGTTGCATCAAAGCTTCGAGGATATACTTAAATTCGGAGATCTCTTTTCCCGTGGGGGCACGGTTCGTCATTCGATCGCCTTCCAAATGAGGATGGAAGGGCATGATGTTCCAAAGCATGACTTCTTTCCAATGAGATCCCATCTCTCCCCAAACAATTCGACCTGACATTTCACGTTCGGGGGATTTTGCGGTGACAGTTAATCCTAATTCAGAGAGCGGCGGTTCTAAAAACATGAGGGGATCGGTGAAAGCCATTCCCGTAAATTTGCCGCCGTGATGAGAAGGGGCCTCCCCCAAAAGAATAATGCGAGGGTGAATGGCCTTGAGATAAGTCTTCATGTTGGCCTGCCGGATAAGAGGACTCTCTTTGCAGGTATCATGAACGGCATCGTAATCATGCCACGGGTTGAAGACTTTAGAATTTCCCGGAGGCTTTGCGAGGAGGTCAACAAAGGAAGAGATGGTCATATCAATCTTAAAACCATCTCCTCTGGGAAAGAAAAGACAATCAAAACATTTTAACCGCAGAGGACGCAGAGAGGCGCAGAGGAATACGAAAGACATTTTCTTGGTTTTAAAAAATAAAAAGTGGTATTCCTTTGCGCCTCTGCGGTTAATGCGCTTTTGTTTCATGGCCTTGACGAGTTTTCATGGATCTACCACGGGTTTGATATGTCTTCGGTAAATCTTCTTTCCCACGAAATTATTGGGGCTGCTATGCGAGTTCATACAGCCCTGGGGCCTGGGTTATTGGAATCCAGCTATGAGGCTTGTTTGGAGTATGAGCTTAAAAAGCTACATTTCGTGGTAGATCGACAAATCCATCTTCCCCTTCGCTATGACAACGTCTCCATCGATTGTGGATATCGAATCGATCTCATGATCGAAAAAACAATTCTAATCGAAATCAAAGCCGTCGAAATACTTAACCCGATTCACGAAGCTCAACTCTTAACCTATCTCAAGCTTTCTAAGTTGTCCTTGGGGCTTCTCATAAACTTTCACGTTTCTCATCTCCGTCACGGAATTAAACGACTCGTCCATCATTATCGAGAAGAAACCAAAACTTTAACGACGGAAGATATAACGTTTGGCTGAGGAAGAATATTTGGATTTAAACCCAAATGAATTTGGTCTTCCTCTGCGCTTCTCTGCGTCCTCTGCGGTTAAAATGAATTTAAAGGATGTTTATCCCGGAAATTTTCGGAGAGGAATAATTTCGATAGGTTTCGATTCACGATCGGGATGCTTGGCTTCTTTTCGAGCCATTTCACGGAAGGTGTATTGAGCTTGGAACGGCTGTTGGCCTTCTTTCGGTTTAAGGCGAAGATATAGGCCATTCGATTGAAGTTCGCGCGATTTCACGCAATCGTTGAGGAGAGTGTCGAGGATTTCTCCGACAATGCGCTTTTTGAGCTCAGGATTTTCAATGGGGAAAACGACTTCCACGCGTTTAAATAAATTACGAGCCATCCAATCGGCACTTCCAAGATAGACTTTCGGATTGCCGCTATTTTCAAAATAATAGATCCGACTGTGTTCCAGAAATCGGCCCACGATACTGATCACGCGAATGTTTTCGCTAATCCCGGGAAGCCCGGGACGGAGACAGCAGATGCCGCGGATAATGAGATCGATCTTTACGCCTGCACAGGAGGCTTCGTAGAGCGCTTGGATGATCTGATGCTCTACGAGAGAGTTCATCTTCGCAATAATGCGTGCAGGACGTCCCTCAAGCGCGTGGTCGCGCTCGTCATGAATTAGTTTTAAGAAAGCCTTGTTGAGGTCGAAAGGAGCAACGAGGAGATGAGTGACTCCTTGAAAGCGACCCATCCCTGTCAGGATATTGAAGACATTCGCGACTTCTTGGCCAATTTCTGGTCGAACGGTAAAATAGCTGAGGTCGGTATAGATACGAGCGGTTCGGGGGTGATAATTTCCGGTTCCTAAGTGAACGTAATGACGAATGCGGTCTTCATCTCGACGGATCACCATCAACATCTTGCAATGAGTTTTGAGTCCCACGACGCCGTAAACGACGTGAATGCCTGCTTCTTCCATCTGACGAGCCCAGAGGATGTTGTTTTCTTCATCAAATCGGGCTTTTAATTCGACCAAGACCGCGACTTGTTTGCCCGCTGTTGCCGCATGGATTAAGGCTCGAACAATGGGAGAATCTCCGCTGGTTCGGTAAAGCGTCATTTTAATCCCAAGGACTTGAGGATCCTGAGCGGCTTTCTCGACGAAATCGACGACCACATTAAAATTTTCGTAAGGATGATGGAGGAGAATGTCTTTGGCTCGGATAATATCGAAGAGATTATGATCCGGGGTCAGTCCGGGAGGAGTGACGGGATTCCAAGGGCGATCTCGCAGATGCGCAAAGTCCTCATGATTACAAATCGGCATGAGATGCGTAAAGTTAATGGGATCGGAGTGGCGATAGACATCTTCGCTCGAGATTTTAAAAGTCCCTGTCAAAAATTGTTCCAGGTCGGTAGGGCAGCCTTCGTGGAGATCGAGGCGAACGGCGTTTCCTCGGTTGCGTTTGCGTAATTCTTCTTCGATATGTTTGAGAAGATTCGCGGACTCTTCCTCGTCGATGTAAAGGTCGCTGTTTCGGATGATTCGGAAAGAGCGGCATTCGATGATTCGCTCTTCAGGAAAAAGATGTTGAACAAAATGGCGAACAATATGACTGAGATAGAGGAAATGGATTTTTCCATCTTTCGCAGGAAGAGAGACAATGCGGGTCAGAATTCGTGGAATCTGAACAATGGCATAGGAGTCCACTTCCCCGGTGCTTCTTTCCCGATCCAACTTCACGATAATGTTGTGGCTTTTGTTCGCGAGTTGAGGAAAAGGATGGCTGGGATCGACGGCTAACGGAGTAAGAACGGGAAAAACTTCTCGGTGGAAGTAATTTTCAGCCCAAGAGAGTTGCTCGGGGTCAAGGGATTCAATATTTTCAAAAACGAGCCCTTCCGTGGCAAGCTTAGGACGGAGTTCATTGTTCCAAAGCTGGTATTGGTCGTGAATCATGACCCCCACACGCTCACGGATCTTGCGAAAGACTTCCCGAGGAGTCATTCCATCATAGGGTTCTTCATCGAGATTATTTTCGATTTGTTGTTTAATTCCAGCGACTCGAACTTCAAAAAACTCATCGAGATTGTTGCTGACGATGCAAAGAAAACGGAGACGTTCGAGAAGGGGTTGCGAGGGGTCATGCGCTTCTTCGAGAACACGTTGGTTGAATTCGAGCCAACTCAGTTCCCGATTAATGAAAAAATCGGGGGATTCAAATTTACCATCCCGAACGTGTTCCTTATCCATCTCTGAAGCATAAAAGAAGCGAGGCTTCCCCGCAACTGGGGAATTGTGAAAATTCAAAGACGGGAAACGGCTCACACAGAGTCACGAAGACACAGAAGAGTAGAGTAGAGAGTCAAACCAAAGAGTTTTGTTGGTCTTTTTCTTTTAACCGACAAAATTATTGTTTCAGTGACTTTGTGTCTCTGTGTGAGACTTCTTTTGTTTTATTTGAAGTCAACGAGGGCGACGGACATGGCGGCCATCCCTTCTTCGCGACCAATGAAGCCAATGCGTTCATTGGTGGTCGCCTTGATACCCACTTGATCCATGGTGATTCCCAGGGCTTTGGAAATTTTGGTTTTCATCTCCGCTAAATGGGGAGCAATTTTAGGACGCTCGCCAATGAGGGTTGCATCGATATTTAAAATGGTCGCCCATTTTTTATCGGCGAGTTCTTTGATTTTTTCAAGGAAAACGAGGCTCGAACACCCTTTCCATTGGGGATCTGTATTGGGAAAATAATGACCAATGTCGGTTTCGCCCATCGCCCCTAAAAGAGAGTCGGCAATGGCGTGAATGAGCACATCGGCATCGGAATGACCATCCAGGCCTTTTTCAAAAGGAATTTCAACTCCTCCAAGAACAAGTTTACGTCCTGTGACTAACTGGTGAACATCATATCCCATTCCTACGCGATTCATCTCTTCTTCCTAAAATATTCGTCGCAAAAAGCGAGGGATTTTTCGATAATTCGAAAATTAAACTCAAGATATTAACAGAGGATTTATCCCACATCTTGCATTAAGAGTCTTTTTACGATCTAAAATAACTTTTGGGAGAATAGAAAGGGAGGGCGGAGCGATGCGAGGCCTCGCTTCTGTTACCCCTCAAAACCAAGGC
>JAZKBH010000191.1:0-7358 GCA_040388725.1 Verrucomicrobiota bacterium
ATCTTGGATCACTGCCCCTTGGAGAGAGGTAATGATGCCGACGGTTTCGGGAAAAACCGGGAGTCTTTTTTTGCGATCGCTTTCAAAAAGTCCCTCAGCAATGAGTTTCTGTTTGAGGGCTTCAAATTGTTGTTGAAGTGTCCCTTGACCTGCGGCTTGGAGCGATTGAACTTGGATTTGATACTGTCCCCGAGCTTCGTAAACCGTGATCCGGCCCTTGGCTTTGACTTGAAGGCCTTCTTTGAGTTGAAAGGGAATACGGCTTGCATCGCCTCGAAACATGACGGCACTCAGGACTGCCGATTCATCTTTAATTGTGAAATAGAGGTGGCCTGAGCCAGGGGATCGATAGTTCGAAATCTCTCCGAGCACCGTGACTTGGGTAAACTTTCCCTCGAGGAGAGAGCGAATAGAACGGGTCAGTTCCGTGACCGTCAAAACAGTCTCGCGTTCCGGGGGAGAGAAGAGATCCATCCCGAAATCGTAGTGGAGAATTTTCGCCGTAAAAGAAGAAATCTGAAAGCGGAGAAAATACAGTGACATTTAATTGTATGAGTTGCATTTTTTTTAAACTCTCGAAGAATTGATTTCATGAGCCCACTTCACGGACAACAGCGATGAAAAAGAAAGTCCTTCTCTCATGGAGTAGTGGTAAGGATTGTGCCTGGGCGTTGTAGAGGTTGCGACAGGATGATCAAGTAGAGGTGGTGGGTCTTTTACGATGTGAACAAAGCCTTTAATCGAGTCGCTATGCATGCGGTTCGAGTGGAACTTTTACAAGAACAAGCGAGGAGTGCAGGTCTTCCATTACATCTGATTTTTATTCCTTATCCCTGCAGTAATGAGGAATACGAGAAAGCGATCTCCTCATTTGTGGAGAAAGCAAAACAAGAGGGGGTTGACTGTTCTGCGTTTGGAGATCTTTTCCTCGAAGACGTACGAAAGTATCGCGAGGATCAACTCTGTGGAACAGGGATCGAGCCTCTCTTTCCGCTCTGGGGAATTCACACGCATGAACTTTCTCGGGAAATGGTCGAGAGCGGCTTAAGGGCGCGGATTACTTGTCTCGATCCGAAACAACTTCCCTCTTCATTCGCAGGTCGGGAGTACGATACTTCCTTTTTAAATGATCTTCCAAAGGGAGTCGATCCTTGTGGGGAAAAGGGGGAGTTTCACCGCTTTGCTTTTGATGACCCGATGTTTCAAAAGCCAATTTCTCACGTTTTGGGAGAAGTTGTTCAACGGGATGGTTTTTTCTTTGCCGATCTGTTGAGTGTTGCAACGACGATTGTTCCTGATTTAAAAAAGATTTGACGAATATCGAGGGATCGATAGGTTCTTGCCCATGTTCCAAGTAGGAAACCTTCTTCTTCTCGTAGCCGTCCTCTAAGGGTCGGGGTGAAGGTTTTTGTCTGCGGAAAATTTCACCCTCGAGTCTTAACGTCTCGGGGGTTTTTTATTTTTCGGGGAAAAATGGAAAGGAAATAAAATTATGTACGACAAATTAAAAAAAGAACGAACAAAGCCGATGCGCCATACGATCTCGGTGCTTGTCGAAAATCGTTTCGGAGTTCTGACCCGAATCGCGGGTCTTTTCAGTGGTCGTGGATTTAACATCGACTCATTGAACGTCGCGCCGACGCATGATGCGAAGACTTCCCGGATGACGATTGTGGTTCGTGGGGATGACAAAGTTTTGGATCAAGTGACCAAGCAACTCAATAAATTGGTCGATGTCATTGAACTGATCGATTTTCGCCAGGGTGAATACGTCGACCGCGAATTGATTTTGGTCAAAGTGAAGACCAACAGCAAATCCCGTGCGGAGGTCATTCAGCTTTGTGATATTTTTCGTACTAAGATCGTGGACGTGCAACCGCATTGTCTCACGATCGAGGTCACTGGGGATGAAGGTAAAAACGAGAAGTTTATCGATTTGATGAACAACTTCGGAATTCTGGAACTCACTCGCACAGGGCAAGTCGCTCTGCCGCGCAGTTAGTTTTGTCCCGCAGCAAAATGAGATGAAAAGCGGGGACGCTTTTCAGATCGAATGGAAGAAACAACGAGAGGAAAGAAAGACTATGGCAGCAAAAATCTATCGTGAAAAAGACGCGGACCTCAAGGTCCTCAAAGGCAAAACTTGTGCCGTCATCGGCTTCGGCTCCCAAGGCCACGCCCATGCATTGAATTTGAAGGAAAGCGGCGTGAAGGTCATTGTTGGCCTTTACAAGGGAAGCAAATCAATTCCCGTTGCAAAATCCAAAGGATTCCCTGTTTTCGAAACCGCTGAAGCTGTTCGTAAAGCAGACGTCATCTGTGTTGCCGTTCCTGATCTTTCGATCCCTGATGTTTATAACAAGGATATCGAACCAAACCTTGCTCCTGGAAAGACGCTTCTTTTCTCGCACGGATTTGCAATTCATTTCAAAACTATCGTTCCTCCAAAGAACGTCAATGTGATCATGGTTGCTCCTAAAGGACCCGGTCATTTGGTTCGTCGTCAATTCCGTGAAGGAAAAGGGGTTCCCGCTTTAATCGCGGTTTACCAAAATCATTCCAAAGATGCGAAGAAGATCGCTTTAGCCTGGGCTAAGGGTGTGGGTGGTACACGCGGTGGGGTGATTGAAACCACTTTCAAGGAAGAGACCGAGACCGATCTTTTCGGTGAACAAACCGTTCTCTGCGGTGGTACCGCAGCCTTGATTCAAGCCGGATATGAGACTTTAGTCGAAGCCGGTTATCAACCTGAAATGGCTTACTTTGAATGTCTTCATGAGTTGAAGCTCATTGTGGATTTGATCTTTGAAGCTGGAATTTCCGGAATGCGTTTCTCGATCTCGGATACCGCGAAGTGGGGCGACGTTTTCGTTGGACCTCGCATCGTGGATTCCCGTGTGAAGGGGAACATGAAGAAGGCTCTCAAGGAAATCCAAAATGGTACATTTGCCAAACGTTGGATCGCCGAAGCCAAAGGTGGGAAAAAGACCTACAAGGCTTTGATGACCAAAGGTGAAAAACATCCGATCGAAGTGACCGGAAAACGCTTGCGCGGTTTGATGTCCTGGATTCAAAAACGGGATATTAAAGGAGCTCAAGCTTCTTACGAATAACATTTTTTAAACTGGAGGGTCGAGCGATGCGAGACCTCGGCTCCGAAAAGACTGAGGCCTCGGATCCCTCGGCCCTCCAGAAAGAGTGTTGAAAAACAAAAATAATTTTTATGTCCAACCGCATCATTCTCTTTGATACGACATTGCGCGACGGCGAACAATGCCCAGGCGCCAGCATGAGTCCTCGTGAAAAACTCGAGATCGCTCGTCAGCTTGAACGTCTCAATGTGGATGTGATCGAAGCCGGTTTCCCTGTGATCAGTGAAGGGGATTTCAATTCCGTTCGTCAGATTGCAACGGAGATCCAAGGGCCGAAGATTTGCGGATTGGCGCGATGTGTTACAAAAGATATCGAAGCGGCAGCCCAGGCGATCAAGCCGGCAGGGAAACGCGGACGCATTCACGTCTTTTTAGCGACCTCTAAGATTCATCGTGAATTTAAACTCTCCAAAGCTCAGGACGAAATCATTCGTATGGCGGTGGAAGGGGTAAAGTTGGCGAAGAGTTTTGTGGAAGACGTCGAGTTTTCACCTGAAGATGCTTCGCGTACCGAACCGGATTTCTTGGCACGCGTCACGGAAGCGGTCATTGCCGCAGGGGCGACGACGGTCAATATTCCCGATACCGTCGGGTATGCGATTCCTGATGAATTTGGAGCATTAATCGGTTCACTCTTTGCGAATGTGAAGAACATCAATAATGCCATTATCAGTGTGCATTGTCACAATGATCTCGGTTTGGCTGTCGCTAATTCCTTAGCCGCCATCAAGGCGGGGGCTCGTCAGATTGAAGGGACGATCAATGGAATTGGGGAGCGCGCTGGAAATGCGGCGTTGGAAGAAGTTGTCATGGGATTAAAGACCCGAAGTGATTTTTTTAAGGGTCTCGAGTACGGCATGAATACCAAAGAGATCGTGAAGACCTCCAAATTGGTTGCCCGTATGTCGGGTTTAATGGTCCAACGGAGTAAAGCCGTTGTCGGTGAAAATGCGTTTGCCCATAGCTCAGGGATTCATCAAGACGGGATCATTAAAAAACGTGAGACTTACGAGATCATGGATCCCACGGAAATTGGGTGGGGTGAAACGGAGTTGCCTTTAACGAAGCACAGTGGTCGAAATGCCATGGAGCAACGTCTGAAGCATTTGGGTTACAAACTTTTGAAAGAAGAGGTCGATCGCCTTTTCATCGATTTCAAGACGATCGGCGACAAAAAGAAATTTGTCTACGACGACGATCTGATTGCGTTGGTAGATAATCAAATCAACGAAGTTCAGGAAACATTTTCATTGGAATATATGCACGTCTCCTCAGGAATCGGACAGATTCCGACGGCAACGATTCGTCTCCGCAAAGGGGATGACGTTTTGATGGATGCCGGAACAGGAGATGGAGCCGCGGATGCCGCGATGCAGGCGATTGATCGCTTGACGGGGAAACGCGGACATCTGGTCGAGTATTTGGTCCGTGCAGTCGGGGAGGTCTCTCTCAAAGTTAACTTTGGAGATGGAGAACTCGTCGCAGGAAAAGCGGCCTCTACGGATGTCATTGAGGCGAGTGCCCGCGCTTATTTAAATGCGGTGAATCGTTCCTTTGTTCTCGAAAAGAACAAGTCGATGCCTCTTCCTCAGACGCCTTGATTTTTAAAATTTACGAATCTCACACAAAGCCACAGAGGTTATCCGCAGATTAACACGGATGAGCGCAGATTTTTAAAGAGAAGGATTTTTGTTTTAAAAACAAAAAAACAGTGTTTTTAATCGGTGTCAATCCGCATTAATCTGCGGATAACCTCTGTGCCTTTGTGTCTCTGTGTGAGATGGATTTTTAGTATTTATCCGATTCGGCTGGCGTCTCTTTAGACGGGATGGATGGAGTTGGGGTAGTTTCCTCAACGATCTCTTTTTTGCGGTTTTCATACCACGTTTTCCAATCTCTTTGGAGCAGCCATCCAATGCCGATCATTCCTCCGACGGCAATAATGTAGACAAAATATCCTGCCCCGAGATGAAAGAAAGAAGGATTGGTTTCCGTCCCAATCGCAAAAGAAGTTCCAAAAAGAATCGTGGCGAAGGTGAGGAGAAGAATACGAATAAAGTTTCCAAGGATAGCCAATGGAACCGAACAGACAAACAGGGTCCAGCGCTGCCAAATTTTAGGAAGCGTCAGGTAGCTATAGAGCGATGTAATCATCGTTAAGGCAAAAAGGGACCGAATTCCACTACAAGGATTGGCGACATCAAGTTGAAATCGAGAGCCTTGGGGAATGCCGAGGGCAAAATTGGGAGAGGAAACAATTGCACTCCCAATTTGAAGATTCGGAATTCCAATTAAATTTAAGAAATGGTGTGAAATGTTGGACATAAAAAGACGAAGCGGAAACGCAATGACATTATCTAAAAAGAGCCAAGGCCACATGAAAGTCAGGAACAAGAGAGGAAATGTCAGAGCTCGAACCATCTCTTTTCCGGCAAACCAGAGAATTAAAGAGGCGATCATTCCCTGAAAAGAGAGATAGGCGAGGTAATGGAGATCGGTGATGTAACCGAGCCAGAAGATGAGTCCAAAAAAAACGAGGAGAGGAAGTCCCATGAATTCGCCTTTCCATTCGATTTTTCGAATTTCATTCCATTGAAGGTAAACGAGGAGGAGGGCGAAAAGGGGAACAATTCGACAATGGGCCCAGTCATCTCCCCCAGAGTACTCCCACGCAACTTTTAAAATGGGTTCCGCTTGAGCCGAGATTAAAAATTTTGAAAAGGGGAACCACGCGTAGACCAGTCCGAGAAGAATAATACTAGAGAGAAGGGCGTAGATCTTGGATTTATCCAACGTTTCGGGCATGCCTCCAAAGTACAGGTAAATTTTTAAAAGGAAAATGGAATTAGAGAAAAAGGCAGTGAGTTCTCATACAAAGGCTCAAAGTTGTCCAAGTTTCCTCCCGGAATGCATTTTGTTTTAAAGGGCTGAGTCTTGGGCTGCTTTGCGCCTTTGCGTGAGAATGGTTTTAATCTTTTCCCTGCTTTTAAATTTATCGCTCGAAATTGGCCTTTGTCTCCTTACGCTCTTCTTTATGTCCGATTCCATTCAGAAATTAACGGAAGAAATTCGTGCATTTCGCGACGAACGCGATTGGAAACAATTTCATAATCCGAAGGAGCTCGTGGTTGCGTTGACCGCAGAGGTCGGAGAACTCCTTCAGCATTTTGTGTGGCAAAATGCAGCCCAATCTGAACAACGTGTGATCGATCGTAAAAAAGAAATCTCCGAAGAGATGGCAGATGTTGCGATTCTTTTGTTAGAGTTGGCCGATGATTGTGGGGTGAATCTTTCTGAGGCCGTGCAGCAAAAGCTTGCGCGGAATGCCGAAAAATATCCGGTGGCAAAAGCCAAAGGATCGAACAAGAAATATAACGAACTGTGAACGATCATTCTTCTCCTGAGTCTCCAACTCCCCACCGTCGTCGCGTTCGATATGCGGGGAAATATCCAAGAAAGTTTTCTGAAAAATATAAGGAACATCGTCCTGATCAATATCCAGAGACGGTGGCGAAGGTGATTGCATCGGGGAAAACACCCGCCGGGACGCATCTTCCCATTATGGTGGACGAAATCCTTGAGGCTTTATCTCCTCAGCCTGGTAATATCGTGGTCGATTGTACATTGGGATACGGGGGGCATACTCAATCGATTTTACCTAAAATCGCTCCGGGAGGCCGTCTTATTGGACTCGATGTTGATCCGCTGGAGCAACCCAAAACGGAAGAGCGATTGCGATCGCTTGGATTTGGACCCGATGTTTTTCAACCGAAGCGGAGTAATTTCGCCGGAATCCTCAAAGTGCTCCATGAGGAAAAGATTGAAGGTGCGGATTGTATTCTAGCCGATCTCGGTATTTCATCGATGCAAATTGATAATCCGGAGCGTGGCTTTTCAGTCAAACGCGAAGGTCCTTTGGATATGCGAATGAATCCGAATAAAGGACAACCGGCTTCGGTGCTTTTAGAAAAGGTGAAGGCTGAAGACTTAGCGGCCATGCTCTTGGAAAATTCCGATGAACCGCATTCCAAAGTTTTGGGCGAAAAGCTGGCAGGTAAAAAATTTCCAACCACATTTTCGCTGACAGAAGCGATTCGTGAATCGCTTCCCCGAATGAAAGAGGAAGATCGGGATTTAAGTGTGCGTCGCGTTTTCCAGGCACTTCGAATTGAGGTGAACGAAGAGTGGAATGCTCTGGAGACATTA
>JAZKBH010000192.1:0-8908 GCA_040388725.1 Verrucomicrobiota bacterium
CCAGTCCTGGGAATGTCAGGATCTTTTCCCATAGATTTGTAAAACCGACGGCAGTTCGAAGAATCAACCAACCAAAGAAAAGGGCCTCCAAAGTCTCCGCCAAATGAATCCAATCGGTATTATACAACCAGGAGCGAATTCCCGCCGCTGCGAATAAGAAACCCCATGCGAGCATCGGGATCCCGCAAGACGAGGCTAAGTAATGAATTTGCTCTTTTCGTTCCCGATAAAAAATGGCAATGAGAGCTCCCATCGCCATCGAATCCATGGAGGAGAGCGGGGAATACCAGATCATCATCGGAGCAACCCCTGCCAGTGTTCCGATCCAACGATGGAGCCAGGCACCGACAAAACAGATCACCAAGAGTTTCACTAAAAATCGTCGGGGAACCCAAAGAATCATCAAAGTTAACGCGAGGACCATTTGCTCACTCGTGGCGAGAAACCAAAAATGAGAGAGAACTCCGACCCATTGCTCATGAAGCCCCATATAAAAATTAATCGAAAAAGTAGAGATCCAAATCCAAACCTGGCGAGCCGGCTCTACCCCGAGCAGACATAAGGTGCCGAGAGCTAAAAAATAGACCGGGAAAATACGAATGATTCTTTTTTGGTAAAAACTTTTAAAAATACTGAGAGAATCCCCTCCCTTACTCGTTTGTTGTAAGAGATTCCCGACCAGCAGGAAGCCGGTCATCACAAAGAAAAGACGAACTCCCAGCGGCCCCAATGCAATCCACTTGCTCGATCCCGGAACCAAATGATGAAATAGAACCATCAAACAGGCGATTCCTCGTAAGGCGTCGAGTTGATGAAAATAGGTCTTCCCGGAAGTACTCATGATCTGCGACTCAAGCAGTCTCCTCAAAGATTGTCGAGTGATCGTTGAAGAGAAGAAGGCTCACACAGAGTCACAAAGGCACGGAAAAGCCGACAAGAGTTTATCCGCAGATTTATGAGATTAACGCCGATTCAAATCCAAATTATTTATTTTTAAATATCTAAAACCGTATTTTGCATTTATTTAAAAAGTCTGTGTCTTTGTGACTCTGTGTGAGGTCCTTCAATGACTAGAGCATTTTCGATAGAGCTTGTCGCTTTTAACGGGAGGGCGAGATGTCCTCATCCGCCTCTGTATTGAGGAAGGCGGCTCGGGAGAGCCTGCCCTCCCGTAGAAGAAAATAAGACAACTTGAGTGGACCATTTAAACCGAAAATACTCTAAAGAAAGGTCACCGGCTTACAGATGGCAAGATCGAGTCGTTGGAGATAATCTTCTCGTGGGATCTCTAGGGCTCCCATTTGCTCGGTAAAGGGATTGAGCACTTGGGTATCAAAAAGGAGGAATCCTCTTTGGCTTAAATGTCGAAGCAAATAGAGAAGTCCGACTTTGGAGGCATTCGAGGCACGATAAAACATCGATTCTCCTGCGAAAAACCCTCCAATGGCGACACCATAAATTCCCCCGACGAGCTCTGTTTCGAGCCAGACTTCGACACTGTGCGCATAGCCCGCCAAATGAAATTCCGTGTAAGAACGGACGAAATGGGAAGAGATCCAGGTCTCATCGCGTTCCGAAGTAAGCTGAGAACACTCGCGAATCACGCGGGAAAAAGCTTCGTCGAAAGAGACTCGAAAAGAATGTTGGCGCAACAGACGTTCTTGGCTTTTGGAAAAAAGAAGCGGGTTGAGTTCAAAGATCGCTCGGGGATCCGGTGACCACCAGGTCACGGGACGGTCGGTCCAGGGGAAGATTCCGGATCGATAGGCCAAGGCAAGTCGCTCGACCGACATTTCCCCTCCCACGGCTACTAATCCTTCTGCATCGGCCTGGCGAGGATCCGGAAAGGAATATTCGCCAAACGAAAATAAGGAAGGAGCCATGGATGGTACTCCTTATACCAAAATTGTTCCTACCTGAAGATTAAAGCCGCGTGCAAAATCAGCGGCGTGCATTCGTTTTTTTCCTTCGATCTGTACTTCACGCAAAAGGAGTCCTCCCCCACGTTCTCCCCCGCAAGCGACTAAAATTCCATGACTATCGACTTTGACCACTTCGCCGGGCTTTCCTTTGGCACTTCGCGATAAAATAATGGAAAACACTTTGAGCATTTTTTGATCTGCGCCATCGGGAACCCACGTATAAGCCGAGGGCCAAGGTGTCATCGCGCGAATATGAGCATCCAAATCGCGTTTCGATCTCGTCCAATCGATTTTCCCATCTTCTTTTTTCAGTTTTTTCGCGTAGGTCGAGAGTGTGGAGTCTTGTTTAATCCGAGGAGCTTTCCCCTTTTCAATCAGCTTAAAGGCTTCCAGGAGCGCCTCGGCCCCCATCTCGGCGAGTCGATCATGAAGGATTTGAGAGTTATCATCGTCCTTAATTTTCGTCTTTTTAATGAGAAGAATATCGCCTGTATCCAATCCCACATCCATCCACATGATCGTGACGCCGGATTCCTTTTCGCGTTCTTCGATTGCACGTTGAATCGGCGCAGCGCCTCGATAGCGAGGAAGGATCGATCCATGAATATTCAAGCAACCATACTGAGGAATATCCAAAATTGTTTTAGGGATAATTTGCCCGTACGCCGCCACCACGATCACGTCAGGCTTTAAATATCGAATCTGATCGATCGCACTCTTTTGATTAATTTTCTCAGGCTGAAAAACGGTTAAATGCAGCTTCATCGCCAATTCTTTAATCGGACAAGGCATGAGCTTCATTTGACGACCCGCAGGACGATCGGGTTGAGTAATCACAGAAGAGACCAAATGATCAGGATGATCATAGACTCTTTGCAGGGCCGGGGCGCCAAAGGGAGAGGTTCCGATAAAGACAACATTCATAGAGTAAAGGGGCTAAGGGTTTGATTTGATATCCGCTATTTTTGAAAAAACTCAAGACTCATCTTTTCAACTGGATAGAATCGATATTCTCCCTTAGCCTTCCGCTCGTGAAAAAAGTTTTTGGAGTTTTACTTGTTCTTGTGATTCTCGGAACTGGAATTTGGTATCAATTTTACGATTCAAAGACCCACAAAAAATCAGCGAATGCAGAAGCAAAAAAACATACCCGCGCTCTCTATGCGACGGTCAAAATGGAAACGATCGTTGATCGCATTCTGGTTTCCGGCGAAATCACCCCGGATGCCCGCAACTCCGTCGAAGTCAAAGCAGAAATCAGCGGAAAAATTAAAAAAATTTATCCGACGATCGGGAAAAATGTAAAAGCGGGCTCGACGTTAGTTGAACTCGATGATCGAGATTTACTCACCGAAAAATCATCCGCTCAAACCGAGATCGAAGGAACGCAGCTTTCGCTCGATAAAGCGAAACGTCTGTTTGATCGTTCCGATAAACTTTACGCCAAAAAGCTCATTTCCCAGGAAGAATACGAAAACTCCAAAACCGATTTTCTCGTCGCTCAGAATAATTTCGAAAAGTCCCAAAGCCGACTTCAGGGTGTCTTGGATAAACTCGATAAGACTCAGATTCGCTCTCCCATGGATGGCAAGGTCATCGCCCTTCCTGTCGTGGCCGGACAAGTTGTTGTCGGCGCGGGCAGCGTCAATGCCGGAACTTCTCTCATGACGGTCGCAGATCTCTCCAAGATGATCATTAACTGCCATATCAACCAGGTCGATATTGCTCATCTCCAAGAAAATCAACCGGTAACATTTCGGGTCGACTCCCTTCGTAAAGATAAGCTTCAGGGAAGCATTAATATTATCGCTCCGATCGCCACCTCCAAAAACAATGTGAAGGGCTACGACGTCCTGATTCAAATCCAAGATTTGGACCCTCAAATTCGTCCCGGAATGACGGCTGACGTTATTTTTCCCATTAAAACCGTCGAACAAGCACTGACTCTTCCTTTAAATGCGGTTTATAGCGACGAACTCGATAATAAGGTGGTTTATATCCCTCAAGGTCCCGAAATTGAACCCGAAAAACGAGTCATCACGTTGGGAATTGTCACTTTAGATAAAGTCGAGGTTCTTTCAGGGGTCAAAGAGGGTGAACAGGTTTTCCTCGAGAAACCGAAAATGAGCGATAAATAAGTTTATTTAAATTCTTTCTCCATGCCCATTATCCACCTTAAAAATATTACCAAACTCTATCGGATCGGAGATCAAGAAATCCGTGCCCTTCAGGGAGTGAATTTGGAAATTAACGAAGGGGAATATCTCACGATTGTGGGACCTTCGGGAAGTGGAAAGTCGACTCTCATGCAACTCGTCGGCTGTTTGGATATTCCGAGCACAGGCTCCCTTTTATTAGATGGAGTGGACATTTCAAAAGCGAGCAATTCAACTCTCTCCAAACTTCGGAATGAAAAAATCGGTTTCGTCTTTCAAAGCTTTAATCTTCTGCCCCGATTGAATGTTCTCGAAAATGTAGAACTTCCGATGATTTATGCTCAGGTCACGGCCAAAGAACGCCGCAAAAGAGCACTCCATGCGATTGAATCCGTCGGACTTCAAGAACGCGTTCAAAATCGTCCGAGCCAACTTTCGGGAGGACAATGTCAACGGGTTGCTATCGCACGAGCACTCGTGAATCATCCTCGAATTATCCTCGCGGACGAACCAACGGGAGCGCTCGACTCCAAAACCGGCGCCGACATTCTTCAACTCTTTTCCCAACTGCATCAGAATGGTCACACGATGGTGATTGTGACTCATGATCTGAAAATTGCCGCTCAAGCGCCTCGTCAAGTCGCCCTGCGAGATGGAATCGTTGAAAAAGATACGTCGCTCACCTCTCCTGTCGGTTGAATCGTATGTCGCGCGTTTCGCCTTGGGCTCCACAAGCTCACTCTCATCAGTCGTTGCAGAATTTCTTACCTCTTCATCGTCCGATTTTGATTTTAGCGCCGATGCAGGACATTACGGACCTCCCTTTTTGGAAACTCATTCACCGCTATGGAGATCCCGATCTTTATTACACGGAGTATTTTCGTGTGCATCGAGACTCCAAACCAGAGCGTTATATCCTCAAGTCGATTCTCGAAAATCCGAGCGATAAACCGATTCAAGCCCAGATGATTGGGGTCGATATCCCTTCCCTTGTTCGAACCGCACTCAAGCTCCAAGAATATCCCGTTCAAGGAATCGATCTGAATCTCGGATGCCCTGCCCCCGTCGTCTGTAGTAAAAATGCAGGGGGAGCCCTCCTCCGTTCGAGGGAAACCGTTGATTCCATTCTCACCGCCCTTCGCGGTTCCATTCATAAAACATTTACGGTTAAAACTCGTCTGGGATTTGAAACACCGGATGAGTTCGAAGCGCTCTTGGAACTTTTTGGAAAACATCATATCGATGCATTGACCGTTCATGGGCGCACGGTTCGTGAACTCTATCGGCCTCACGTTCATTACGATCGGATTCATCAAGCCGTCAAACAACTCCCGTTTCCTGTTTTTGCGAATGGCAACGTTCGCTCACACAAAAGCGCTCGTGAGATTTATGAAATGACGGGAGCGCGTGGACTCATGGTGGGTCGCGGAGCGGTTCGTAATCCCTGGGTCTTTCGTCAAATCCGCGAGGACTTTGAAGGTAAACCCGTTTTTCAACCGACTCTTCGTGATTTGCGGAACTATATCGATGATCTTTATCAAGCGATTGCATTGCCCGAACTCAAACCGATCGCTCATATTTCAAAAATGAAAAAATATCTGAACTTCCTCGCTCCGGGAATCACTCCGGAAGATCAGTTTTTACAAGAGATGCGACGTTCTTCCTCCGAGAGCGAGTTTTTCGAGGTTTGTGATCGCTACCTTAACTTTGATCTCCCTTTTGATCCCGAAAGAATGACCTCAGTATCACTTGCAGATTAATCATGAGGACAAATACAAAAGAAAATCACTAAGAAGGTCCAAGAAAATGAGCAGAATTTTTGCATCGATATCAGGATGAAAAGGATAAAAATTCAGAGGCATTTTTCATTTTTTTTAATTCTTCGTATCATCATTTTTGTCAGAACCATTCTCCTTATTTAAGTTTCTTTATCCTCCCCATCCTGTTATCGATGCAACTTCCCCTCCCATTTGAGGTCGCATTTTGCGACTTCAAAAGTTTCCAACTTTCATTGACGCACTCATCCCCTTCGACATGATAAAGAGATGACTTTTGACGAACGTATTCAAACCTTTCTCGAAAAGAACCCGACGATCGACCCCACCGCTTACTTAGCTCCGGGTTCCGTTTTAATTGGAGACGTTCACCTGGGCCCTTCGACGAGTGTCTGGCCGGGAGCGGTTCTTCGCGCGGATATTCAAACGATTCGAATTGGGAAAGGATCAAACGTTCAAGATGGCGCCATCGTTCATTTGGCAGACGACTATCCAACCCTTGTCGGTGAATATGTGACCATCGGTCACCATGCGACAATCCATGCCTGCACCATTGGAGACCGATGTTTGATCGGCATGGGAGCCACTATTTTGGACGGAGCGGTGATTGAGGAAGAATGCATCATCGGTGCTCATGCCCTCGTCACTCAAAAGACGCGTATTCCTGCGGGATCAATGGTTCTTGGAACACCTGGAAAAGTGGTGAAAACTCTCTCTCCGGAAGAACGAGCAGGACTCAAAGCCTGGGCCGATAAATATGTCGCCGTCTCGGCCGCCCATCGTCGAGTGGCAGGAAAAACGACTCTTTTCCAAAAGAGCTGACTTTTCAACGGAAGATTCTCCCCCTAATTAAAGTTATGACGCTGCTTCAGGAAAAAATTCTCGATCTCAAGAAAAAGAAAAATGCCACCATCCTGGCTCATAACTATCAAACCCGGGATATTCAAGAAGTTGCAGATTTTGTGGGCGATTCTCTCGGACTCTCGTATCAAGCTCAAAGCGCCAAATCCGACCTCATCGTTTTTTGTGGCGTTCACTTCATGGCGGAAACGGCTAAAATCGTTAACCCTCATGCCAAAGTTTTGATTCCCGACATGAATGCGGGTTGCTCTCTCGCCGACTCTTGTCCTGCTCCCGCTTTAGAAGCGTATAAAAAACAGCACCCGGGACTTTACACCGTCGCCTATATTAACTGCTCGGCCGAAGTCAAAGCGCTTTGCGATGTCATTTGTACGTCGGGAAATGCCGAAAAGATCGTGAATCAAATCCCCCAAGATCGCGAAATTCTTTTTGTTCCGGACCAAAATTTAGGGGAATGGGTCATGGAGAAAACAAAACGTCCAATGAAACTGTGGCAGGGCAATTGTTACGTTCATATTGAACTGACCCACCAATCGATCTCCAAAATCCGAAGCGAATATCCCGACGCACCGATCGTCGCTCACCCCGAATGCGATCGTGCCGTTCGAGTCATGGCAGATGAAGTCTGCTCCACGGAAAAAATGGTTCACTATTGTAAATCACATGCGGCCCAACGATTTATTATCGCGACCGAATCCGGAATGCTTCATCGCCTCCGTCGGGAAATCCCGAACAAAGAATTTATTCCAGGCCCCACGGATCGCTGTAATTGTGCGGATTGTCGCTACATGAAGCTGAATACCCTGGAAAAGCTTCTCGCGGCCTTAGAGACAGAGACCCCGGAGTTAACAATGACTCCCGAGCTTATTGCAAAAGCGCGTCTCCCCATCGAACGGATGTTGGAGTGGAGTAAAAACTAGAAACCGTTGAACCGCCAAGCAAAGGCCAAGAAATGATCAAGTTGTTTTAGGGTTAAAAAACTCGAAAGATTTGCCTTTTACTTTGTCTCTTCTTGGTGGTTAATCATTTTTGAATCATGAAAAATTCCTTTCTCGATAAACTCCTTCATCGGATGGATCGTGTCGGATCGGATGATCTTCAAATTTACCTTCAAAGGCTCGCCAAAGAAAAAGGCTTTCTCGAAACGATCTTTAACACTCTTCAGGAGGGGATTTTAGTCGTCGATCAAAAGGGGAAAATTCTTTACTTCAATTCGAGCGCCCAAAATCTCATCGGCATTCCGAATGAAAATGCGCTCGATGAACCGATTGCCAAATATCTTCGGGAATTTGACTGGAAAACGATTCTCGCCGATGGAAAAGTCGTCACTCGTGATATTGAGGTCTCTTATCCGGAAGAACGATTTCTAAGTAGCTACATTGTTCCGCTCACCGACGATCATCACATGATCCATGCCTATGCATTGATCCTTCACGACTTAACGCGTTATCGCGAAAAAACACTCGAAACGATCGAGTCCGAAAAGCTGAATGCGCTCACCGTCCTGGCGGCAGGTGTGGCTCACGAACTCGGTAATCCTCTCAATTCTCTGAACATTCACTTTCAACTCCTGGAAAGGGAACTACGAAAAAAGGGAACGGATACCCCGGGAATCCAAGAACATATTCGCGTCGTGCGCGGGGAAATCGAACGTCTCGATTCCATTATCCATCAGTTTCTCCAAGCTGTACGACCCTCCGCTCTTGAACGAAGTCCGACTTCGATTAACGAAGTTATTCAAGAATCGTTAACGGTCTTAAAGCCCGAGATCCAAGATCGAGATGTCCTTTTAGAGACCAATTTCGGAACCGATCTTCCTCCGGTAGAAATCGACCGCAACCGAATGAAACAAGTTTTTTATAATCTGATTAAAAATGCCATTCAAGCGACCCGCAAAGGGGGGATTTTGAAAATCGCTACGGGAGCAAACGATACCCATCTTCTGATTGCCTTTGTCGACAATGGCGTCGGTATTGCCGCTGAAAACATCGCTCGGCTTTCAGAACCCTTTTTTACCACGAAACCCTCGGGAAGCGGTCTCGGACTTTTAATCGTTCGAAGAATCATGCGCGAGCATGGAGGAGAACTTCAGATCGATAGCCAAGAAGGAGTAGGAACCACCGTCCGCCTTCTCCTCCCACTGACGGAAAAACGAGTCCGTTTGCTGACTCCTTAATATGAAATTGTGTAACCT
>JAZKBH010000193.1:0-4644 GCA_040388725.1 Verrucomicrobiota bacterium
CATCTGAATAAAGCGCCGGTAACAATCGTAGGCGAATCGAGGATTTTTACTGACCGTTGCGAGACCGAGTACCGTCGTGTCATTAAGGCCGAGATTTAAAATCGTATCCATCATTCCGGGCATCGAATCGCGAGCCCCGGAGCGGACGGCAACGAGAAGGGGATTTTGAGAATCTCCAAATTTTTTCCCCATCGATTTCTCCACTTTTTTCAACGCCAACTCGACTTGAGGTTTTAATCCTTTGGGTAAACTCTCCTGAGATTTATAATAATACGTGCAGACTTCCGTCGTCAGCGTAAAGCCGGGAGGGACCGGAAGCTTGATCTTGGTCATTTCGGCGAGGTTGGCTCCTTTTCCTCCGAGAAGGGCTTTCATTGCTCCGCCGCCATCGGCTCGGCCATCACCAAAGGAATAGACGAATTTTTGAGCGGAGGGGAGAGAGGAGGATTTAGATGTTTTCATGAAGGGAACCTTTTTGAATTAAATAAAATTTTTCAAGGGAGAGAATCAATAGACGAACACTTTCTTCTATCTCTTTAATATACCTCATTGGTAGCGAAAATAAACTGGATTTCATCTCGTTCTTTTGTGTGAGTAAGGATGTTGTTAAACGATCGCTCGTGAGTCCTATGAATCTCTTTACTGTTTTTTAAAACGAGGGTTGAAAGGATGGATAATATATCAATTTTATAAAATTTGTAACTAAATATTTACTTAATTTGATAAACTAAAATCTAGCATTAGGAATCGATTTTATCTGTAAAGCCAAAGACGAAAAGGGTGATTGAAAAATGGAGCGCCGCCGGCTCGGCGGCATGGTTGATGGATGGAATAGAGTGCCGAAGAGTGGAAATGCAAAAATACACCCCTTTACCCATGCCGCTGAGCCAGCGGCGCTCCATTTTTAAAATTCTAATGCAAGAAATGGAATAATTCCCGGATTGCTCTATATGACTCATTTCTTAAGGAGAGGGCTCCTCTGGAATGTTTAAAAGAATTTTAGTCGCTTCGCTCTCTTCCACTTTTTCCAGAGAAGCCCCTATTTTTTTAGTCAAAATCGAAAGGTATCGCCAATCCTCTCGATACGAGCCTGCGGGGTGATCGAAGAAAACAGTGGGAGGTGAATTTTTTTCGGAGCGAGGGGCACGAGCCTCCATTTGGATCATCGGTTGTTCCCCGGTCGTTATTTTTCGAACTGTGATCTGATTCCCTCGAGTGCTGAATCCATACAGGTAACTCATTTGAAAGAAAATCGCCTGCCTTAACAAAACCTCATCGACCTTCAAGCTCCCAGGGTCTGTTTCTATTTTGATTTCAAAATTATCACGTCCCCCGGTTTTCGGCTCGGTCCGTGCATTGATCTGAATGGAAGCGGCCGATTTGACGATCTCGACGATTTTGGATTCACTGAAATGAAGGGGGGTGAACTGAAGGTCGGGATCGTTTTTATAGCCGCAATCAGGAGGCATTCTTTTTTGAGAAACCATCTCCCATTCTTTTCGGAGCTCTTCAATCCATGCTGGTTTATGTCCTAGTCGCAGCTCCAATTGAGCTTCAAAAAGAGATTCGGGCAAAACGGGAGCGCCCAAGGATTCCATCGTTCCCATATGTTCTTCTTTAAAGTTCGGAACCGATCCATACATTCCGATGACAAAGGGATAAATCGCTCGCAATGGAAATACCTCACTCCAAAAATCGATCTCCGGTCCCGGTTTCCCCATCTGATTTCGTTGGTGAAGATAATTCCAAAAAACGAGTCCTCGGAGATGATTCGGTCCATCCTCTTTGTCGCCTCCGCATTCCAAAAGAGTGCCTCCATCAATACGATCATAAAGCGTATTCATGGAGTTTCCGACGTGAATATCAATTCGATCCTCCGGATGTTCCGTCGTTCTCCAAAAAACCGTTCCGACCGAATTCGAAACACTCTGACCATGCCAGTGATGGGCTTCATCCAAGTTCAATCCGGAAAAAATACGATTGGAACGATTTTCAATTGATGAGGAACAATGAGATGAATTTCCCGCATAGCGTGTCTCGACGACGGAGATCTGCGCGGAATCATAAATTTTTGTTCCTAACGTCGTACTGATATATCCGACTCGACGAACCCATCCATTGGCAACAGATTTAAACGTGAGAGCCGACCATCCCCGATCATCATAATCCCCTCGATGGTGTACAAAGCGTCCCATCCAGCGACCGATAATGGTGAGATCCTCGATTCCTACCTCCGTCAATGGGCTCCACTCATAGATCGCCCAATTCCATTGAGGGTCGATCTCATATTGAGTCACGGCGGATAGTTCGATCTCCCCTTCACGAACCGCTTTAATCTGCTGTTTTTCCTCACAGGTGATTCCGCTCTCACTCCGTTTTTTCATGAACCTCATGAGTTTAAAGGGATTCAGAAGAAGTTCATCATGGGCCAGATCTCGGAGATAAATCGAAATCCATTGACCTTCTTTGAAACGACGTGTCTCGGAGACTTTGAGGATCTTACTTCCTGCTCCGGCAAACTCTGTAATTCGCGCCAATGGTTTTTCCGTCTTCTTTTCAGAAGGGAGTGGGGGTGTTTCAGGAAGCGGAAGACGTGAAGTCGGAGAGGCAAACTCAATCAACTGAACTCCATTGCTTTTTGGGGTCTCAGCACGATCCGCAGGACCAAAAACAGGTTGATGCATATAGATCGTGGTTCCTCCTTTTTCCATGCCCGCACCGCGAATGACGATGTGACTATGAGTGACTCGAATGGAATGTCTTTTTCGAATATCGGTATAGGTCCAGTAAACACCTGCAGGAAGATAAACCACGCCTCCTCCCGCGGCTTCAGCGGCATCGATTGTTTTTTGAATGGCATCCTGATCATCTCCCTCATCATTGGGAATCGCTCCATACTTGGTGACGTCAAAAAGAGGGCCTTCAATGTTGGGGATTGCCTCTTCGCCTTGATGATAACCGGCATAAGAAAAATCAGGAACTTGGGTCTGCTTTCTCGCTTCCCGATCTTTCACATAGTTTTTCCAAACCTCTGATTCCTGTGGGTTTTTTTCAGAAATCGAAGGGATCACTTCGTCTTTTTCAGAGTCTTTCTTTTCAGGAGAAGGGATGATTTGTTTTGAAATTTCTTCCGATGAGGTTGAGGCTTCTTTCTGCGCCTCGTTTGTTTCATGGCTTTCAGGAGCGTTTTTTTTGTTTGTTTGAGGAGATTCGATTGGAGCGCTTTCCGCCTTTTTTTCGTCGGGAGTAGGAGATTCGGTTTTAGGTTCGGTTGTAACGGGGGATGTCTCCTCATTTTTTTGGCATCCGGCCATCATTCCTAAAAAAAGAATGAGACAAAACAGCGAGCACCGAAAGAAAGACTTGTTGATAAGAGCTTCAAATTTCATGTCTCATCCGTTCCTGACGCCTATTTACCCTTTTACTCAGAATCGAGTTGAATCGAATAAATAACAACCCAGGCAGAATCTTGATCGATCCGTCGGTTTTCAATTTCGAAGTGATCGGGTGCTTCGGAAAAAAGTAGAGTTGTTTTTTCAGTCGCATTTAAAGCGGTTTCGCTTTGGATTTCCGGCTGGGAGAGTTGAACATTTGCCTCTGTTCCTTTTTTCGAAAGATCCCATTGGATTTTGAATTCGAATCGATTTTTTTCACCCCCACGAATAGGAATATCTCCTCCGAATACAGCGATATTCAAATCCGGGAGATGGGTTCGATCATAAATAAATCGATCTCCTGCCAGAAGAGCGATTCGATTCGGAGAGGGGATTTGAAGGGCGAGAAGGACTTTATCTCCTGCCATGAAACGGACTTCGCTATTGCTCCAGGTCATCGAGGTACCCAAAACTAATTTAAAAGTTCCCGCCTGAATTGCTTTTCCAAATCCGATATCCAGCTTGGGTGATCCATCGGACTTTCCTCCCATTTGCAGCCAGCGAGTCGGCTTCACTTGAATAACCTTCAACTCTCCTTTTTGACTAAACTTCCAGAGGGGGTTTGCTAGAAGAGCGTCGACATGATTTTGAGAAGAGCCCACAAAATCATAATTCAAAATCTCCTCGGCAGGGCTCCAGGCTAATGACAAGAAAACTAAAATAAGTGTTTTTCGATAGAGGGACATTTTCGTATTTTTTTTTAGGGATTGAGGGCCTTGAACCATTCCGGAAGACGGTTGATTCTTTTTTGAATCTGAACGGCATACAGAGATTCTGGAGTCACCGCTTCGCCTTTTAATTCTAGAGAGGTGACGGAATGAGAATCAATTTCCAAGGGATCTCCATGAAATCCGATGACCCACGGTTGATCAAAAGTAAGGCAAGCTTCTCGGCCTGCGCGGTTGGGACTCCAGAAATTAATTTTAACAACGGGAGATTTGAGATGATAGAAATTCCAAAGGACAAAACCTCCTAAATGGTGAGGCATCCGATCCCAACTTCCTCCGCTTCTTCCCGGATTGATCCCTCCCTTGCAGGAATCATAAAGACTGACATAAGGACGGGAGGCATGGGAATCAAAGCACGATTCCGATGACCACTCGGACTTATAGCAGACCGTTCCGCAAGAGTAATCGGAGACACCGGGTCCATGCCATTGTCCGGCGCGGTCAATAATTTTCCCCAGAAAGACCCCATTGGATCGACACGA
>JAZKBH010000194.1:0-15798 GCA_040388725.1 Verrucomicrobiota bacterium
TCTGGAGGGACGAGCGCTGCGAGTCCTTGATGTTGCAAAGTCTCGGACTCGCAGCGCTCGTCCCTCCAGGCAATAACCAAAAGTGTTAACTAAGTCTTTATCCTCCCCATCTTGATATCGATGCCCAACTCTTTCTCTGTTTTTAGAGTAGCATGGTTCCATAAAAACCTTTCGAAGTCTCTCGCTTGTTTTCGTTTAGACGGTGTGGTACTCTATTGAGATAGGGGTTCATGAAAAAAGTTTTTTTAGGAGCACTATGGATCGGGGTTTTGATCGGTCAGGGTATTTTATGGGGAGAAGAGCCCATTGCACCAAAGCGAGAACGGTTTTTGCTGGATGAGGGATGGAGATTCTGGATTGGAAAAGGAGAGACCGGAGAAAAAAGTACCGCAACCGGTTCGACCATCGATCCTTATCAAACGTTTGGATCCTATTCAAAAACAGGTTGGGCTGGTGGACAGAATCAATCCGTTTCACCCGCGGGGGCTCGTTTCGACGACTGGGCCTGGCGGCGAGTCGATCTCCCGCATGATTGGGCGGTTGAACTTCATTTTACAGATCAAGCGGATGTTGGGCATGGCTGTAAAATGATTGGGCCGGAGTATCCGATCACCTCCGTTGCCTGGTATAGGCGGTCCTTTAAAATTCCAAAGTCCGATGAAGGACGAATGATCTCGTTGGAATTTGATGGGGTTTATCGAGATTGTGAGGTTTATCTCAATGGAAATTATTTAGGGCGAAATTTTAGTGGGTACGCTCCTTTTACGTTTGATATCACGCCTTACCTGCATTACGGAAAAACAAATTCATTGGCGGTAAAAGTGAACGCCTCTGGTTTCGAAGGTTGGTTTTATGAAGGGGCAGGAATTTATCGACACGTTTGGCTCGTAAAGACTGGAGATGTTCACATTCCTCAGTGGGGGACGTATGTCACTAGCGAAGTGCAGGGGAAAAATGCTGAAGTCACGATTCGAACGAAGATTCATAATGACTCGGGAAAACGAGCACAAGTCACCGTTCAAAGCCGTATTTTAAATGCAAAGGGAGTCGAAGCCGCGCGTGTTTCGACGCGCTCGTCTTCGATTGATGTTGGAGTGGAAACAGAGGTTTCTCAAAGCGTCGATTTAAATTTTGCACGTCTTTGGTCGATCGATGATCCTTATCTTTATCAACTCGAGAGTCGACTTTTAATCGATGGAAAAGAGGTCGATCAAAATCAGACTCCTTTTGGAGTACGGACCATTCGATTTGATGCGGATCAGGGATTTTTTCTCAATGGAAAACGAACTTTTATTAAAGGAACATGTAATCACCAAGATCATGCGGGTGTCGGTGTCGGAATTCCCGATCGCTTGAACGAATGGCGTCTGGAGCAATTAAAAAAAATGGGATGTAATGCCTATCGGACGTCGCACCATCCTCCCACTCCGGAAGTTTTAGATATTTGTGATCGCCTCGGGATACTCGTCATGGATGAGACGCGGGCTGTCGGTGCGACCGATGAGGCTTTATCGCAATTGGATCGGATGGTACGTCGGGATCGGAATCATCCTTCGATCATTCTTTGGTCATTGGGAAATGAGGAGATGGAGATTCTAGGAACGGAGACGGGAAAAAAGATTCTCACCAAAATGAATCAATGGGTTAAACGATTGGATTCCACACGAGCGACGACCATTGGAATGAATAGTCTTTGGGGAAAAGGTTTTTCAGAGGTTGTTGATGTGCAGGGGGGGAATTATATGAAATCGTGGACCGGATTTGATGACTTCCATCAAAAGTATCCGAAGCAACCGGTCATTGGTTCTGAAGAATATAGTGCAACCACGACACGGGGAATTTACGAGAACGATGAAGCTCGTCAGTATGTGCATGGCGATGAGATGAAATCACTCCAACCGAATTGGGCAAGCACAGCAGAAGAGTGGTTGAAGTATTATCAAGCTCGACCATTTTTAGCAGGCGGATTTGCTTGGACAGGCTTCGACTATCGTGGCGAACCGACACCGTATCATCGCTGGCCAAGTATTAGTTCCCACTTTGGGATTATGGATACCTGCGGATTTCCGAAAGATGTTTTTTATTACTACCAATCTTGGTGGACCGATAAGCCGGTCCTTCATTTACTTCCGCATTGGAATTGGAAAGGGAAAGAAGGGAAGCTCATCGATGTTCGGTGTGATGGGAATGCGGATGAAGTGGAGCTTTTTCTCAATGGGCAGAGTCTAAAACGCCAGGTCATGCCTCGAAATGGGCATCTGGATTGGCAGGTTGCCTATACTCCTGGAGTCCTCGTCGCAAAAGGATATGCCGAGGGAAAGCAAGTCAGTGAAGCGAAAGTCGAGACAACGGGAGTGCCTTATAAAGTGAGACTGACCCCTGATCGCCGCAGTATTCGGGCCGATGGAGAAGATCTGAGTCTTGTGACTGTCGAAGTGATTGATGACCAGGGCCATCGTATCCCGACAGCGGGGAATGAGGTGACGTTTGAAGTCGTGGGACCGGCGAAGATCATTGGAGTCGGAAATGGAGATCCAAGCTGTCATGAGCCGGATCAATATTTCGAATCAGTTCCTCGAGCGGCGAATGTCGATGAGTGGAAGGTTAAAGACTTTGGAAAAAAGTCATGGGACTTAACAAATCTGAATGCGGAAATCAAGGGCGAGGGATGGGAGGAGGCTTATTTTAACCATGAAAGGCCTGTTCTTAAAGAACAAGGTCAGCGGGCGATTTATCGGGGTGAAATTAATCTGACTCCCGAGCTTCTGGCTAAAACGGAAGCCGTTCTTTCGTTGGGCCCCATCGAAGGAAAAGGATTGGTTTTCGTAGAAGGGATTCAAGTGGGAAAATTTGATTCGGGTTATGTTTCCTGCGTGGTTCCTCCCTCGGTTTTGAAAAAAGAGAAAGTGACGGTTTGCGTGGTCGTCACAGCAACGGAATCTTACGGAGGAATGCTTAAAGGAGGAAAAATGGTTTTTCGTTCGACAGAGCCACTGCCTTGGAAGCGGAGTACTTTTAACGGATTAGCTCAAGTCATTGTGAAATCGACGAAAAAGAGCGGGGAGATTCATCTCCGCGCAAGGAGCCAGGATTTGAAAGGGACCTATGTGACGATTTTATCCTTACCGACAGTCCCTCGACCTTATATTCCGTCGGATTATTAATCTGTGATTTTAAAGCGAACGGATATTCGGGTTGTTCTCCCTTTCTTTGCTCGGTCTCTTTTCGAAAATGCCGGCCTGGTTCCCATGGAAGGATGATTCTATCATTTCTCGCTCGTCTATGAATGCTGGACTCGCGAAGCTTGTCCCTCCCCTCTTAAAAACTTACTCCTCCCACAAATCTGTACTTAAATATTTCAATCCTGAATCACAGATTAAAACCACGACTGTTTTACCTTTCATCTCGCCTTGAATTAACTCTAGGGCGGCGGCGACGTTTGCACCTGAAGAAAATCCACCAAATATTCCCTCTTCTTTGGCTAACCGGCGGGCGGTGTGAATGGCAATTTCATCCGAAATTTTTAAATAACCATCGATATGATTTGTATCCATCATGGCTAAAGAAGAAATGGAATAACCTCCTCCCTGAATTCGATGATTGGGCTGGCTTGCTTTTTCTCCGGAAAGAACAGCGGCCCCCGTCGGTTCAACGACATAGCATCGCACCTGAGGATCATTTTCTTTGAAAGCGGCAGCGCATCCAGCAAACGTCCCCCCGGATCCAGCAAAGTCGCAAAAAGCATGAATGGGGTGCCCCGCCGCTTGTCGGATAATTTCGGGACCCGTATGAAGATAATGAGCCCGTTTGTTGCTCATTAACTGAAATTGATCCGCTCGAAAAGCGTGGCGCTTTTCTACAATTTTTTTGGCTTCGAGTTCCACTTGTTGGAGGTCGCCTCCCGAAACTTGTCCTGGGGTAGAAGTGGGAAGTTGATCGACGAGAACAACCTCGGCTCCCAGCGCTCTCATCATGCGTGCGCGCTCCATCGAGTTCCCTTTAGACATGACAGCGACAAAGGGATACCCTTTGATTCCGCACACAATGGCCAGGCCCGTACCTGTATTACCGCTGGTGAGTTCCACGACCGTTTGACCGGGCTTGAGGAGGCCGTCATTTTCCGCATCTTCAATGATTTGACGGGCAATGCGATCTTTCTTGGAGAAACCAGGATTTAAATACTCCAACTTGGCGAAAATTCTTCCTTCAAGACCTTTTGTAATTCGGGATAACTCCACCAAGGGAGTTTCACCGATAACCTCAATTGCTGAAGAGAGCGGACCGTTTTGCAGGTATTGATTCATAGAGAGAATTCGATGAGGTTAATGGTGAAAGATGAATTTGAAAAAGGAAGAGAGAATCGCGATCGAAAGATACTACCCAACAAAACGACGGATCGCAATCGAGGCATTGTGACCCCCGAAACCAAAGGAATTATTAAGAGCAACGTCGACCTTCGCTTCACGGGTTTTGTGAGGGGTATAATCGAGATCACATGCGGGATCTGGGTTATCTAAATTAATGGTCGGAGGAATCAGGCTCTTCTGAATGGCTTGGACACACGCAATCAACTCAATCGCTCCTGCAGCGCCGAGAAGATGGCCTGTCATGGACTTGGTTGAGCTGACGATGACTTTCTTGGCGTAATCGCCAAAAACGGCCTTCACGGCATTTGTCTCGCAGATATCGCCTTGAGGGGTCGATGTTCCGTGGGCGTTGATGTAAGAAACTTGGTCTGGATTAAGTCCTGCATGCTTGAGGGCGATTTTCATCGCCCGTGCAGCGCCAGCGCCTTCAGGATGAGGAGAGGTCATGTGATACGCATCGGCAGAAATACCATAGCCGACGAGTTCCGCTAAAATCGTCGCTCCACGTTGTTGCGCGTGCTCGAGGGTTTCCAAAATGACAATTCCAGCTCCTTCACCGAGAACAAATCCATTCCGGTCCGTATCAAAAGGACGGGACGCTTTCTCAGGGGCATCGTTACGAGGACTGAGAGCCCTCATATTGCTAAAGCCAGCGATTCCAAGGGGTGTACAAGCCGCTTCACTGCCGCCGGCGATCATGAGGTCGGCTTCGCCGGTGCGAATCAAGCGCCAGGCCTCTCCGATCGATTGATTGGCGGTGGCACAAGCGGTCACGACGGCAAAATTAGGGCCACCGAATCCGAATTCCATGGCGATATTCCCAGAGGCCATGTTACTGATCATCATCGGAATAAGAAAAGGGGAGACGCGACCGGGACCCTTTTGGATCAACTTGGTATGCTCCTCTTCAATCGAAATAAGGCCGCCGATTCCTGAGCCGACAATGACGCCTGAGCGTTCCATGTCGAAAGTGGTAATGCCCGCCTGGGCATAAGCCTCTTTCGCGGCTGCCATGGCGAATTGAGCGTAACGGTCATTACGCTTCGCATCTTTCGGATTTTTAAAAAAGGGAGTGGGAGAGAAATTTTTGACTTCACCGGCAAAGGTGACGTCGAAAGCAGTCGTGTCAAAAGCTTGGATCTTGGCAATCCCGCTCTGTCCGGAGATAAGGCCCGACCAAAAGGTCGGAACATCGTTACCTAAAGGAGTAACGGCGCCCATTCCTGTAATGACGACACGACGGAGGGACATGAAAAAAAGGGCATCTCCTTGGGAGAAGACGCCCTATTTAAATCAGATGATTATTTGTCGTTGTTCTCTTCGATGTAACGAATTACATCGCCGACGGTTTGAAGCTTTTCAGCTTCTTCATCGGGAACTTCGATATCAAATTCTTCTTCGAACGCCATAACGAGTTCGACGGTGTCCAAGGAGTCCGCGCCTAAGTCTTCGATGAACTTAGCGGTGGTGGTTACTTGTTCTGGATTCACGCCGAGTTGTTCGACAATGATATCTCTTACTTTTTCTTCAACGGTTTTTTCTGCCATAAGTTTTTCTCCTATACGGAATTGGTTGGGTGTTAGTAGGAATTAGAAACATTGCAACATAAAACATTCGGCAGGAGCCGAATTTTTTATGACATGACCATCCCTCCGTCGACGGTAATGGTTTGTCCTGTAATAAAAGTGGCGTTGGGCCCGCTCAGAAAACCGACGGTTTTTGCGATATCTTCGGCTTGTCCAAAGCGTTTAAGCGGGATCTGTTCCATGACTTTTTTGCGGAGATCTTCCGAAAGTTCTTTCGTCATATCCGTTTCAATAAAACCGGGGCAAACAACATTCACGGTAATCCCACGGCTGGCCACTTCGCGAGCGACAGATTTCGTCAAACCGATGAGGCCTGCTTTGGAAGCGGCATAATTCACTTGGCCTGCATTTCCAATGAGTCCGATGACGGAGGCAATATTTACGATGGTTCCTGAGCGCTGACGGATCATGGTACGAGTAACAGGTTTAATCCAGTTAAAGGCCCCCTTTAGATTCGTATCGAGGACGAGATCCCAGTCTTGTTCGCTCATGCGCATCATGAGGGTATCACGAGTCAATCCGGCGTTATTGACTAAAATATCAAGCGATCCGAAATCCTGGGAGATTTGATCAACGACTTTTTCGACGGCGTCTGTATTCGCGACATCGACGGCGTACCCTTGTGCCTTCCGCCCGAGAGCGGTGACGGCTTGGAGGGTTTCTTGGAGAGATTCGAGCGAACGGCTAATGCAAGCGACATTCGCGCCTTGGGTGGCCAATTCGAGGGCAATGGCGCGTCCGATACCACGACTCGCCCCTGTTACGATAGCATTTTTACCTTGGAGAAGCATGCCGCACCTTGGAAAAGATGCGGGGGGATGTCAAGGGCAGATGCGGGGATAAATGATAATTGAAAATGGAGAATTAAAAATTCAAAGCCGAGCTCTTTCAGAGAGACGTTTTTAGTGCGGTTTCTATTCGGAAGGATTCATCGAGATCACTAAAAAACTACATAAAAGGCAAATCTGAATACGCGGATCTCTAAGGAATGCTGGAAGGCATGAAAAGAAAGAAAATCGGAGAAGAGATTGAATTTCCATGAATCTACACTCGGATTTCTTTTTGTTTTTTCCTGTCTTCCCGCATTCTTTAGAGATCAGGTGTTTTTAACTGATTTTCTAACCTCCGCTTTCCCTGTTTTCTCCGCGGTGGAAATTGTCTTTGCTAGGGTTTAATTCAATCGCCGAGGTTGCGAGGGGGTACTGCGTAATGAAGATGGAGTAGAAGTGGTGACTTTGAGTGCTGCCTGTGCGACTTGTATGCCCATCATTTCGGCGAGGGATTGAACAGAATCTTGGAGAGAAGCGGCTTGAGCACACAGTTCTTGAGCCGATGCGGCGAGTTCTTCTGAGCCTGCAGCATTCGATTGGGTCGATTTGTCGAGTTGAGAGACCGCCGAATTAATTTGATCGATGCCGATCCGTTGTTCTTCGGAAGCGCTGGCAATCTGAGAAACGGTTTGGTCGACTTTTTTGATCTGCTCGACGATTTCTTGAAATGTTTTCACGACACGAGAGCTGATATCGACGCCGCGATTACTGCGTTGAATTGATTCTGCAATTTTGGCGCTCGTTTCTTCTGCGGCGAGAGCGCTGCGCTGCGCGAGATTTCGAACCTCATCCGCAACCACAGCAAATCCTGCTCCTGCGGCTCCTGCGCGGGCGGCTTCGACGGAAGCGTTCAAGGCGAGGATATTGGTTTGGAAAGCGATTTCATTAATGCTTTTCATGATCTTGGCGATGTCATCGCTCGCGGTCTTGATCGATTGCATCGCTTCGATCATCTCTTGCATCTCAACAGCTCCTGAAGAAGCTTTTGTGCTCGCACCTTCTGCGAGTGTTTTAGCGAGGCCTGCATTTTCAGAATTGGTATGAGTCATACTCGTCAATTCTTCAAGGGAGGCACTCGTTTCCTCTAAAGCGGCAGCTTGCCGAGACGCGCTTTCAGCGATCGTATTTGAAGATTTGGAGATTTCATTGGAAGCTAAAGTGGTCTGGATGGTTGATTCGTTGACGTTACTGATGACGTTATTGAGTGGAAGAACGATGAGCTTGCGGTTGATGTAACTAAAAACAATTCCAATGCCCGCTGCGCTTAAAAGGGAGAGAAGAGCAATTCTTTTGGCTCCGCTCCAAATAATGGAATCGATCCGATCGGTGCTCGCAGTCAGTATAAATGCGCCGTGGTTTCTCCCTGCTTTCCAATTTTCCATTCTAAATCCAAGAATATCTTTTCCATCGCCGGTTAGACTATTTGCCGGGTTTCCATGACAAGAAAGACACCCTTCCGTTAATTTAATGGGGCGAGCGTAGATGATTTTTTTGGTGGTGCGATCGACGTTAAAATATTCAGCAGCGCCTGTGGTTTCAAAATACTCTAAGATTTGACGTTCTTGGGTGGTCGGAGTGTTTTTTTCGTTTCGAGAATCCATGGAAGGGACTCGAAATTCAAATCCTTCATCCCTCGCAAGCGGTTTGATCGCTTCCCATGCGGCAACGACGGGGACGGTTTTGTAGATCGTGGAATTTTTATAATCACTTTTTGTTTTCAGCTCTTCGAGAAGTCGCTCGGTATGAAACGCATTGTTTTGATTCAAGCTCGCGGTGGCTTCGCGTACATTTTCCGCTTCTTTGATAATATAGCGCATCGCATTTTGAATTTCACTTTGGCCTTGTTCCGCAATGAGATACGATTGAACAACGACACTAAAGATTCCCATTGCGATCGTAACGAGAACAGCGGCGAAAGTGATTTTAAATCCGAGACCAATTTTTGGAAACATAGGAAAGAAGGAGCCTTTTTGATAACTTAGTCTGAGATGAGTGAAAAACAAAGTCCTAATTTATTTCCATTGTCAAAGGATGAAAGTAAACGCTAAATTTAGAAATCGGCCTCCACACATGAAGTTTGCAACTGAACTTGCTCTTAACTTGAAAAATTCACCTCAGGTGAAGCGATGGCTTGATGCTTTTTCAGAGACATCTCGCCTTCCAGTCTATTTTGCGCCCGCCCCTTTTAAAGATTTGGGAATCATGGATCAAAAGCATTCCAATCCCTTTTGCAAAATGGTTTCAGCGACTGAGCGTGGATGTGGAGAATGTGAATCCTTTCAAAAACGCTTAGCAGAAAATACACAAACCGAGTCGACGCAGTTTTGTGATCACGGATTGGTGGAGACGACGATCCCAATTCAAGTCGATTATCGACTTATCGGATATCTCCAAACGGGCCATATTCGAATTCAGGAACATGTCCCCAAGACGGTCACACGAAATTCTGGTTTAGAAAAATCGGGGCGCGGAAAAGAGACAGAGGCGATGGCCCAACTTTACGAGGAAAGTCCGACCCTGACTCAAAAAGAGTACGACGATCGAGTTGAAATTTTGAAATTGATCGCGGCACAAATTGAAACGTTTGCCAAAAATTCTTCCGTGAAAGAAAAAGGGGAGACGACAAAGATCGCGCAAGTAATCGATTACTTAAAAGAGAATTTTAAAAAGAAAATTTCTCTCGAAACGATATCTAAGAAAGTTGGAATCAGTCGTTTTTACCTCTGTAAACTTTTTCTAAAAGAGACGGGAGTCAATCTTCTGGACTATCTCAATGGACTTCGTTTGGAGTATGCCAAAATTGAATTGCACGCAGGCGAAAAGAAAATCGCGAATATTGCTCTAGATTCCGGATTTCAATCCGTCCCCCATTTTAATCAGGTTTTTCGGAAGAAAGTTGGGGTTTCGCCGAAGCAGTATTTGAAGCAATTTGTTGTGACTTCAAAATAAAAATTCTTTTTTTTATCTCTCACCATCGACGCGGAATCCTTGAGATTCCAAATATTCGGCCACCCGCGTCGGTTGATCGCCTTGAAGCATGATCTCTTTTCCTTCGACTGCGCCGCCACAGCCGATTTTTTTTCGAAGTTCCTTACAAAGAGCGTCAATTTTATCAAATCCCCATCCGGGTAATTTGTCGAAGCCGTAAACCACCACGACCGTTTTCCCTCCCCGATCCTTTTTTTCGCGACGGAGAATGAGACGTCCTTTTTTCGGTTTTTCAGGAATGGGGGACTTAGGGGTGATGGGTCGATCGACGCCCTGAGGGAGGGCAGAGGTATCTAAGGAGCTTAAAGCATCAAAGGCACTAAATTGCAGAGTGGGCGCAGCACCTGAAGTATCAATCTTCTCTTTGCGGTGGGAGGACATGGAAGAAGAATAAAGGATGAAGGGAGGGAAAGGCAAGTCTCACACAGAGTCACTAAGGCACAAAATAAGTAAGGAGAAGAAACGAGGCTTTTATTTTAAACCCCAAACAAAATTAAAATCGGCGTCGATCTGCGCTCGCCTGCGGATAAGTTTTCTTTGTCTTTTCCGTGTCTTTGTGCCTCTGTGTGAGATCAGTTTTTTATTCCGACTCAGGTCTCTCGGCCAAACTTGCGGCCAGATAATCGCGATTGAGACGAGAGATAAACTCCACCGGAATTCCCTTGGGACAAACGACTTCGCATGCACCCGTATTGGTACAGCCGCCGAAGCCTTGAGCATCCATGACGTCGACCATCTTGAGAACGCGTCGATTGCGCTCCGGTTGACCTTGCGGAAGAAGTCCGAGGTGAGTGACTTTGGCCGAGACGAAGAGCATGGCAGAAGAATTCTTACAAGCGGCGACACAGGCCCCACAGCCGATACAATGAGCCGCGTCAAAGGCGAGTTCCGCGACCTCTTTACCAATTGGAAGGGCATTCGCATCGGGGGCTTGACCGGCATTGACGGAGATAAAGCCACCCGCTTGGATAATTTTATCAAAGGCCGTCCGGTCGGTGACGAGATCTTTTAAGATCGGAAAGGGCTCGGCGCGGAAAGGCTCCACGGTGAGGGTTTCTCCATCTTTAAAGCTGCGCATGTAAACTTGGCAGGTGGTGACTTTATTTTCGGGACCGTGAGGCTCCCCGTTAATCACACAGGAACAAGTTCCGCAGATTCCTTCGCGGCAATCGTGGTCGAAAGCAATCGGCTCTTTGCCTTCTTTGGTGAGGTCGTCGTTGACGACATCGAGAACTTCCATGAAGGATTGATTCGGATTGATATCCTTGGCTTCGTACGTTTCGAAGGAGCCCGAGGAATTTTGATCCGCTTGACGCCAGACTTTGAGTTTGAAATTCATTTGTAGCTCCGAGTGGTGAGGTGAACTTGTTCGTAAGTGAGTTCTTCTTTGTGACGAACAGGAGTTTGATTTTTGCCTTTATATTCCCAGACAGCGGCATGCGCGAACTTCTCGTCGTTTCGCTGACATTCGCCTTCTTCGGTTTGATATTCTTCACGAAGATGACAACCGCAGGACTCTTCACGCTCGAGAGCATCACGGCAAAGGAGTTCTCCGAGTTCGAGGAAGTCGGCGACTCGCCCTGCTTTTTCGAGCGATTGATTGAGATTGCTTGATTCGCCGGGGACGTTGACGTTTTTCCAAAATTCTTCGCGGAGGGTTTGGACTTGGCCGATTGCTTGGGTGAGACCTTCGCGATTACGAGCCATTCCGCAATGATCCCAAAGAATTTTACCAAGTTGTTTATGGAAGTCGTTGACCGTTTTCTTTCCTTTGATGGAGAGGAGGTGCTTGATGCCATCGCGAACTTCGCTTTCGGCGGCTTTGGCTTCAGGGCAATCAACGGAAGGACGTTTTTCCTTATTGTTCGCGAGATAATCTCCAATGGTGTAAGGGATAACGAAGTAACCGTCGGCCAGGCCTTGCATCAAAGCGCTGGCACCGAGGCGATTTGCACCGTGATCCGAGAAATTGGCTTCACCGAGAACAAAAAGTCCGGGGATGTTGCTCATGAGATTATAGTCCACCCAGAGACCCCCCATGGTATAGTGAATCGCGGGATAGATACGCATCGGTTGTTGATAAGCACTTTCACCCGTGATCTCGTGATACATGTCAAAGAGATTGCCATACCGTTGACGAACCGTCGGTTCACCCAGGCGACTAATCGCTTCTGAAAAGTCGAGATAGACCCCAAGACCGCCAGGACCGACGCCGCGCCCTTCGTCACACACGCGTTTAGCGGCGCGTGAAGAGATATCGCGAGGAGCCAGATTTCCGAAACTTGGATACATCCGTTCCAGATAATAATCGCGCTCGTTTTCAGGGATTTGATGAGGAGGACGTGTATCGCCTTGTTTTTTAGGAGCCCAGCAACGGCCGTCGTTTCGAAGCGATTCGGACATCAATGTGAGCTTCGATTGGTAATCACCGGAGACGGGAATACAGGTCGGATGGATTTGGGTGAAGCAAGGGTTAGCGAATCCAGCACCTTTTTTATGGGCGCGCCAGATCGCAGTGGCGTTCGAACCACGAGCGTAGGTGGAAAGATAAAAGACATTTCCGTAACCGCCTGTGGCAAGAATCACCGCATCTGCCATATGGGTTTCGATTTGGCCCGTGACAAGATTTCGGGTGATAATTCCTTTCGCATGGCCGTTGACCAAGACGAGATCGAGCATCTCGGTACGAGGGAACATTTGAACTTTTCCAAGGCCGATCTGACGGCTCAATGCGGAGTAAGCACCCACAAGCAATTGCTGGCCTGTGGCGCCACGGGAATAGAAAGTTCGGGAGACTTGAGCACCGCCGAAAGAGCGGTTGGAGAGAAGACCTCCGTATTCGCGGCCGAAGGGAACTCCTTGAGCGGCACATTGATCGATGATGTTCACGCTGACTTGAGCGAGACGATAAACGTTTGCTTCACGAGCGCGGAAATCACCACCTTTGACGGTATCGTAAAAAAGTCGTTGAACGCTATCGCCATCATTTTGATAATTTTTAGCGGCGTTAATTCCCCCTTGAGCGGCGATCGAGTGCGCGCGGCGCGGACTATCTTGAAAGCAGAAACATTTTACGCTGTAACCGAGTTCAGCGAGAGTCGCTGCTGCGGACCCTCCGCCTAGTCCCGAACCGACGACGATGACTTCGTATTTTCGTTTGTTGGCAGGATTGACCAACTTGAGATTCATCCGATGGGAGTCCCATTTCTTTTCAAGAGGACCGGAGGGGATTTTTGGATCGAGCTTCATGGATGGTCTTTCGGTTTTTAGAAATTTTTCAGGTTAAAGAAAATCGAGATTGGAACCGCACTCATTCCGAGAAAAATGAATGCAGCAAAGGCTCTTGCGAACCAGATCTGAAGAGGGAGATAGCGGCGGTCGCTGAGTCCGAGAGATCGGAACATACTTTGGAGGCCATGGCTCAAGTGAAAGCAGAGAAGCCCAACGCAGACAACATAAACCGTGACGATGAGAGGATTGCGGTAAGCATGCACCACCATCGCATAGACATCATGGCGGCCTTTTTCATCGTGCTGAAAATACTCGGGTGATCCGGGAATCGTACGAACCGTGAAATGAAGAATATGAAAAATGATAAAACCGAGAACAACAACGCCACTGAAAGTCATCGTGCGTGAGGCCCACGTGGTTCCTAAACTTTTAGCATCCGCATATTTTTCAGGAGCTGCGGCCCGATTCGCGAGGGTGAGAGTAATCGCAGCCCAGATGTGAAGAATCACAAGACCTAGAAGACCAAAACGGAATCCCCAGAGAATCGCGGCTTTGGATTTGAGAAGAACCGCATATTCGTTAAGAGCTTCTGAACCGCTGAAGACTTGCCAATTACCGAGCATGTGGATGATCACGAAACCAAAAAGAAGAAGACCCGTAACGGCCATGATGATCTTCTTGCCAATCGTGGAGTGAAAAAGACGTTTGAGAATCATCTGTGCAAACTATTTTTTCCTAGGCGAAAGTCAAAGAGAGAGAATGACTTCTCAACGATTTTACTTCCTCTAATAAGGGGAGCGGAATTGCTTATCCAAGAGAAAGAGAGGGTTGAACCACCAAGTTCAAGGCAAAGAAATACCAAGAAAATGCCTTTTCTGGTTTCCAATCTCTGAACTTTGTATTCTTTTGCCTTGAACTTGGTGGTTCAAATTTCGGTTTTTGCTTCTTTATACCCGCGAGCGACGACTGCCGCGACGACGAGATCGCCACCGACATTGACGGTGGTACGGCACATATCGAGGAAACGATCGACGCCGAGAATGAGAGTCACTCCTTCGAGGGGAATTCCAACGCCGGCTCCGACCGCGGCAATGAACGGAATCGAGGCGCTCGGTACGCCTGCAGTTCCCACGCCTGCGAGGATACAAAGTCCGGCGACTTGGAGTTGTTGTGCGAAAGAGAGAGGGATGCCGTACGCTTGTGCTAAGAACAGGATTGTGACGCCTTCAAAAAGAGCGGTTCCATTTTGATTCGCACTGGCTCCAATGGTGAGGACGAATCGAGAGACGGATTTCGGAAGCTTGAGGTTAAATTCAGCCACTTCGAGCGATTTGGGTAGAGTGGCATTACTCGAGGACGTGGAGAACGCCATCAGGAGGGCATCACTGGTTTTCTTAAAAAATTCGATCGGATTTTGCCGAGCTCCAAAAATCAGAACGAGCGAGTAAACCCCGACCCCATGGAGTAAGAGGGCACCGAGGACGACGGCGACATAAATGCCGATCATTCGGAAGCCTTCCAGGCCGAGTTGAGCGCCGAGATTGAAAAGAAAACAGGCGACGGCAAGAGGAGCCATTTTAAGAATGAGGTGAAGTCCTTTTTGAGAGATTGAAAAAAGGGATTGGAAAAACTCACGGACGGGACGGCATTGTTCTTCAGGAACGCCGAGCATGGCAATCCCGATAAAAAGAGCAAAGAACATGACTGCGAGAATTCCTCCTTCGCTATTTTGAGGGTCAAAAGCAAAAGCCGCTTCTTTCAGGGGATTGGTGGGGACGATCTCTAGGACACTCGCCCAAAATCCTTTCGATTCCGAAGGAGGAGGGAGGGTATGTTGCATCGCTTGAAGGGCTTCTCGAGGAACCCACTTTCCTGGCTGAACCCAATTCACGAGTCCGAGGCCAATCAGAACACTGAGTCCCGAAAGAATCACGACAATGATCAGCGTTCGAATCCCCATTTTTCCATGAGCATCCCCGGAACCTGCTTCCAAAACGCCGATAATTAAAGCACTGACGAGAAGGGGAATGACGAGCATGAGGATCAAGCGAATGAAAAGAGTCCCGATCGGTTTCGTGAGACCCGTGATCCAAGGGAGGAGAACTTCCGGCGACGAGACGAGGCCTTTAGCGATCAGCCCGGCCGTGAAGCCGAGAATCATCGCGGTGAGAAGTCGTTGTGTCGGATGTTTCATCAAATTAAAACCAGAAATTTACATGGATATAAAACCGATACAAGGGATTGAAATGCCTAAATTCTCTTTTGGTTTTTAAGAAGTTCATGGATTGAATCCCTTGTATCGGTTTATTAATCATCTAAATTTTTGCCTTAGCTTTATTTTTCTCTGCCCGTGACATCCGGAGTAATTCTCTAACTCCATGATGATTCGTTCGGTGCCCCCTCACTCAGGCTGCTTCCTGCAGCCTCTCGTATTCACTCGATCGTCTCATCCGTTTCCAACGGATTCGGCACCATGTAAATTTCTGGTTTTTTACGGTTCGTTATGAACGAGACCGACTTTGGAAATATTCGTCCGCTTGAGGGCGTCTAAAACTACAATGACTCGTTGATAGGCGATCTCTCGGTCCGCGCGGACTGCGACGGTGAGATCGGGATGCGATGCTTTTAATCGGAGAAGAACGCGATCTAATTGAGAATCCGCCACGGCATCTTTTTCAACGTAAATGTGGCCCTTCGAATCGATCGAAATGGTTTTGAGATTATTCGGGTCCACGCTTCCTTTTCCAGGAGTGGCAATGGGAAGATTGACGTCAATCGTGTTTTCAAGAAGAGGAG
>JAZKBH010000195.1:0-7107 GCA_040388725.1 Verrucomicrobiota bacterium
GTGATGGGAGTGCAGAAGCGAGAAGGAGAATCTCATGATCCCTTTGAAGTCGTGATTGAAAATCTCAAACACGAACTCTTTCCCCGAAAACACGAGGTGATGGATACGGACTTAGATGAAGAGGCATTGAAAACACTCGTGCATCGATTTAAAGCTTTGGTCAAAGAAAGAAGCGGTGAAAGTTTTCCTGAAGATCCAATGACCCAACTCTTTGGAGCGATCCATGCCGTTTTTCGATCCTGGAATAATGAGCGCGCTGTGATTTACCGTCGGAAGTACAAAATTCCTGCGGAATGGGGAACGGCGGTCAATGTTCAGGCGATGGTCTTCGGAAAATCCGGATCGGGAGTCGCCTTTACCCGTGATCCCGCAACGGGAGAAAAAGTATTCTACGGAGAATTTCTCATCGATGCTCAGGGAGAGGATGTCGTCGCCGGTGTTCGCACGCCGGAACCGGTGGCCAATCTGAAAAGCAAAATGCCTTCCACGTATCGAGAACTCGAAAAAGTTTGTCAGCGTTTAGAATCTCATTTTCACGATATGCAGGATTTTGAATTTACGATCGAAGACGGACGTTTTTTCATGTTGCAAACCCGAAACGGAAAACGCACGGGCGTGGCAGCCGTTCGGATTGCGGTCGAGATGGTTCAGGAAAAACGGATTTCAAAAAAAGAGGCCGTGAAACGAGTTCCTGCTGATTCCTTGAGCCAACTTTTAAGTCCTATTTTTGATCATGAGTCCCGTCGTGGATCACAATTGATCGCACGAGGATTACCCGCAGGTCCTGGAGCTGCCTCGGGCCATATTTATTTTAACCCGTATGAAGTCGAGGCCCGAGTTGCCGCAGGAGAAAAGGTGTTACTCGTTCGGACCGAAACCTCACCCGAAGATATTCGAGGGATGCTTGCCGCAGAAGGAACACTCACTGCACGAGGCGGCGTTAGTTCTCATGCCGCTCTCGTGGCACGTCAGTTGGGAAAGGTTTGTGTCTGCGGAGCCTCATCCCTTCAAATCGACTACGAACGAGGAATCCTCAAAGTGGGCGATCGCGTTTTTCCAAAAGGAGAATATCTCTCCATTGATGGAAGTACGGGCGAAATCTTCGCAGGAAAATTAAAAACAGCCTCATCGGAAGTGATTCAGGTTCTTTTGGAAAAGACCTTGGCTCCTCAAAAAAGTCCCACTTATCAAAACTTTGCAAAGCTCATGGAATGGGCGGATGAATATCGCCGTCTCGACGTCCGAACCAATGCCGATCAACCTGAGCAGGTTCAGAACGCCCTCGCTTTCGGCGCCGAAGGAATCGGACTCTGTCGGACCGAGCATATGTTTTTTGAGGGAGAACGTATTGATATCATGCGCGAGATGATTTTGGCGGAAACCATGCCGGATCGTCAAAAGGCACTTGATAAACTTCTCCCGCTTCAAAGAGGTGACTTTATCGAAATCTTTTTGGCGTTGAAAGGCCATCCCGCCAATATTCGTTTGATTGATCCTCCGCTTCACGAGTTTCTTCCGCATACGGAAGCGCAGCAAAAGGATCTCGCTAAAAAACTCGGGATCTCAGTGGAGCGGGTGGCGAAACGGGTCCATGATCTGCATGAATTTAATCCGATGCTCGGCCATCGGGGATGTCGGCTCGGTGTCGTTTTTCCTGAAATTACACAAATGCAAGTTCGGGCAATTTTTGAAGCCGCTGCCACCGTAGCCCAGGCAAAAATTACCGTGCAACCGGAAATCATGGTCCCTCTCGTGAGCTACCACCCGGAAGTGAAACATCAGATCCAGCTGATCCACCAAACCGCCAAAGACGTCATGAAGGCAAAACGAGAAAAATTTAGCTATAAAGTGGGAACCATGATCGAGGTTCCTCGAGCCTGTTTAATCGCAGATGCGATTGCTCAAGAGGCCGAGTTTTTTAGCTTTGGAACAAATGATTTAACTCAAACCACGTTGGCGATGAGCCGGGATGATTCGGGTTCTTTTTTGCCCAACTATCAGGAAAAACAAATTATCCCTCAAAATCCATTCGCCTCGATCGATACGGTCGGCGTCGGTGAGCTCATGAGAATCGCGATCGAAAAAGGACGGCGGACCCGAAAAACAATCAAACTTGGCGTTTGCGGGGAACATGGCGGCGATCCGGACTCCATTCGTTTTTTCCATGATCTCGGATTAAGTTATGTCAGTTGTTCCCCCTTCCGTGTTCCGATTGCACGATTAGCTGCCGCCCAAGCGGCCTTGTCGTAATTTGTTTGGCACGAAAGTAGACAAAGTGCGATAGATGACGCATGAAGATCGAAGAAAACGAATCTGCTCTGAAACATCAATTCGGCAAAAGCCTCCTGAAACGAATCTCCGATTCGTTCCGCGAAATCCATCCCTCTTTCGATCATCCGCGCTTTCATCGATTGATCTCGACTCTTGAATCGTTGGAAATGAAACCGCGCGTTCATCAAATCCGCGATGAACTCCAACGCCAACTCCCCTCCGACTACAAAAAAGCTCTCCTTCTTCTTCAGAAAGCAGCTCGAGGCGGAAAACTGAAAGGATTTGATCTCTGGCCCTTCACCGAATTTGTTCAAACCTACGGTCTCGATCATCCCGAGGCTTCCCTCAACGCCCTTTCTGAATTCACAAAACTCTTCACCGCCGAGTGGGCCATTCGCCCTTTCATCAAACGTGACCCTCAAGCCACCCTTCGTTTTCTGGTGAAGTGCGCTCAGAGTGAAAATGAACATCTCCGACGCTGGGCCTCGGAGGGAACACGTCCTCGCCTCCCCTGGGGTGAACGTCTTCATGATTTCGTCCAAGACCCTCAACCGACTCTTCCTATTCTCGAACTTCTGAAATTCGATCCCGAACTCTATGTCCGCAAAAGTGTCGCAAATCATCTCAATGATATTTCCAAAGATCATCCCCTTTATCTCATCGTTCTCTTGAAACGTTGGAAAAAAGAAGCCGGAACCGAACATCTCTCTAAAATCAATTGGATCATCCGTCGCTCCCTTCGCACGCTCATTAAAGAGGGGCACCCGGGAGCACTCCAATTGATTGGTGTCTCCACTAAAACCGAAATCAAAATCACGCCGCTCACCCTCAAATCCAAAATCCTCCGTCTCGGCGATAAACTCGATTTTCAATTCGAACTTCAATCCCTCTCCTCAAAACCCCAGAAGCTTGTCGTCGACTATCTCCTTCACTTCGTTAAATCGAACGGCCGTACGGCTCCCAAAGTTTTTAAATTAAAAACCATGACTCTTCCCGCAAAAGAAAAACTGGCCATTGGAAAAAGTTATCACCTTAAAAAAATTACGACCCGCGATTACTATCCCGGCCTTCATTCTCTCGAAATTCAAGTCAACGGTGTCATTGTCGCGAAACAAGAATGGCGATTAAAAATTTAATCCATTTCTTGTATGGGGTATTTTAACCCAAATTTCGCATGAGAAACCAATTTTATCAGTAAAGCCTGCCACCAGAATGGAGAATGAGAAATGGAGCTCCGCTGGTTTATCCCGATTTTTTGTCGGGGCTCGGCGGCATGGATCCGGGGTGGATTGAAGTACGACTATTTAGGAAGCCGCACGGTGAAAATGGTGCCCTCGATTGCATTTGAAATAACATCAATCAAGCCTTCGTGAGCCGTGGCGATCTCCTTAGTAATAAACAACCCTAAACCTAAATTTGTAGAGATTTCATCATTCACCCCACTCCTTTCTTTACCTCGAGTAAATGAATCAAATATGGAAATCAATTGAAGCGGCGGAATAGGATCGCATTCATTCTGAACTGAAATGATGACCTCCAAAGGATCCCCTTTTACCGTGACTTGAATCGGTGAAGCGTCCGAGCCGTATTGCACGGCATTGCTGATGAGATTAGAAAAAAGTTGCCCAAGCCGCGTCATATCCCAATTTCCTTCCACATTCCCGATAATGTTCAAAACAATAGGACGATTGGCATACTGAATTTGTACTTCATTTACCACCTCCTGAGCCACGACTCCCATATTCATAGGCTCTCTTCGAATCGACAATCCCGATCCGAGTTGTGAGCGAGCAAGATCAAGTAAATCAGCCACTATTTTGTTGGCACGAACGCTGGATTTTTCCATCTGTGAAGCGATCGATGTTTGTTTCTCATTGAGTGTCCCTATTAATGGCAGAAGAGAGGCGCACATTTTTATAGCCGCTAATGGACTTCGAATATCATGGGCGAGAACTCCTAAAATTAAGTCTTTAGAATAAGTCACGTTCCCCATAAATCTCATGACAGACTCAGCCAGCGCTTGATCAATAGATTCATTAAATCGAGTTAAGTCGACGAGATCAATATCAGCTAAAATGGTTTTGGATTTTGTCCACAGCTTAATAATACTACTTCGCAGCGCGCGATATTCCGAGACCATTTGAATGATGTCAAAACCTTCATGATGTCTAGCGAGTCCGTGAATCTCGGCAGCACTCTCGGGAGAGCTTTCATCACTATCATTTTCTCCATGAGACTTACTGATTTGCTGAGAAGCCGTTTGCGGCGACTCGATATCTTTTACGATAAAGGATAAGAGTTGCTCGATATGATCTCTTAGCTGCAATTTATTCATATGCGCTGCAGGAGTCAGCGTTTTGGCAAAGTTCTCCCATTCAATAATAATCTGTTCCTTATTCTCGCAGATAAAGTGGGATAATCTCATGTCTCATACGATTTTGCACTCTGCAAAAATAAAAGTCTACTCCGAATCCAATGAGAATGCGGTGATAGTTCTAATTCCTTAATTCAGTCTTTCTGACCTAAAGAAATCCATTCGATCATAATAATAAGCAAGGAGTCATTGTCGAAAAACAAAAATGCCAACGAAAGGTTTAATTTCGTTTCTGAAAAACCCGGACGTAATCCACATCCACAAAGTCTGAAAACGAATCGCCTTGTATGGAAACCCGTTCCCAAAGGGAAGAGAAAAACGAGAGGACCACATATTCATCGCGCAGAGAAACTCCCTGGGAGATAAAGATGCTTTTCTTCCCATCGATATAAAACTGGTAACCCGCAGGAGACCACTCCACTCCATACGTGTGAAAGCCTTGGTACGGAACGAGGGATGGATCCACTGTTGCACCGCTTCCCGACTGAAGCACACGGACTGAAATGGATTGGAGATCAGCACCGGAGTTATAATAAATATTCTGAGCAAGCCCCCCATCACTTCTTCCTTTTCCAAAATACTCCATCACATCCACTTCTGCGCCGGAAAATACAAGATCGTCTTTAATACGTCCCCATGTCGGCGACTGGATCCAGAAACTACTATGAGCCCCCTGAAACTGATTGGTTTTTAAGCGCGCTTCAAAATACCCATATTTTTGCTGAAAGAGTCCTCGGGTTTGAATATAGGAGGAGTTAAACTGTCCCCCTTGAAGTTTTAGATTCAATCGTGCGACTCCATTTAAAATCGCGACATTTTCCTTATCCATATGATTGTCACGATCGATCCCCCCATCATACGGATAATCCCACTTGCTCATATCCAACGTATTCCCGTCGAACTCTTCTCGAAAAGTAAGCTTGTAGAGACTGGGATCCATTCCTTCGGCGACGAACCCGACAGGAGAAGCGAGTGTCGTCATACCGGGCTGAACGGGGGCCGTATTAGCATAGGAGAATAACGCAAGATCATCCAGCGCCACTTTCAGAAAGACCGATCCTTTTTTTGCGATCGTCAACGCCGTTTCCTGCACCGCATAGGCTTGTCCCGAGATACTCTTTTGGCTGACGAGCTTGCCGTCAAAATAAAGAGATAAGAGCGATTTATTGGCATCAAAAACGCCATGATAGTGATGCCATATCGTTATTTCAGAAATCGGAACATAGTACACGTTCTCCCACGTTCCATTGGCCATCTTTACCGTGAACCGAATTTTTTTACTCCCCTTAACCGTCCCTAGATAAAAAGAATCCTCCTTATTCACCAACGCCCCATCCACCGCCCAATTCGCATCCATCGATTTCGCGAGGCAGGAAACAGAAAAAGCATTTTTCGGAGTTAAAAATGGAGTCGATTGTACCGCATCCCCTGCTCCATTGAAAACGAGAGAGGTTCCCTGTGAATCCTCTTGATAGATCGGCTGACCGATTGCCCCATAGGTGAGATCGCCGGTTTGATCGAGGAGAGAAGATTCAAAATTCAATTTGCTCATGACCTTCAAAGTTCCATCCTCATGAATTTTTCCATAGCTGGGGTAATAAGGATAAATTCGAAGCTCCTGCAGACTTCCCAACATCCCTTTTCCCACAGACAATTTGCTCAGGTAAAACTTCATTCGTCCCCCTTGCAAAGGAATGGACGCGACCGCTTTCCCATTGAAATAAAGGTAGGCTTTGTTTTCAGAGAGACTATAGACCCCTGCAATCTGATGGAGGGAGTCCAGGTTTTCATTGCTACCTAAGGTGTATCGTACCGACTCATAACCTCCATTTTTCGTGTAGATAGAAAAACGAAGTGTTTTGGACGCCGCGAGACCTTCGATCCTGAACTGCTGAGGTTTATCAAGAATGGTGATATCTTGAGCAAAGAGGCTCTCGTCCAATTGCGTGAGGAGACTGACGCAGAAGTCTTCGTCCGGAACACCGAAGGTCTCGGTTGTTTCCAGCGAATTATTGCGATCAAAAAGAAAAGCGGATCCCCGATAGAGAGTCCGGTAATGAGGAGCGCCTAAGCAATTGAAGTGAAAGTTTCCTGCGGTATCCGTGAGATCCCCGTTGAGTTTCCAAAAATAGGCGGGATCTCCGAGAAGGTGAGACTGAAGAAAAATATCTTTTGGCGTCAGGACCGAATCATTCACCCGAACATCATCCACCGCTCCTTTCAAAAAATTCTTGGAGGCCTCATCCCGACCGATGACCAACGCAGTACTCGATCCATCCCATGGATAGAGACCCGATTCTTGTTTGACGAGCTGTCCGTCGATATACATCCGTGAAACTTGATTCACGGGATCCACACTCACAGCATAGTGATGCCAGTTTTGAATGGGGGCGATCATGGTGTAATAATAACGGACCCATGTTCCATCCTTATAAAGGGCAAAGGAGACTTTGTTTGTTCCT
>JAZKBH010000195.1:7117-26202 GCA_040388725.1 Verrucomicrobiota bacterium
ATGCGTCGAAAGCATAAAGGCTTTGGGCTTGAAAATCAGGCAACTATTCGAATTCCACAACGGATCGTCATTTTTCGCATAAATCGAAAATGTCACCCCTGAGGAAGAGGCCGAAAACTCGCCCGACCGGATGGCATCGCTGACTCCGTTTAACTTTAAATAGCTTCCTTGTTGATCCGTCTCAAAGAGGGGAGAGGCGCCCTCAAAGAATGAACCCGAGATCAAATCTCCTGTGACATTCATATCCCCATCCAACCCCCAATAAGCACTTTTCCCACGAGCGAATTCCACCAGACTGACCACAACGACACAAATCATCCATCCTAACTTCATCGGAACCTCTATTTTCTATAATTACTTTTTAATAAAGGCGCGGACGTAATCCACTTCGATATTATCCGGCAATGCCGCTGTATTGAGTCGGGGTCTTTCCCAATCGGAAGAGTAAAGAGAGAGAATCAAATACTCATCACGTCCTGAGATACCGGATGCGACAAAGATGCTCTTTTTCCCATCCACATAGAATTGATACCCTGCAGGCGACCATTCGACGCCATAGACATGGAACTGTGTCGAAGGAGAGATGGTCCGATCGACCGTTGCCCCGCTGTTCGTCGCAAGAATCTTGACGGCAGTCCCTGTAAGATCCGCTCCGCTGTTGTAGTAGATATTTTGAGCAAGCCCCCCATCGCTGCGGCCGGTCCCGAAGAACTCCATAATATCCACTTCCGCACCGGAGAAAACCAAGTCATCTTTGATTTGACCGTAGGTCGGAGACTGAATCCAGAAGCAACTATGGATTCCCTGATTCTTATGGGTTTTAATGCGGGCTTCATAATAACCATATTTTTGTTGGAACAAGTCACGCGTTTGAATGTAAGAGCCGTAAAGAGTGCCATCCTGATAGCGGGCATTTAATTTCATGGTGCCGTTGCCCACCACGGTGTCCTGGGGATCCATCGTGTTTCCACGATAGAGCGTGAAGGGGAATCTCCATTTCGTTTGATCCAATTCTGTTCCGTTGAATTCATCCCGGAAGGTTAACTTGTAGTCCTGGGGATTGATTCCTTCCGCGACTAAGTCGACTCGGTTATTCAACGAGGCGACGTCGATGTAGTCGTAGTTGGTTCGAGCGTAAGCGAAGATCACGACGTCATCCATTTGACAGGCCAGAGAGCTGGTGGAGAGACGTCCCACCGAAACCGCAGTCGATCCGGTATTGAGCGTTCCTGTGAACGGCGTGGTGGAGACAATTTTCCCATCATAAATCAGGGAGAGCATTTTTGCATCCACATCATAGGTCCCTGCATAATGGTGCCAAAGAGAGATGTCATGGGTCGGCTCGTAGAAGAGAGTGGTCCATTGGCCGCTCGTACTTTGCACCGAAAAGCAGATTTTTTTACTCCCCTGGAGCGTTCCGAGATAGAAGACATTCTCCTTGGAAACAAACGCCGAGCTTGCGCTCCAGGCGATCGTGGGCGACTTCGCAAAACAGGTCACCGAAAAACTGTTTTTGCTTTGAAGGTAAGCATTACTGGAAGCCGCTTGTGCCACCCCATTGAAAGAGACACAGGTTCCCATCGTATCCGAGACGAACGTCGGGGCACCTTCTGCGGTCATGGTCAGATTTCCCGTTTGATCCACGACTCCATTTTCAAAAGGAAGCTTCGCGATAATATCCAAACTCCCCAAGTTACTAATCTGGTTTTCACTCGGAATGTAGGAATAGATTTGAGCCTGGGAGATAAATCCAGCCATTCCTTTACCGATCACCATCTTGCCATTGTAAGGCCGAATGATTCCGCTCCCCAGCACTCGGAAAGCGACAACTTTTCCGTTAAAATAAAGATCCAATGTGTTCGCCGATTGATTATAAGCCCCTCCAAACTGATTCAAAGAGTCCAAGTGCTCATTATTCTTGAGCGTGTAGCTCACCGATTGATGTAAACCGAGAAGCGAACGGTCTTTGTTCCACCGAGACCTTCCAGGCGAAGCTGCCCGATCTTTTCCATCAATGTCGTATATTGAGGAAATTTTTCTGTATTGGCATTCAGCTGCATCAAACAGCTGATGAAAAACGTATCGTTCGATACCGAGAAGTCATTGAGCGATTGCAAATAAGAGCCCGCCTGAAGACTTGCCGCAATCCCTTTGTACGTACGGACATAGTCGATCGCCCCTAGACCTTGAAGATGGAAGTTTCCTCCTGAATCCTGAAGATTGCCCGCAAGGTTCCAGGCATAAGTCGGTTCATCCGGGAGTCGGGTCATCGTTTGAACGATCTTATCCAGCTGAGTGAAATCATAGATTCGGATATCATCCACTCCCCCCTTAAAAAAGTTTTTCCCCAATCCATCGCTCCCGACCAGCAAAGGTGTCTCCTCCGCTCCGATCGAGCCGACATCAATCACGTGCTTCGCCAGCTGACCATCGATAAAAAGTTTCACATTCCCCTTCACCCCATCAAACGTCACCGCGTAATGATGCCAATCCGTAATCGGAACCAGCATGTCATAATAATAGCGGGTTAAGACTCCATTCCGATTGAGGCCTATCGAAATTTTGGTCGTTCCTTTGTGAGTCGAAAGCGTAAATCCATTTTTCTTATAGAGAAGCGCATCTGTGGCATTCCAGACCGCGTTGTCACTCTTCACAAAAAGCGAAACGGTGAAGTTATTGCCCGGAGAAGCAAAAGCGGGCGTCTCAAAGTAATCATCGATCCCATCCAATTTGAGATAAGGTCCGCTCACATCCGTTCCGTAAGTCGCCGTTCCTCCTTTGAAAACACAAGGCGCGGTAATCCAATCCCCTGAAGCATTGACGGTATTCGAAAACCACCATTTGGCCTCTTTGGAAAAACCGACTTTCAAAGTGAATAGGAAACAAATTGAAAGAGTGACGAGTGTGAAGTGTTTATTCTTCATAGTGATTGCAACTTTTGTTATTTAGAAAAACATTTACCTGAATTGCTTTTTAAAAAAAGGGTCAGGTTATTTATCCTGATAAATAAAAGTCACATAAAATAAGAATGGGAATTGAAAATTGAATGACGCCTATGATGAAAAATTAGAAATTTAAAAACCTGTCAATCCGGTGCTTGGTGCACCGCTTACGATTTAGATCTCAGTTCGAAGTTCCAATCTCACCATCTTTGTCTTTAATTAAAAAAGCGGAACATGAGATCCCCATGCCGCGGATTCGCAAAGATATCCCGTATTTATTTTTCTTTAGACTTCTTCGAATGGTCTCCTAAAAAATAAGTTTTGGGAAACTCTCGTGAAGTCCATCCGGGATAAGGGAAAGCATAGTCAATCGCTTGAACAACAGCCTCACGTGTTTCAGGACGTTCCTTTTTTAAGACATTCGAAAAATTTTCGTCGCCCCAGCGTTGAAGAAGTCCGAGTAAAATCGAACAATGATCTTCAGCTCCTGCTCCCACGAAGCCATCGCTCTCTGTAAATCGGAAAAGCGCCCCAAGAGCGTCCGGATTATTTTTGAGAGCACGGATTAAAAGCGATTCGTAATCGACTCCAATTCGTTTGCCCTGCTTGACTGCCTCTTCTGACATTTTTTTGAGTTGGTCGGGTGATGGAGGCGCGTCTAAGGCATAAATTTCACCGACCAGGAAAATCAGAATTCCAAAGATTGCTGATCGTTTAAAAAAAGTCCCCATATTTTTTGTGTTAACTGATGATCATGATTATCGAGTGCGAGGATCTCCCCCTCTTTTCCCAGTTCCTTTTCTCTCGTAAGGAATTTTTTTTCCAGGATGATCTTTCTTATATTTTTTAATCTGATCCACTAATTTTGCAAGATCATCGTTTTGCATTCGTGTACATCCCTGCGTCCAATACCAGCCTTGCTGAGGAGCTAATGGGTCTTTTAAGCCGCTACCGCCGCCATGGATCCATCTTCCCCGAGGATCATCCGTCGTAATCAGATCTCCAGGCCCATATGCCTTTTTATTTTTTTTAGGAGGCGACACGTTCACATCATCTGACTTGTAAGGATCTTCAGCACCCGGTTTTGAACGAGGAGTCACTTTACCACTTGAAGGATAAACCGTCTTATTCCCGTCATCATCTGTAAATGTCGTTGTTCCTGCATCGACATCCGTGACAACATCAGCCAAACCGAATGGATCGAGAAAATTAATTACTGAATTATCGCAATACCGATAAATATTCACATCCCCTGCGCTAAACCGGATTGGATCCGTCTGCAAAAATCGACCGAGTTCTTGCGAGTAAACTCGGTTACGATAATCATAAAGTCCGATTTCTTTGAGGTATTCACGCCCCGTAAACATGAATCGATTATCCACTAAACTCGTAGGTTGCGTTTGACTAGATGGATCAGTAATCGTCGCTTTTCCAAAAACATCGTAAGAATATTTTTCAACTATATTCCCCGCACCATCCGTCAATGCCGTTGTCGAACCGATCCCATCTTGATGATAGTAAACTGTTCCTGACGTGGTTGTTCTCGCCAAAATCTCATCCGTCTGTGACCCATGAACATAGCGAGCTTGGATTGCTCCCGCTGCATTTCTTTCCTCAATTAAATCCCACCCATCATAGATTAAAAAGGTGGAGACTCCATTCAATGTTCTTTTGACGACGCGATTCTGAGAATCATAGGCAAAATCGATCGTATTTAAACCAACGACCGATTTTGTTAAGCGATTTTGGGCATCGTAGAAAAAGAGGCCATTTTGAATCGTACTTCCATTTGTTAAATTTCCATTTCCATCATAACTAATCGACGCTCCTGCAACCGATGTATATTGGTTTAAATTATTCGTCGAATAATTGGATGTCACTGACTTATCCACTACCGTCGTACGATTCCCTGTCGCATCATAATTATAGAGGACATTTCTCTTCCCGGTATAATTCACTCCGACTAACTGGTCGATCGCATCAAAAGAGTAGGATTCATTTAACCCCCCTTGTACTTTAGAAGTTCGGCTATCCACAGCATTCAGACTGTACGCCGTCGCAAGAAGCGTCGCCCCCCCCTTTCTCTCTGTAATAGAAGTTAGACGAGAAGCATCATCCCAAACATAAGCCGTGGAAGTTCCATTCTCCAAAATCTTATTGGTTCGATTGCCCTTTAAATCATACGAGTAGGTCGCGAGCGGCGCTCCTCCATCTTCATAAATAGCAGCGATTTGGTTTCGATTCGTATAGTCATATGAAACCACCGTACCTCCGGAGTAAGTAAGCGACATGCGATTCCCATCCACATTATAGGTAGATGTAAGAACGCGAACATTTCCTCCCACCATTGTTTTCTCGGTGAGAAGCTCATTTACCGCATCATATGTACGACTAATTGTGGATACCCCATTGCCGCTCGTCAGCAATCTCCCCAAAACATCAAAGGTTCGTGTCACCCCTGGAGTACTATCCGACCATGAAAAAGATATTTCTCGATTGCGATTATCGTAAACCGAAGTCCTGACCTGTCCCATTCGTGTCGTATACGCTGAGATATTTGAAACAGAATCGTAAGCATATTGTTCTCTTGAATTATCAGGATAAATCATCGCCGTTTTCCGATCTAATAAATCAAAAGTATTTTGGTAGGAGTTTCCCTTCGCATCCACTATCTTCGTCATATTTCCTGCTAAATCGTAAAAATAATGAGTTGTTTGATTTTTAGCATCAACGACAGAGATCAAATCATCCATCGAGTCATAGGAATGGGTCGTGACTCGATTGAGAGCATCTTTGTAAGTCAGAATGTTTCCAGCCGCATCGTATGTCCACGCTTCGACATTTCCGAGGGGATCGTTTTCTGTAATTTTACGATTTCGAACATCGTAAACCATGGATATGGTTTTACCACGAGGATCTTTTTGAGTGAGAATATTGTAGACCTTGTCGTAGGTAAAAGTCGCTGTCGCTTCATCACTCGTTCCAACGCCTGCTGTTTTGGTCAAAAGATTCCACTCTTTATCATAAGAAAAATTTGTTGTTTTTCCACTCGGAAAAATGATTTGCAAAGGTTTTGCTTCGTAGGAGTTGACGCTATATTTCACTGTTTTCACTCGATTCAATGAATCCGTGATGCTCATCAGACGTCGGAAAAGATCGTAGCTATATTGAGCGGTATTTCCGAGCTCGTTTGTTTCTGTTAGCACATCTCCAATGGGATTATAGGTATAACTTTTAAAAGAGCCATCAGCGTGAGTCACTTGAGTGACAAGTCCACGTTCATTATAGAGTATCGTTGTGATATTGTTCTTTGCATCAGTCTCTTTTGCTAAACGATCAGCGATGTCATATCCAAATTTGGTCACATTTCCGAGTGCATTACTTCTCAGAGTTAATAGACCTCTCGCATCATAAGTGAAGGTCTCCATGCCTCCATTTCGTTGCCGTTTTTGGAGGACTTCTGAAAATGCGTTATACGTAAATGTCTCGTAAGAAGCGTCAGCATAATCGACCCGAATAATTCTATTGAGAGAATCACGAGTATAAGACGTTGTTCTTCCTAAAAAATCCTTATAAGCGATCGTGCTATCCAAGGAGTTTCTTGTCCACGTTTCAATACTTCCGTCCGGATGAGTCAGGGTCAAAATATTTCCTAATGCCGATCTCGTGTAGCTTGTCACTCTCCCAAGGGCATCCGTTTTTGTGATCAAAAATCCATTTGAATCATAAGCAAACGATGTTTTATTTCCATTTCCATCAATTCTTGCCCACATCATTCCAGTATTCGCGGGATGAGAAGGTTCGTACATTTGTTGATGGATGACCTGCCCATTGGAAAATGTGATGATCGGTTCGTGAAGATTTCCATTATAAGCTCCAACGGTTGCAATCGCTTCTCCTGTTTCGGGGTTCACTTGTTTATCGACCATTCCTAAAACCACGGAGGCCCGAGAGTTCTGATAAACAGTCTTGGATCGAGCCATAGGCAATTTTCCATATCTTACATCCTTCCAATCCGTCACCAGAGGGCGTTGACCTGAAAAGATCTGCCCATATCCATAAGTCCCTTTAGTTCCATCGCCATAAACCGCTTCTGTAAGGGTCGGGAATACGTAAGGAAGTGATGCATCGTTGAAATTCGCATAAGTATAATTCACGGCCCGCCCATCATTTGTCTCTACTTTAGAGATAACCGTAATCGTCACAGGAGCTTGATTCGCTCCCTGGACTTTCACAGGGGTATAACCCCATGCAATCGGATACATAAATGCCTCTTTTCCAGCAGCCGCTAAAAATCTCATCTTTGAAATCTTCTTGGCTGTTCCCAGGTCGTAGCCGATATAGGCTCCCGACTGAGAAGACGAAAGAAACTTGGTTGCCGAATTTCCATCAAAAGCACCACGGGCCACTTCTGCAGAATCAGAAGAAATAATAGTTCCTGAAAGTTTGTTTCCTAGATCGTCGTAAAACTCAACATCGGCAATATTTCCATAAGCGCCATCGGCGGTTAAGAGCCGCACATAGCGATAAGCGGTTGTGTTTGTCACGGGTATCTCAGTCCATGCCCCCGTCGCAGGAACCGCTGCAAGCTTCCCTAAATCCGTGAAATCGACTTTATTTGCAGACTTCGTGATATAAGTCACTTTCAGAGAGCGCCCTGCCGGCTCGACAACACTCGTGACTTGATTTGCCGTATTATAGGTCAAAGTGTATTTGTTACTTTGAGCATCATAAAATTCAGTCATTAAATAAGAAATATTAGTTCCTGAAATTGACTGCTTGAAAAAATAACGAAACGAATTTTTAGTTAAAAGAGTGAAGTCATTCCCCGAAGGAACGAGCTTTAATTCACATCCCACAGGGCCGACCCATGTGTTAGGATCGATTTGCGTGAAGACCCATGTCGCCCCCTCAGGCGTAATAACCCCCCGGCGGGCTCGCCCACTCGAATCGTTTGCAGTGACATAAAAGTCCCACTGATATTCATGTCTCCAATAATGACCCATTCCAAAAAGCTGACTTCCTGCCACAGCACGAGAATTCGCATGACGATTCCATTCCAAAGGCAGCTCTCCCACCCCTCCCCATACTTGAAGGTCATAAATTTTTTTAAATTCATTACCCGTATAAGGTACAATCGGGTCTGACTCATCCGTAGAGGGTTCCGAAGGATACCCCTCACCCCCTCCTCCCCCAGGAGTAGAGTTTCCGCATTGAGCATTTCCAAGATTGAGAGACAAAGCAGCAACCAAAACAACGAGGATTAAAAATTGGATTTTTTTCATATCATTTTCCGTTCTTTTTTTTCTTACAATTAGCTTCCCTTTTGGAGCTTCGGCTCATCTCCGACCCAGAAATCAAGTCGCTTTTCATCAGTGCCTTTTCTTAACGTCACTCGATAAATTCCTTCTTCTTGCTTCGTCTCAAATTCGAACAAAACCATCTTTTGTTGGTTTAATTTTTCATGTTTAACCACTGACCCGTTATCTAAAAGACCTCCATCCTCTGCCTGTATCACCAAAGGATCTTCAGGGGTCCCTTCAGGATATGCCACCTCGATCTGGATCTTCCCATTCGCAGGCACTAAAACTCTTGGAAACATTCCTATTTCATTTGGAATGAGAGTAAAATCCTTTTGCCCTACCTTTACACTCGCATGAGCGGGAGTCCCCCCTCTCTCTGAAGTATGAAGAATCCCCCTTGTCGGTATGTTTGATGCGGGAGCGGCTAACGAGGTATTTGTGAACTTAGAAAGTAAGGGATCCGAATTCGCGGTAACCGATGAAATTTCTTGAAAATGGTCGAAAGACGAAACCCCTTGGTCGCGTGAAAAAACACTCTGTTTTGAAGTCGCAAATGAACTCCGAATCCCAACACTCCACCAAACAATTATTCCAAGCGCGATCAAAATCAATAAAGATGGAATCCATTGTTTCATTTGCCGCCTGGGATTACCGATACAAATAAAAAACACAAGAATTTTAAATTTTATAAAAAGTAAATTTTTATATTTTATATGAATGAATTGCTTTTAAAAAATCACTTAAAATACTTTGATTCCCTAGGTAAAATAAAAAGGAGGATGATAGTTTTATAAAAAAATAAGTTATAAAAATTATGACCCTATATTCCAGTTATACAGTTTACTTAATCTCTTCAAAAAGACTTAATTGACGAAATTCAGATGGAAGTTGAAAATCGAAACCGTTGGATGCTATAAGTAAATTAGAAGGACGTATCCCCGAGCCCTCAATGATCCATCACAGAAAAGGAGCAATCATGCCTCAATATTTAGTCGCCATTCATCATCCCGATAATTACGACCCTTCTCTCGAGGACGAAGCAATGTCTCATGAGATCGACGTTCTCAACGAAGAGATGATCTCCGCCGGAGTCCGGGTTTTCGTCGGAGGCTTACACCCTGCAAGGAGCGCAAAATCGATACAGACCCTGCCAAATGGCGAGATCATTACCTCTGACGGACCCTACCTGAAAACCAACGAGCATGTCGGCGGATTTTGGGTCCTCGAAGCAGCGAACCTCGATGAAGCACTCACGTGGGGCCGCAAAGCCACCGTCGCCTGCCGGGCGCCAGTCGAAGTCCGCCCGTTTCATTAAAAGTTGAGGCACTACTCTGAATCACTTTTTGATCAAATAACTTTTGGGGGGAGCGTCGTGTATATCGCTTAAAGACCGTCGCAAAATATTGCATCAGGGTCAGTCCGAGACACGAGACACTTGTCATGCTCGCTTTGAATTTCACTTATCTTATAACGCAGGATCGATTTGTCTAAATCCCAAAAATGTCTCCTGTCTTGGACTGACCCCTGAACAATCTCCGCTTTACGTCATCGGTCGCCGAGAAAGAAGTTTTTTATATGTTGCGTCGCTCCAAAAATAGATCGGTTTTAAGGAGTATGGGTTGCATGCCTCAAACCATCCAAGATTAAAACCCAACGCTGACGCCGACATTCACGAGGTGGGAGGAGGAAGCAAGATTCAGAATGGCATCATAGCTCAATCGGAGAGAAAGGGTTTCTGATAATAGAGCGGTGACTCCGGCTCCCGTCGTTGCCGATTCCTGTCCGGCACTGGCGGGCTTGATCTGAAAGGAATTTCCTCCGGCGGCGAAACGGGCTCCGAGAGCGCTGGGGTCAATCCATTGACGTTGAAATCCGGCATGAACTTCCGGAATCCAGGTCGTTTTTCCAGTCTGGATTGGGCGGCTGAGGTGAAATCCGACGTTGCTCAAAACAGAATCATTGATTTGTTGATCCATTTGGAGTCGGGCGGCGGATCCTTTTTCGTCGAAGGAATTAATCCAGGTGCGATCGTATGCGAGGGAAGCGGTTGGACCCCAGATGAGTTTGTTGGTTTGGAAATCATAGCCCGTGGCCACTTGCATTCCGAGGCCCATGCCGGTGGTATTTCCTTGAGCTGTTTCGTTTAAAAATCCGATATTGCGCTTGCTCTCGTAGGAAGAGAGCCCGGCCGAGACCGAGCCATTCCCATAAAATCCCCCGTTGTGATAGTCATAAAAAAGACCGGTCCGGCCCGTATTATTGACGAGGGATCCACCGCCACTCGCAAAATCACTGGTGGAATAAAATTGACCGACAAAAAATCCGATGGAGTGATGAGAATTAATCGCATAATCGATTCCCATCGTTCCCGCTTCTGCCTGGGAACTGGAGCCGACGCGATTCGAGGAGGAATCGATTTCGGAGAAGAGTCCGGTGGCATTGGCGAAATAACGGAAAGAGGTTTTGGGCTTCACTTTGACGATGTAAAATCCGCTTCCCATATCGGCAACCGGTTCATTGATATAATCTCCTTTTCGGTCGGTGAGCGTCATTCCATTGAAGGTCGTTCCCGGCTCGCCATAACGAAGCTCTGTACTCCGTTGGCTTAAAGCCATATTCATGGTGTTCGAAGTTTGAAGAGTCATCGAGGGCATAGCAGCGAGCTTTTCTGGACTGAGTTGATTGAAGGCGGCTTCAATACCACTTTCATCGAGACGCATGAGGCCGTTAAAAATCTTTCCGGAATCTGTTAACGAAGAGCGGTTGTCGATTTCCGTAGGACGGAAGCTTTGGAGGGCGAAGCCGAGCCGTTTTTGACTCGGTGTTAAAAAAGTGAGATCGGTTCCGTAGTTAACAGGGACGGCAAAGAGACGGACCTGGGTTGAGGTATATTCCGGCATGAAGGTGATTCCTGCGGGATTTGAAGAAAAATCATAGCTTGTGAATTTTCCGGTGACCGTCGATCCCGTGGCGAGGGTAAATTTCGAGCCCAGGGTTGGCTGAAATCCGGATGAACCTGAGAAAATGGTGCTTCCTGTCAGAGTTCCTCCATGGAGAGTCACCGCACCGGAGGATTGGATTTGATCATAAAATCCCGCGCCGTTTCCCGTCGTCTGCCCATCGATTTGGATGTTCACGGTTCCTCCTGAATTAACGGTCAGAGATCCGACGCTTTGAGATCCGACGCTTACTCCCGGACTGTACGTGCCGCTCGTGTTGATGGTGACGTTTCCAGCGATAGGCCCCTGTCCGTTGAGAGTTCCTGATCCGCTGACACTCGCGTCCCCGTTCCAATTTCCCCCAGCGGCTGTACCAATCGTCAAAGTCCCCTGGGTGGCGGAAGCGAGGCCTGTCGAGGTGTTGCTCCCCGTCAGTATCAAGCTTCCACTCCCGCTTTGTGTCGCGGTCTGGACCCCGGTAATGCTTGAGGCGTTAGTCACGTTAGCCGATCCGGAATTGATGACATTGGTCATCGGAGTCACAGATCCATTGATGTCAATTTGACCGGCAGCTCCCCCGAAATCTGAAAATTGGAGCAATCCAAGTTGGGTTGCGGTCAACCCTCCGGATGTTGTTCCGAATCGAAGGGAATTATTCAGCTGGGAGAAATTGCTCACCGAAAGAATCGACGAATTCCAATTCTGGGTCGAGCTGTCGGCGAAAACGATAGACGACGTTCCTCCTAGATTGAGCGTGGAGGAGGAACTAAGACTCAGGGTTCCCATTGTTTCAGAAAATCCGTTGAAATTGAGAGTTCCTCCGTTGAGTGTGACCGTCGCGGTATCCTTCACCTGATTGGCTGCTCCCCATTTCAAAGTTCCACTGTTCACCACAACGGAAGCGGTCGTTCCCAAAGTCGCCCCCGCGCCGGAGAGTTGAAGCGTTCCGGCATTCACGGTGGTTGCCCCCGTGAAAAGATTGGTTCCGGTGAGTATAAATGTTCCGGAACCGACTTTCGTGAGTCCTCCCGTTCCAGAAATCACACCATCATAACTGGTCGAAGAGTTATCTCCCCCTTCGGTCAAGGTCCCCGAACCGAGAATGACATTGCCACCGGTAGCTCCCCCGCCGGAGAGCGAGCCAATCGCATTATCAAAATTATTCAAATCAAGAGCGACGCCTGCGGTATTTGCCAGAGAAACCGCTGAACTCGAGCTCAAGGCATTCACCGCCCCCGCCTTGATTTTTCCAGTACTCACCGTGGTTGTTCCCGAGTAAGTATTTGAAGTCCCTGTGAGAGTCAAAGTCCCCGTTCCGGTTTTAGTAAGGCCTCCGGTTCCCGTGATTGAACCTGAAAAACTCGTCGAGGTATTATCGCTTCCCGTGGTGAGGGTTCCTGATCCGAGAGTGACATTTCCCCCCGTAGTTCCGCCTCCCGCGAGCGAGGCAATGGCGTTACTAAAATTATTCAGATCTAACGAAACGCCCGCCGTGTTTGTAAGGGTGAAGGCGGAACTTGAACTCAATGCATTTGCCGTTCCCGCTCGTAGGGTTCCTCCGCTCACTGTGGTTGTTCCTGAATACGTGTTCGAAGTTCCTGTCAGTGTTTGCGTTCCCGTTCCCGTTTTCGTAAGTCCACCCGTTCCTGTAATTGCTCCGGCAAAACTAGTCGACGTGTTATCACTTCCCGTCGTCAGAGATCCCGAACCGAGTGTGACATTCCCTCCCGTCGTTCCGCCTCCCGCGAGCGATCCAATCGAGTTACTGAAATTATTCAGATCCAACGAAACACCTGCTGTGTTTGCAAGTGAGAAGGCGGAACTTGAACTTAATGCATTCGCTGCCCCCGCGCGGAGGATTCCGGTATTGAGGGTCGTTGTCCCTGAATACGTATTACTTGTTCCAGTCAATGTTTGTGTTCCACTTCCCGTTTTCGTGAGGCCACCTGTTCCTGTGATCGATCCCGAAAAACTCGTCGACGTATTATCGCCTCCCGTCGTCAACGTTCCCGAACCGAGCATCACATTTCCTCCTGTCGTTCCACCTCCCGACAATGACCCAATGATTTCACTCAAATTATTTAAGTCCAAAATAGCGCCTGCTGTATTGGCCGTCGTTACCGATGAATTACTCCCAAAAGCGCTTGTTGCCACTCCCGCCTGTAACGTACCCGCACTCACGGTTGTTGCTCCCGTATAGGTGTTGGAGCCTGATAAAATCCATAATCCGGCTCCATTTTTTGTTAACGATGTCGCGCCCCCATTATCCCCGATCACACTCGTCAATGTGTTATTCCCCGCATTTGTTCCCGTGAGAGTAAGAGTCCTTGTTCCGGCTTGACCATTAAATCCCATTGCTCCCGCTCCGGTCAGATTCAATGCTCCACTCCCGGATGCATCCAATGTACCTCCACTGGTTCCCACCGAAAACAAATGATCAGAGTTCGCCGCTGCTCCCGTGTATTGCAGTGTCCCTCCATTTAAAATGAGATTTGTATTAGCAGCCGTTGCCGCTCCGATTCCTGAATTTGAACCTCCATCGGCAATCGTCGAAAAAGAAAGAGCTCCGGTATTGAGGGTTGTTACGCCGCTGTAACTATTCGACGTTCCAGAAAGCGTTTGGGTGCCGCTTCCGTTTTTGGTCAAACCTCCCGTACCTGAGATCACCCCGGCGTAATTGGTGCTCGTATTATCGCCCCCCGTGGTAAGGGTTCCGGAACCCAACGTCACATTTCCCCCCGTTGTTCCGCCGCCCGATACTGAGCCAATGGTCTCATTCAAATTATTCAAATCCAATATGGCACTGGCGATATCCGCCGTCGTTACCGACGAATTATTTCCAAAAGCGCTCGTCGCCACCCCTGCTTGCAGGGTTCCCGTATTTACGATGGTCGCACCCGTGTAGGTGTTCGCATGGGAAAGAGTCGCCATTCCGGTGCCGACCTTCGTCAGTCCGCCTACTCCGGAAATCACGTTCGAGAAGCTCACGGTCCCTGCTCCTGTTTTCGCACTGGTAATGCTCAGATCCCCACTCAAAAGAATAGTCCCACTATAAGTGGAAGTGGTTGCTCCCGCATTCGTTGAACCGAGGAGTAATGTTCCTCCCGTACCGGAAGCTACCGTAATATTATTGGCAATAGCCGTTGCACTGCCTGTGGTAACCATGGTTGCCGACCCGTTCCCAGCGCTTCCCAAAGTGACTGCATTGGCGGCGTTTCCCATCGTGCCAAAAGAGAGAGCCCCTTTTTGAACGATGACATTGCCACTGAAGGTGTTGGCCCCCCCGAGCACGATCAATCCTGAGGAGAGACTGTTGCTCACATTACTAATCGTCATATTTCCTGCCCCCCCAATGGTCGTCGTAATGACGATCGAACCGGTTGCATTGGTAGAACCCCCGGTGTTGCTGATCAAAAGATCATCCGCCAATGTCAATGTCCCTCCACCCATACTAAACCGGTTCGTTGAGCCTGCATTGGGATTTGTATTGCTGATAGTCGCGAATCCCGCTCCCGCTCCATCCTGATTCAACGTAATGGCGTTCGACATCGTGATGGTCCGCTGAACGTTACCCAAACTAAAATCGATCGTTCCAAGAGTAAGTCCCACAGTATCCTGCGTCGTTGTTCCCGCAGTCCCATCCGAAAACGATGCAACTGCACCCACACCATTCGGGACACCTGTCCCATTCCATCCCGGGTTCGCATTGCTACTCCAATTTCCGCTTCCTCCCGTCCAAACAGAAGCTGACAAGAAGCTTGAAAATCCAGCGATAACAAAAATGGAGATAATCCCGACCTCAATCAAAACCGTTTTGATCAACGAGAAAAATGTCATCAAAATATTTTGAAAAATATTCACTTTTTACAAAAAAGCTCCCGTACTTTTAAGGAAGAGTGCTTTTAACCCCATACCCCTTTTTAGAGACCCAGGGATGTTAGTCTCTCGGGTTAATTTGTTATAGGTTTAGTTTTTTATTTTGTCCATCTTCCTTGAAGGAGTTGCGAGAAAATTTATTCAACGCTTTTAGCACTGGAAGATGCCATGAATGATCTCTCATTGAGAGCGATTCAATAATTTAATTTAATAATTTTAGAAGGCTGTTCTTCATTTTTTACTTTTATTGATTGCACGTTGTTTTTGCGGAGAAATCTTGAAAAAGGCTCTATACGTCCTTGTAAAATGGCTGTGATCAAAAAAACCACATTCAAGTGCAATTGTGATAATTTTATTTGAAGTTGTCAAAAGTCGATGCCTCGCCTCAATAAGACGTCTTTCCAAAATAAATTTCCGAGGACTTTTGGAAAAAACGGCTTTAAATCGTCGTTCGAGTTGTCGAACCGAAATTCCTGAGACGCGAGCCAAATCCTCGCTTTTTAAATCACGTGATAAATCTTCTTCGATATATTCAATGGCTTGATTAAGTCCTGAATACTTCTCCATTAAAATAGCCCCTCGATGAAGATCCCGGGTAATTCCAGCCAGTCCTAAGACTGTTCCTTGCTTGTTTTTAAAAGGAATTTTGGTGGTCGAATGCCATCGCATTTCTCCCTTGAAATTGCGGACAATTTCTACCTGATTGATCATCGGCTTACCCGTCTGGATCACTCGCCGATCATCCTGAGAATAATGCTCTGCAAAACTGAAAGGATAAAAATCGTAGTCGTTTCGGTGCAAAACCTCAGAAAGAGATTTTTTTTGAAGATGCCGTATGTGCGAGGGATTGGCATAGAGAAACGTTCCATGGGTATCTTTTGCAAAAAAGAAAATTTCTTCCAGATCATCAAAGAGAAGGCGAAGTTGATTAATCCACACGTTAAATTGATTATCCATGTCGTTTTTTTACAATAAAAAGACGCCTTCCTACAAGTACGATTAAAAACTCAACGGTAAAATGAATGGATGAAAGAATACTTTTCGACACCCGCGATTGTATATGAAGGACCTCAATCTCGAAATCCTCTCGCTTTTAAGCATTACAATCCTACTGAAAAAGTGGAGGGGAAAACCATGCGGGAGCATTTGCGCTTCGGAGCCGCCTATTGGCATGTCATGCGGAACAATCTCTCCGATCCTTTTGGAGCGGGAACCGCTCATATGCCTTGGGACGATGGAAGTGACAGCATTCAAAATGCGCAAAAACGGGTGAGCGTATTTTTTGAGTTTCTGGAAAAAACAGGAATCGACTACTATTGCTTTCACGATCGGGATGTCGCTCCTGAACTCGGATCCCTGAAAGAATCCAACAAAGCCCTGGATGCGATCGTGAAGGTTCTCCAACAGGAACAGAAACGGACCGAAAAAAAACTGCTTTGGGGGACCGCCTGTCTCTTTTCTCATCCGCGCTTCTCTCAAGGAGCGGCGACTTCTCCTCATCTTGGAGTCTATACTCATGCGGCTGCTCAGGTTAAAAAAGCCATGGAAGTCACGAAGGAGTTGGGGGGACTTGGCTATGTCTTTTGGGGAGGACGGGAGGGATACTCAACCCTTTGGAATACAAATATGAAACAGGAGTTAGATCATCTTGCCACCTTTCTTCATATGGCGGTGGACTGGAAGAAGGAAATTGGATTTAAAGGGCCTTTTTATATTGAGCCTAAACCGAAAGAACCGACCACGCATCAATATGATTCGGATGCTGCTGCCTGTCTTAATTTTCTTCGCGAATATGATCTTCTTGAACACTTTCAGCTTAATATTGAAACAAATCATGCCACTCTTGCAGGACACACGATGATGCATGAACTTACAGTCGCCGCGAATGCGGGACGTCTCGGATCGATTGATGCCAATTGTGGAAATGAATTGATTGGATGGGATACCGATCAATTTCCAACGAATATTTATCTGACCACGCAAGTCATGCTTACTGTTTTAGCCATGGGAGGATTAAAGACAGGCGGATTAAATTTTGATGCAAAACGACGCCGTGAATCTCATGATCCTTTAGATCTTTTTTACGCCCACATCGGAGGGATGGATGCTTTTGCTCGCGGCCTTAAAATTGCTGCTGCGATTCGGAAGGATGGGCGACTTGATCAATTTGTTAAAAATCGTTATTCCACTTGGGATAGTGTACTCGGAAGAAAAATTAAAGGAGGAAAATCGAGTTTTAAAGAATTAGAGAAAATTGCATTCGAACAATCGGAGCCTGATCTTGCATCCGGTCGACAAGAATACCTTGAAAACTTGATCAACGATTTTATTTAAAAATATGATCTCTTTAGGAATTGATTGCGGAACTCAAAGTACGAAGACGATTGCTCTCAATGGAATATCGGGAGAAATTCTTGCGAGTGCGAGTAAGAGTTACGGACTAATTTCCGGACTGCCTTCGGGACACTTGGAACAGGATCCTCACGAGTGGATTGACGCTTTAGATCAAACCATGAGAGAGGTTTTAAAGAAACTTGGAAAACGTTCTCAAGAGGTCTTATCGATCGGAGTATCGGGGCAACAGCATGGATTTGTTCCTCTTGATAGTGAGGGAAATGTGATTCGTCCTGCCAAGCTTTGGTGCGACACCTCGACGACTTCGCAATGTGATCAGATTCGAAATCATTTCAAGGGGCGAGAGCATTTAATTTCTCTCATCGGAAATGATATATTGCCGGGCTTTACAGCTCCAAAAATCCTTTGGCTCAAGCAAAACGAGCCAAAAAACTTTAAAAAACTCTCTCAAGTCTTTCTCCCCCATGATTATTTGAACTGGTATTTAACAGGAGTTTCTTTGATGGAATGCGGAGATGCTTCGGGAAGTGCCTTGCTCGATGTTCGAAATCGAATATGGTCGAAAGAGATTTGTGATTGGATTGATCCAGACCTTATTTCAAAACTTCCGCCTCTTCAGTCCTCCGAAAAAAAAGCAGGTTATTTAAAAAACGAATTAGCGAAATCGTGGGGATTAGGATCTCAGGTGGTCGTCAGCACGGGCGGCGGCGACAATATGATGGGCGCAATTGGAACAGGAAACACCAAGGACGGCATTGTAACGGCGAGTTTGGGAACTTCAGGAACGATATATGCTTTTAGCAGTAAGCCGATGATCGATCCTGAAGGAGAGATTGCAGCATTTTGTGATTGCACAGGAGGATGGTTAGCTTTGGCCTGTACGATGAATGTAACGGTTGCGACCGAATCGATTTCTAAAATGTTTGGATGGAATCATCAACAATTATCAGAAGCCATTGCTTCTGTTCAACCCGGCGCAGAGGGGTTACTTTTCATCCCTTATCTGCAGGGGGAGAGAACTCCCAATCTTCCTCAAGGCACCGGAACCTATCATGGATTCAATTTGCATAACATGACTCCCGCACATATGGCGAGAGCCACCATGGAAGGAGTAACCCTCGGGATGGCTTATGGACTTCGACGGATGAAAAAAATGGGGATTCAGCCCCGGGAAATTCGACTTACAGGGGGAGGAAGTCGAAATAAGATTTGGCGCCAAATTTGCGCTGACATCTTCGGTTCTCCTGTGGTTTGTTTAAAAAACAGTGAAGGAGCAGCGTTCGGCGCAGCAATTCAAGCTCTTGGTTCTTTTCGAAATGAACGCCTCTCTTCTCTCTGCGATCAATTTGTTTCTTTAGATGAATCTACGCGTTTAATCCCTATACCGACCAACACAGCGATTTATGAAAATGTTTTTGATCGCATGAACTCCCTTATTCAAAAAATTTACACCCCTTCTCAATCTTGATGACGCTCATTTAACACCCCGTAAGTCTTAATCTAATTTCGTCAATCCCACTTGATAAATCTGACGATACTCACGAGGGGATATTCCCTGCTCTCTTTTAAAGCATCGTGAAAAATAGAACTCATCCTCAAATCCAAGCGATCTCGCAATCTGATTAACAGGATCTCTTCCTTCCGCCAATTTTTTAGCCGCCTCTCGAATC
>JAZKBH010000195.1:26212-26528 GCA_040388725.1 Verrucomicrobiota bacterium
GCTTTCTGCCCACCGTCGCCGAAATGTTGCCATGGAACATCCATGCTTTCTTGCAATTTGATCAAAGTTCCACTTCGTGGCAGGTGAGGAATCCATTTGATTTGCAATCGAAAGAATCCAAGGATCCTGCGGTAGAGAATGACTTCTCTCCAACCTTGTCTCCAAAATAATCCTTTCCGCAACACGATCCACTCGATCCACCACGTGCGCAGGTTCAGGGTGCCGACTCAATTTCCCCAATTCCAAAAACAAAGAACCCAAAGCCGAAAGATCATGGATCGGCCAAACGGGATACTGTAAATCAATCAATTTTGAA
>JAZKBH010000195.1:26538-28798 GCA_040388725.1 Verrucomicrobiota bacterium
TATAAATAAAATAGAGTTCGGACCAAGTCTCCAAAACCGACGGCCCATATTGTACAAATTCTCCAGGCCATTGAGTAATCACGCAGGGGGATTCCACTTTCCAAATCTTACCCGCACGACGAAATTCCCCGCGCCCTCGGAGAATCAACGAAAAATTACAAGTGTTGAAAGCCCGCCGAATCTCATGATCTTTATTCTTCACAAAAGCACACCCCATTAAGGGAAACGGTGAGGGATGAAGCCTCTGATAGGGACTCCAATGATTGATTGAAAAATCCATGTTTTTGAAAATAGAGTCCATTCCACTCATCATACTTCGATGATATTGTTACCTCATTACCTCTACAACTATGAAAAATATCCTTTTTATTTCCGGAGGATGGGATGGCCATCAACCTGAAAATATAGTTCAAATCTTCAAAGACGCTCTCCAATCCCACGGGCTTAAATCTGAGATCTCCACTTCCCTTGAAATCTTGGATCATCCTGAAAAACTTAAATCATTCGATGTGATCTTCCTCTGTTGGACGATGGGATCATTGACCCCCGAACAAACCAAAAACCTCATTGAAACAATCCATTCCGGAGTCGGACTCGCAGGAATCCATGGAGGCATGGGCGATGCCTTTCGAGGAAATCTCGACTACGAATGGATGGTCGGAGGTCATTTTGTGGGGCATCCCTATGTGGGCGATTACAAAGTTCGAATTGTCAATACCACAACTCCCATCACCCAAGGAATCCCCTCTTTTTTTGATTATCATTCAGAGCAATATTACATGATGGTCGATCCCAGCATTCAAGTCCTGGCAGAAACCGACTACACTTTTGAAGATAAAACCTTCACGATGCCCGTTGCATGGATTAAATCCTGGGGTAAAGGAAAAGTTTTTTATTCTGCGTTGGGACATGCCCCTGAAGAATTTTCTAAACATCCCCTATCGCTTCAACTTGCGCTTCAAGGAATTCTTTGGGCAGCAAAAACACTTTCCTAAACCTCCACTCCTCTTGAATTCATGAATAGCAAACCTCTCCATGTCGGCATCATCGGATGCGGAAAAATCAGCAACGCCTACTTCGATGGACTTTCTCTCTTTCCAGACCTCGTCAAAGTCATCGCCTGTGCAGATCTCGAGTCGGAGCGAGCAAGCGCCAAGGCTCATGAAAAAAATATTCCAAAGTCGCTCACCGTAGACAGTCTTCTTCAGGATCCGAAGATCGATCTTGTCGTCAATCTCACCGTTCCTCTCGTCCATGCCTCGGTCAACACCGCCGCGCTTGAAGCTGGAAAACATGTTTACTGCGAAAAACCATTTTCAATCTCGACAGAAGAAGGAAAAAAAGTGGCGGATTTTGCCGTCAAAAAAAATCTCCGGGTCGGCACAGCTCCCGACACTTTTCTCGGTTCAGGTCTTCAGACTTGTCGATGGCTGATCGACCAAGGAAAAATCGGCCAACCGATTGCAGGAACTGCATTTATGGTCTGCCATGGTCACGAACATTGGCATCCGAGCCCGGAGTTTTATTATCTCAAAGGAGGAGGACCGCTCTTTGACATGGGACCTTATTACATCACCGCTTTGATTCATCTCATGGGGCCCATAAAACGGGTCTCTGCATCCGTCAAAAGTTCATTCTCAACCCGAACGATCACCAGCGAACCTCAAACGGGTAAAGTGATTCTCGTTGAGACCCCAACCCATTATTCAGGAACGCTCGACTTCGAGAATGGAGCTCTCATCACAATTATCATGAGCTTTGACGTCTGGAGCCATCATCTTCCCCGACTCGAAATTTATGGCACCGAAGGATCGTTGAGTTGCCCCGACCCGAATTGCTTCCATGAAGAAAATGCCATTCAAATCAAACACAGCGGAGATCTAGAATGGAAAACAATACCTCTTCATCATCCCCACCGCGTGGGACGAGGGATGGGCGTTGTCGATATGGCCCATGCGATCCGTCACGATCAACCTCATCGCTGCAATGGAGATTTGGGACTACACGTCGTCGAAGTGATGCAGGCGTTCGAAGAATCCTCACGACTCGGAAAACACATCGAAATCAAAAGCACCTGTCTTCAGCCTCAAGCCCTTCAGCCCGAACTCAAAACCATGTTTTCGTAAACCAAAATCTTGCATTGGGCTTTTAAAACTTTCTCTTCTCCTGTTCATCCTGTCTAAAGTTTTCCGGAGGTTTTTGACAGGATGAATAGGAGAAACCCAATACAAACCTCTTCCTGTATAGGCCTCTCTTTTTC
>JAZKBH010000196.1:0-4201 GCA_040388725.1 Verrucomicrobiota bacterium
AGATTTGGGATTGGGATAAAAACAATTCTCTCCCTGAATGATCGAAAAAGTATTTTACTAGTAATAGATATTATATTATCCTTTTTGTAATGAAATCGAATTTTAAGGATAATAAGATAACCCTTAGAACTTCTCCTCGTTCTATCCTTCAGATCTTCTCAGCCCGATCTAAAGAGGAGCGACTTCGTCGCGGATGGCGACTTCAAGATCTCGCCGATCGATCGGGGATCAAACTAGGAACTCTAAAACATTTTGAAAAAACGGGCGAAATCTCTTTAGAACGATTTCTCCTGATTCTCTCCTCTATGGGACGCACCCTCGAAATTGAATCCCTTCTCCTTCCCCCTGAAATCCAAAAAATCGAAGAAATTGATTCTTCCAAACGTCAAAGAGGAATGCGAGGAGGGGCGCCATGAAACTCCATGCCCTCTATCAAGGAAAGCTCCTCGGCACACTGGCGGACGATCGTTCTGGAAAAATCTATTTTGAATATGATTCCGATTTTCTCGCCCATGGGATCAATCTTTCTCCTCTTCTTCTTCCCTTCAAAAATGGAGTTCAACATTGTGATCATCCTGATTTCAAAGGGCTTTTCGGACTTTTTTACGACTCTCTTCCCGATCAATGGGGAATGGGACTTCTCGAAGAACGACTTCGAAGAAAAGGAGTCCGTCAATGGAATGCCCTGACTTGCCTCGGCTATCTCGGTTCTCGAGGAATGGGAGCGATCACTTATCAGCCGAGTGAAGAGCTCTCTGAATCTTACCATCCGATTAATCTCACTGAAGTCAATCGGGAGGCACTCCAAATCGTTCGAGGAAATCTTCACGAAGGGATTCATGATGATCTGCTCAAAGCAGGAACCTCTCCCGGGGGAGCACGACCTAAAATCATTATTGGAATTCACGATCAAAAACCAGAATTCGTGAGCGGGAATGGCCCGCTTCCAGAGGGATTTTCCTCTTGGATATTAAAACTCCAAGATGGCGATAAAACATCTAACGGCGCCCTTGAATTTCTCTACCATCAAATTGCACATGAAGCAGGAATTCGAACTTCTCCCGCCCGACTCATTCCCCTCCCCCGTCAAAAAAAGAACGTTCTCTTTGCCACTCAACGATTTGACCGAAAACTCCAAAATCGGGTTCACTATCATTCCCTTTGTGGTATCGGTCATTTTCCTGTGTCCGGATCGACGGACTATGACGACTTCCTCAGCGTCACGAGGGAATTAACCCAAAATCATCAGGAAGTAGAAGAAGCCTTCTCTCGGGCCACTTTCAACTTGATTGGATGCGTCCGCGACGATCACGTCAAAAACCATGGATTTCTTCTGGAAGGAAACAAATGGAATCTCTCTCCGGCCTTTGATCTTCTCCCTGCGAAATGGAACGGCATTCATTCTCTCGGCTATTTAGGAGAACACCGATCTCCGGACCTTCGTTCCCTCGAAAAACTGGCCCTTTATCATTCTATCCGAAAAGATCGAAGCCGAGAAATTATTCAAAAAACGATTGCTGCTTTTTCAAAGTTTAAAAAAATAGCGAAAAAATTTTCGCTTCCCGATGAAACGATCGAAAATTTTAAACAAAATCTTCAAGAACACTTTCAAAAAATCGGTTTGAAATGAATCTCCTTCAATTCGAAAAATATTTTTTCTTCTCCTCACTTTCTCTATCTTTTCGTAAACTTTGATTCTTTATGCAGATATTATCCTTTCTCGCGTTTCTTCGAATTGTCCTCCTTTCCCTGAGCATGCTTTTCTTTCTCTCCGCCGAAGAAACCGTTTTTAAGACGATTCCTTTTAGTCCTCTCCCCTCGGATCGACCGTATGCCAATCGAAATCTCTCTGCTGAAGCACGAGCGCAGGCCGTTCTTCAAGCGATGACTCTGGATGAAAAGCTAAATGCCGTCGGGGGATTTCAACTCATGTTTTCACCCCCTTTACCCAGACTCGGCCTACGTCCGCTTCTTTTTTCAGATGCCTCTCAAGGAATTCATCTTCGGGATGATATTGTTACGCGTCTCAAACAATCGACTGCTTTTCCGTGTACGCTCGCCCTCGCCGCGACATGGGACCCTGAATTAGCCGTTCTCTATGCTCAATCGATTGGAGAAGAATGCCGCGCTGGAGATATTGCCGTTCTCCTGGGCCCGGGAATGAATATCTATCGAAGTTCTGAGTGCGGACGAAACTTCGAGTATCTAGGAGAAGACCCCTATCTCGCAGGACGTCTCGTCTCCTCCTATGTCACCGGTCTTCAAAAAACGGGGACGATGGCGACGCTCAAGCATTTCTTAGGCAATAATAGCGAATATCTTCGCGCGACGAGTGACTCCGTGATTTCCGAACGGGCGATTCATGAAATTTATACCCCTGCCTTCAAAGCGGGAATTGATGCCGGAGCAGGCGCAGTCATGACCAGCTATAATCTTGTGAACGGAGAATGGGTGGGCCATAGCCCGATTTGGGTCGATCAACTCCTTCGAAAGGAACTCGGATTTAAAGGATTGGTCATGAGTGATTGGGGAGCGATTCAAGAGAATGAAAAATTTATGACGACAGCGATCGATCTCTGTATGCCCGATTTAAAAGGAATCTATTTAACAGATCTCTTCAAAGAAAAGAAATTTTCAGAAAAAGATCTCGATGCGAAAATCCTTCGCTGGCTCACTGCTTTTTTCAAAATGGGATTTTATGATCGTCCCCAGGAAGATCTCTCTTTCTTAAAAAAACTTCCCGCACATGACGCAGTTGCTCTTCGGACGGCGCAAGAGTCGATTATTCTTCTCTCCAATCGTAATCACATCCTGCCTCTTCAAGCCCAAACCTACCATAAAATCCTTCTCGTCGGTCCTGCCGCAAAAGGCGTTTGGGGCCATCTTCCTGCTCCAAAGCCCCCTGCAAAAAAGTCTTCAGGTCTTTTAGGTGGAGGAGGTTCCGGAGGAGTAGAGGGAAATCACTTAGTCTCCCTTAAAGATGCCCTTTTTCATGAATTTATTTTTTAGAGGTTTTTGAGGAAGTGATTCCCAAGTTTTTCTTCCTAAGATAATTGGTAAGCCAGTCGTTACTTCTTTAAAATGCTGCATATCTTCCTTGATGGGTGCCCAAGGAAGATCACCTTTAAAGCCAATCCTACAGATGCAGAGATCAAAGAGGCAGATCTCGTGATCGCTGCGGTATCGACGAATGACGAAGAAGGATTCAATCGATCTTTTGCGCTCCATCCTCAAACCGGCGGAGGACTCGCCGAACGATGTGTCTCGCTGAATTCCAAAACGATTCTCATCTCGATGACCGGAGGTGCCTTTCGCATGACGGACTTTCAGGACAAAGTCGCAGCGCATCTCTTTGCGCTCTTCCTCGGTCAAACCCAAGGGAGAGCTCTCGTCGATGTGCTCATGGGCCGCGTTAATCCTTCTGGAAAACTCCCCTTTACCTGTGAAAAAGAATTTTCGGACTCTCCTGCCTTTCAATACCCCGCGGTCGATCTCGTCTCGCAACCAATTAAACCGGACTCAGGTAAAGGAGCTCGCATCGATTACAAAGAAGGAATTTTTGTCGGTTATCGTTGGTACGAACATCAGAAAGTCGCTCCCCTCTATCCCTTTGGATTTGGCTTAAGTTATGCGACTTTTCTCTATGATCATCTCAAACTCAAAAGCCTGTCGCTTTCTCAAAATCAATCTCTCACTTTAAGTTTTACCATTACCAACGAAGGTAAAGTGGAAGGCACAGAAATTGCTCAGCTCTATCTTCGCGAGATTCAATGCACAGTTCCTCGTCCCGAAAAAGAACTCAAAGGATTTCAAAAAATAAAACTGAAACCCGGAGAGACAAAAACCATTCAAATGACCATCACGCCTCAAGACCTCGCTTTTTGGGATGACAAATCCCATGCGTGGAAAATCGAAGAGGGTGACTTTCAAGTTTTGATCGGGCCTTCCTCAGTGGAAACCCCTTTAACCTCGTCGTTTACCTTTAAAAACTAAGAAATTTTTAATGGGGAAAGCAGTCCCGACAAAAATCGGGATGCGAAGACTTAAAAAAAGAAAAAGGCATTTTACGGTTTGATTTTAAAACCTCCTGATTTCCAGCTTTCCCTATTCAATGGGTTGTCATTCTTCAGCGGTTTTTTCCTTCTCCATTGGAGGGACGAGCGCTGCGAGTCCTGGACGTTGCAACGCTTAGGACTCGCAG
>JAZKBH010000197.1:0-7296 GCA_040388725.1 Verrucomicrobiota bacterium
ATTTAAATCCAATAATATGACCGGAAGGCGTTTTTATTAATTGATTGGAGGGGACTTTCTCAAAACGATCTTGAATTTCATCATTCAGGTCAAGAAAGGTCGTTTTGGAGGGAAGAATAAAAACGTTAGCCATAATCATGCCGTCTTTTTTTGACCGAGCTTTAATTTTGTATTCTCCAGCAGGAAGAGAGACTTCATCGGGATCGGGATCAAAATTGCCTACATGATTCGGGATCTTTTTAAAAAGGACTCCTTCTTTGGTGTAAATCTCATACGGAGAATGGATTAAAAAATCGCTATAAAACGCTCCGGAAGAACGAGTGTAAACAATGAGAGAGCCTTCTTGATGGGGGTGGGGTTTGTAATGAGAGGGGCCCACGGGATCCGGGATAGAAGTATATTCGGTTGTTGCGCATCCGATCAAGAGGAATGCACTGAAAATAACGCTGATCCCATACTGTATTGTTTTGTTTCTCATTGTTTTTCCGTCGGTTTTGTTCAAATAGACGCCCTAATTAAAAAGCATCCTCATGAGTGTAGAATGAACACAAAATTAAATATTTCTCATGAGAAAATTTTAATTTTTTGAATTTTAATTTTTTTTACGGACGAAGCGTTTTATTGAATGTTCAAGTCACCGGTTTGGTAATCGAGTTCGGCCTTTTTCATCTGGAGCTCGTGTCTCGCTGAAGCATAGTTCATATCGACTTTGGTTTTTTCAAGATCGGCTGAACTTAATTCGATGATGGAACTCATTCCCAGTTTATAACGACTTTGAGCCAATTCCAGAGTCTGGGAAGCATGATCCTGAAGGCGTCGGCTGATTTCGACTTCCTGAAATGCAGACTGAAATCGTCCCCAAGCGACACGGACATCTCGATATATTTTATTTTCCAGATCGGAGATATTTTTTTGCGCTGCCTCCGCCTGAAGTCGTGCGGCTTCTGCCTTAGCGGAGAGTTTTCCTCCGTTGATGATCGGCAGATGGAGATTGAGCCCTGCTATGGCGTAGGTTTCTTTGATGCTTTTGTCTGCAATGGGGGTGACTCCAACTTCGCCGAGTGCTTTTATTTCAGGGTATTGGGCTGCCTTTTCAGCATTGGCGAATTTTAACAGAGCCTCTTTTTCGGCTTTTGCAGCGATCAGATCGGTGCGTTGTTCGAGTGCCTTTTGAATTAATATGTTCTCATCTCCTTCGAGAGAAGGGTCATTTTCCTCAATGAGTTGGAATTCTTTTTTTTCCCTCATCCCCATTGCTTCTGATAAATTAGCGAAGGCCTCGTTGAGACGATTTCCTGCTTTAAGTTGGACGAGTCTTGCTTCACCTAGGTTTGTTTCTGCAAATCCAAGATCCAGTTCGGACTTTAGTTTGCCCTCGACCATTGCTCGGACTTGGTTGACTAGCAGTTCGTTGTTTGTGACTGCATGTTGAGCCACATTCAATATTGCTTGTGATCCCAAAACTTCGAAATAGGCCGACTGAACTCGTAGCAAGACCCTTGCCCTTACATTGATAGAGCGTTGCTCTTCGGCGTAGGCTTGAAATCGCGAGCCTGACGTCAGATTTGCAGTTCTACCGAAATCAGTGATCAATTGGGAAATGGAAAGTCCATCGGATTGACGACTGAAGACGGATGGATTATTGAGACCGCCGGATGCGGTAATTCGACTGTTGTCGTCTGGACCAACGGCATTGACGTTTGCGGAAATCTGCGGAAAAAAAGCAGCACGATTCTCTCGGATCTTTTGTTCGGAAGCGTTCGCCTTTAGATTAGCTGATTCGATCTCGGGATGATGGGAAAGCGCAAAATCACACGCCTGTTTCAGTGTAAGTGACTGAGGTGTTTCGTGATTCTGCACCTCGCCTTGGCCGAGCGAGAATGTGATATATCCAAAGATGATTAATATCGAGAGTAGAGGCTTCATGAAATCTCCTGAGGAGTGAGATCCATCACAGGAGTTTCTTCCAAAGCAGGCTCAAGAATAGGAGGTGGAGGAATAACGGGCTCACTTTTTTTCCCGTAAGTGATCAAAAATGCTGCGGGAACAATAAAAACCGTGAGAATCACTGAAATAGTAAGACCTCCAATGATTGCTCTCGCGAGGGGAGCATAAGCTTCGCTTCCAGTTCCGAGCTTCGCTGCCATGGGGATGAGCCCGATGATTGTTGCGAGGGAAGTCATGAGAACGGGTCTCATTCGGATCAATACGGCATCTCCAGAAGCTTTTCTGACTGAAACCCCGTCCTCCACAAGACGGTGAGTGAATTCAAGGATCAAAATACTGTTGGAAATAACGATTCCGACCATCATTACGATACCCATGAGGGACATAACATTAAGGGTCGTTCCTGTCATTGTTAGAGTAAGGATCACGCCAGCTAATCCCGGAGGGATTGCCAAAAGAATGATAAACGGATCTTTAAAGGATTTAAATTGAGCGACGAGAATCAGATAGACCAAGAGAATTGCTAGGATGAGTCCGGCTCCAAAGGATTTGAAGGATTGATTCATTCCCTCGACCATTCCGCGTATATTCACGCGAACTCCCTCCGTTTTTTCCATATGATCGACAATTTTCTGGATCTGGTTCGCAACTTTTCCTAATTCTTCAGCCTTGGTTGAGGCAAAAACATCGATGGTTCTCCGTAGTTGGTAATGATCGACTTCTGTCGGAGAGAGAATGTTTTGAATATCGGTGATGGCGTCAAGACGAATGGTGTCTCCTCCTGAGGAGGAGCGAATTGGAATTCCCCGAAGATCCGAGAATGAGTTGATAAAATTTTCAGGATACTGAACGGTCAGCAGGTAGTCGTTTCCACTTCGGGGGTCAACCCAATAGCTGGGAGCAATCATCTGATTGGATGTCAGTGCCGTGATGACATTACTCACAACTTCTTTTTCATTGAGACCCAATCGACCTGCTCGAATTCGATCTATATCCAGCTTGAGAGCGGGGGCATCAATATCCTGTGGGATCATGATATCGCTTACATCGGAAAGAGATTCGATTTGATGACTTAATTCCTTTGCTACGGCAAAGTTTTTTTCAAGATTGGATCCACTGACCTGAACGTCGATCGGCGCAGGGAGCCCCAAATTAAGAACAGCATCGACGAGCCCCCCAGATTGGAAATAGGCTGATAATTGGGGGAGATCTTTGCGAATCGCTTCACGGACACGATTCATATACTCATAACTTCCAATTTGATGGCCTTCTTTGAGTCCTACTTGCACAAAAGCCGTATGGGAGGCTGAATTGCTGGTGTAAATGGATGAAAATCCGGGAGTCGTTCCAATATTAGAAACAACCAGCTGAAGGTCTTCTGGAGAGACAATTGATCTGATGAGGTTTTCTACTTTGACGACTTCAGATTCGGTGATTTCAAGTCGGGTGCCCGTGGCAACCTTCAGATTGATGACGAATTGTCCGGGATCGGTTCTAGGAAAGTAAGCAAGCCCCACAAACGGGATCAGTACAAACGAAAGGAGACAGGCGCCCATGATGATCGACAGAGTAAGTACAGGTCTTTTGAGCGTTATAGTTTGGATTTGATCAAAGAGATTCAAAAATCCCTGAAATGCTCGATTAAATCGGATATTGAATTTCTCAAAAAATCCAATGTTATTGGAAGTGTTGCTTCCGTGGCTTGGCGAATGGGGTTTTAAAAATTTAGCACAGAATAGGGGAACGACGGTCATGGCAACCACATATGAGGCAAAGAGGGAGAGAACGACGGAAAGTGCGAGGGCTGTAAATAAAAAACGGCTCACTCCGTACAAAAATGTGACAGGGAAGAAAACCACGGCAGTTCCCAAAGTCGCCGCGAGAACCGGAAGAGCCACTTCACTTCCTCCTTTTTCAGCGGCAACGACAGGGGTTTCACCCATTTCCAAGTGTCGAAAAATATTTTCAAGAACGACGACCGAGTTGTCGATCAATCTAGAGAAGGCAAGAGCGAGTCCACCCAAAATCATCGAGTTAATCGAATTGCCACCGTACGCCAAAATAATGAATGCGGCGAGAGCTGAGAGGGGAATAGAGAGAAAAACGGCAACCGTTCCCCGGACGTTCCCTAAAAAGATCATAATCATCAGGCCCGTCAGGCAAAGTCCGATGAGTCCTTCATGAATCAAATTTTCAATCGCATTTTTAACAAAAATGGATTGATCGAAGACGACCTTGGTTTGGAGCGTTTTGGGAATATCCATCAGTCCTGCAATGGCTTTTTTGATCCCATCAACGACGGCAATCGTGTTGGCATCTCCTCCTTGTTTTAAGACGGGTAAATAGACAGAGGGTTGACCATCAACTCGAACGATGTTGTTCTGGATTTGCTGTCCGTCCTTGGCTTCTCCGATATCCCCCACGAGGACAGGAGAACCATTGACTGTTTTAAGAGGAAGATGATTAATGTCATCAATTGTACTAAGCTGGCTATTCGTATAAAGGCTGTAGTCAATTGGACCGATTTTAACGTCTCCGGCGGGTAGAATGAGGTTGGATTCATTAACGGATCGAACAACATCCATGACACTCATTTGATGGGCATCCAGTTTATGAGGGTCGACGTAGACCATGATCTGACGATACCGACCTCCAAAGGGTTGAGGGACGGAGGCACCGGGAACACTCGCCACTTGGTTCCGAACCGAGTATTGTCCAAGATCGCGGAGTTTGGTTTCGTTGAGTCCTTCTCCCTTCAAAGTGATGAGACAGACGGGAAGACTTGATGCATCAAATTTTAAGACCACCGGTGGAAGTGTTCCTGGTGGAAGTCGCCGAAGATTGGCCATCGCGAGATTGGAGATATTAGTGACGGCGGAGTCCGGACTGCTTCCCGGCTGAAAATAAATTTTAATTAGGCTAACGCCAGGAAGAGATCTTGACTCGATGTGGTCGATTCCGCTGGCTAAGGTAAAAAAACGCTCGAATCGGCCTGTAATATCGTTTTCGATCTGTTCCGGAGGCATTCCGGAAAAGAATGTTGCGACAACGACGACTGGAATCTTGATTGTCGGAAAGAGATCGACTGGCATCCGACTGACGCTGGATATGCCGACAATCCCGATCATCAAACAAACGACGATGATAAAATAGGGATAACGGATTGAAAATCGTGACATGATTTTATTAGTGTGAATTGCCAGAAGTTTGGGAGATCAGGCGATTGAGACCATTGACTGAAAACCGATCTGAGAGGCAGTATTTTTTGATTAAAATTTCGCGTTGTTTCTGTTGCTGAACTCTTTCAGGAAGCTCAGCTGCGATCTTTGGGGGAATGAGAGTGAAGCCGTGTTGATCTCCATGGATAAGGTCTCCAGGGGAAATTTCCAGGCCCGCGATCTTGACTGGAGTTCCATGTTCGACAATATGAACATAGGAATGAGAGGGGGAGACGTTCCCTGCAAAGAGATTGAAATTGATTTCAGAGATTTCATGAAGATCTCGGACGGCTCCGTTAGTAATTATTCCAATACAGCCCAATGCTTTAAGAATATGGGCATGCACACTTCCTACAAATGCTCCAACTCCTGGAATGGAGTCCATATCTTCTACGATTAGAACTCTCGGATTACCGACTAGTAGTAAATCCGACCACCAATCAGTTTGGTCAAGATAATATCGTTTTTTTTGAGGGGGAGAGGCAGCTCTGACTTTGATTGTTTGGGCATAGCCTACCATCGGAGAGAGTTTTGGGGTGAGGCATTTGACCTCATGATTGATAAATCCCTCGTTTCGAAGTCGGCACTCAAACGTTTCAATTGCATTACATATGGAAGGAGTATCGATATTTTGCAGCATGCGAATGGTATCGGAAGAAATGAGACTATCCATGACGTCCTCCGATATTTTTTGGAGATTCACTGAGTTCAACGATTTTGGGGAGAACCACTTGACCCGGCTTAAATCGATTATTTCCACCAATTAGAACTAGATTATTCTCCTCGAGGCCACTTTTGATTTCGACCCTATCGGCCGTTTGCATACCAATGGAGACCTCTCTTTCCTCGACTTTATTTTCTCGATTCAAAACGTAGACTTTTGGGCTTCCTTCCATTTTGAGGCTTTGAATTGGAACATTGAGTACATTCTGTTGGAGCTCCGTCGTCAGCTTGACCGTTGCATACATTCCTTCGGTCAGTTTTCGATCCTGATTATCGATGTCAATTTCCGTACGCATCGAGCGTGTGGCACGATCGATGGAGGAAGAGAAACGGGAGACCGTCCCCTTCAACTGGAGATTCATCGACTTAACGGAAACGCTTAATTCTTGCCCGACGTGAAGTTTGGAAACGGCCCATTCAGGAACGGGAACCGTCAAACGAAGTTTACTATCGTCTACCAAGTGAACCACAGGCATTGCCTGTGTGTGTGAGGTCGTTCCTGCCTGGATAAGAGTTCCGAGATTGGCAAAGCGTCGGGTAATGACTCCGTCAAAGGGAGCTGTAATGACTGAATAATCTAAGAGGGTCATCATTTTATTCTGATTAGCTCTTACCTCCTCAAGATGTTGCTTGGCGATTTCCAACGAAGCGACTGCCTCTTCCTCTTGAAATTTCGTATTATCGATATCCTGCTGAGCAACTAATTTCGGCTGTTGTTTAGCCACATCAAGAAGTCGAACAGTTGAAGAATGAATGATATTGTATTTGGATTCGTACTTTTTGATTTCTTCTTCTGCCATTTTTGTTTGCGCCTTTGCTCGAGTCAGGTCGTCTTGAAGCTCGGGAATTTCCAATGTTGCAATTGCGCCGCCTGCTTTGACTCGGTCCCCGGCATCGACGGCAATGCTCTTGATGAAGCCGGAAACTTTCGAGTGAAGATCAACTTCCTGATAAGCCAGAAACTCTCCTGAAAGTTCAACCGTTTTTGAAAGATCATCGCGGGTGACTCGTGTCACAGCTACGGATGATGAGAGAGTAGGACTTGGGAGGCTCTCCGAGGCTTTAAGAAAAGTGATGACTAAAAAGAGAAAGGCTATTCCACGAATCGGTTTTTGGAGGTTAATACTCATAAGTTTTCAAGTTGATTCATTTAAATAGGGAATCGGTTTAGGATTGTTTTTTCAAGGGGTAAAAAAATCCGAACCTGACATCCCCCTTCAGGAGTATTCGAAATCTCAGCACTTCCATCGTGCATGGGCCCGCAGCATAGGCCAGCTCCCCTTCACTCGTCGTGGTGTCGCCCTAGCGTTATCAGGCGTGGCCGCTGGTGCAATCGCCGCCCCAACAATGTTCGTGCTATGCAGGCCTTTAGATACCCCCGATTACCTCCTCCCATACTACTTGCGCA
>JAZKBH010000197.1:7306-10876 GCA_040388725.1 Verrucomicrobiota bacterium
ACGATCAAAAACATAGGGAAGTGAATCTTCCGGGATTCCAGAGCCTTGATCCGTGATTTTAAAAGCGGCCCTATTTTCTTCGATATGCGTCTCTAACCATATTTTTTTATCTCGAGGACTATATTTAATGGCATTATCGATCAAGTTAACGACCGCTTGTTTGATTCGAGAGCGGTCTCCTTCAATCATGATTGTTTGTTCCGTTTGTAGAATCAGAGAAATATTTTTATCAACCGCTAAAAGAGACATTTGGTCTGCGGTGGAGGAGATGAGTTCTGAAAGATTAAATTGTGTTCTTTCGCTAATTTTTTCACCCGATTCAAGGCGCGAAATAGCAAACAAGGCTTCTACAATTTTTGTCAGCCGCTCAGTCTCTTCCAGAATACTATCGATTTTTGCATACGATTCAGAATGAATGCCTGTATCCAGCAAGAGAGATTCGAGTTCTCCGTGTATAATGGTGAGAGGAGTTCTCAGTTCATGGGAGGCATCGGCGGTAAAACGGCTTGCATGTTGAAAGGCTTCATCCAAGCGATCGATCATTTCATTTAAAACAGTCCCCAGTCTTTCCAGGGAGTCTCCATTTTTCTCGACAGGGAGTCTCTGAGAGAGGTTGTGCTGAGTAATCGCGTTGGCTGCAATAATGATATCATTTACGGGACGAAAAGCGCCGCGGATCAAAATGTAACCTCCTGCAGCAGAAATTAATAAAAAGACGGGAAAAGCAAAAATAAGGGTTCGTAAGTAGCTAAGGAGGATTTTTTTGGAGGGAAGGTCTGAAGTTCCGATCTCAATAATATAGGTATCTTCATTCAGAAAGACAGAGAGCGCAACAAGGGAGATATTTTGCTCTTTAAGTTTAATCCATTGGACATTCGGAGAAGCTTGTTCAGTCAATGGGATTTGATCGGGATGAAAGCTTTTTTCGTACGGTTCACCCGAACTGTACAGAACGGGATGATTCAAGGCATGAATGCGAATAAACCGATCATTTCTTTCAGGAGCGTAACGGTTTTGAATTTCCTCAGGAATTTTTCCTTTTTCAGCATCAAGAGATCCCATCTCCAATAGTTCGTGAACTTGTTTTCCACGCCTGACGAGATTCTCTTTTACCGATTCATCTAAGTAATGGTTTAAGCGTGTATAGGAGAAAACTCCAAAACAAAGAAAGATCGAAAGGGAGATGACACAGCACCAACCCACTAATTGAAATTCGATGGATTTGATCTTCATCCGACCTCATCCATCATTTGATAGCCGACGTTGCGTACGGTTTTGATTAATTTTAAAGAGTGGTTTTCATCAATTTTTTCGCGGAGCTGGCGAACATAGACATCGACGATATTGGTAAAGCCTTCAAAACTCTGATCCCAGACATGCTCAATAATCATTGTCCGAGAAAGAACGCGACCCTTGTTCAAGGCAAGGTATTCAAGGAGCGAATATTCTTTGGAGGTTAATTTAATTGTTTGGGTATTTCGGCGTACTTGATGAGCCATGCGATCGATTTCCAAATCTGCAATCTTCAGAATATTCGAGCGAGGGGCAGGACCTCTTCTTAAAAGCGCTTTAATCCGAACAATTAATTCACTGAAAGCAAAGGGCTTGGTTAAATAATCGTCCGCTCCTGCTTCGAAATGTTTTACTTTGTCCTGAAGACTATCTTTGGCGGTTAAAATAAGAATGGGAACCTGTTTGTTAATTGCCCGAAGTCGCTTTAACAATTCCGTACCATCAATTCCGGGGAGCATCAGATCCAAGATGATGAGGTCATACTCGCAGAGAGAGGCGGTTTCCAAACCTTCTTTTCCATCGGAACACGTATCCACGGCAAAATGCTCGGCTTGGAGTCCTCTTTTTACGAATCGTTGAACTTTTTCTTCGTCTTCTATCAATAATACTCGCATGACAGGAAAAGTTTATTCCGCATTTCTTAAAAATATACTAAAAATAGATTAAGATTTCTTCATGTTCTTTAGGAGAATCATGAAGAAATTTTAATTTTAGATTCATAAATCCCTGATCTTTCAAAAATAAATTTGGGAGATGAATAAAAAACTAGCGTTCGTGTTGGGTCTTTCCTTCATGGTAAAGACGGTTTGTTATGCCGCGGATTCAACGGTGGACTTATCCAAAGCCGTGGGGCCTATTCCCTTGGATGCGCGTTTGAGAAGCGTTCCTTTGAATGGTTATCTTAAGGTTTACACATCGACGGATGAAAAAAATGACGGGGATATCAAATATTACCCTCATAGTAATTATGACGTTTATTGCCTCGATGGAAAAAGGTTCACAACGATCTCCAATAGCATTGGAATCCATGATGAAGAGCCTGTTCGCGCCGAACTTCCAAAGGGAACTTATATTGTCCGAGCCGGATCAGATCGAGATGGTATTGTCAAAATCCCCGTCGTTATTGAAGCAGGAAAAACCACGGTTCTTAATTTAGAAGATCGAGATCATGGGATGCCCAAAAAACTGGCGAGTGGTGAGGCCATCCGTTTGCCAAGCGGTCAAGTCGTAGGTTGGCGTTCAAAATCGTCGTAGTCTTAAAAGAGAACAAATTCATGATTTTATCACGGACCCCTCTTTTAATGGTCAGCGGAGATTCGGATGCGACTGCCTCGATCTCCGGTTATTTAGATGAACATGGATTTAAAGTTCATGCGCTGGATTCAGGAGAAAAAGGACTTCAGCGAGTTCCTATTCTTTTGCCTGAACTCTTACTCGTCGATACGGAACTTCCCGATATGCGGGGATTTGAGTTTTTTAAGCGATTATATTCGGATGAAATGGTGAAAGGAATTCCCGTCATTTTTCTTTCGAAAGAAAAAAATGGAGTGGATGCCATCATTGGATTGGAATTGGGAGCAGAAGATTTTGTTTCCAAGGATTGTTCTCCTCGTGAAATAGGCCTTCGCATCAGAAGATCAATCTCTCGCCGTTTGAAACTCAAATCGGAAGTCAAATCGGTGGTTCATCCTCTTCAAGTGGGAAAGTTGAAAGTGTGTCAAAAAAAGAAAGAAGTTTCGTTAGGAGGGAAAAGTGTCTATCTGCGGCCGATGGAATTTAAACTCTTAGCTTTTCTCATGGAAAAGCCTGGAGAGGTTCATTCTTATCCGAAGATTTTGGCTCAAGTTTGGAATTATAATGTTAAAACTCGGGGATGTACGGTTTACACCCATGTCCGGCGTCTAAAAAAGAAACTAGGGCAATTCAGTCATTATATTGAGAACGTTCGGGGTGTTGGTTTAAAGATTAAGGAAATCCCTATCTAATCTCTTTTAATTAAGACATAGCCTCTTGAAAAATCCCTCTCTTTAGAGGGATTTTTCATGGGCTCGTGTGAAATGAATCGATTTGAACTCGTAAGCGGCGAAAGGGACGAGTTCTCCTAAAGTTTTAAATTTGTTCTAAAGAAGTTTTAATAAGAGCCATACGCGCGACAAAAGGGTTCTCCACATTCCGCTTTGTTTTCAGCCGAATTCGCTGAAGAGCTCGTTCCGAAAACAACAACAATAATTCAATGGAGGATCTATGAAAAAATTTTTAAAAACTAAAAACAAAATG
>JAZKBH010000198.1:0-9710 GCA_040388725.1 Verrucomicrobiota bacterium
GGGGAAGGCAGTGGGCCACTGCCCCTCCAGTTCTAATGCAAGATCGGGGTTTAACGACCAAATCGAGCAATCCAGTCCCCTTTGAATTGAGGGTGACGGGTGCGATAGCCTTCAATTTCAGAAGCGTGAGAGACTAGTAAGATATCAATCGGATAGAGCTGTAAGTGACTCGATGGAACGACCTGAAGCCCTCTTCCGGGAATCCAATGGTTTTGGCGTTGGGGAACTTCATCGATCACAAATTCGATCGGAAGAATTTGAACTTGGTTTAAATAAACTTGGGTTCGACGAGAGGCACTCATCGCCGCGATGCGTTTCCCCATCCGTCGAGCTTCCATCAGTCGTTTAAGAATGGGGGATTCAAATCTTTTTTCATAAGCCCCCTTTAATCGGAGTAAATGCGGAGAGATTCCGTCGAAATGACTTTCACTTAAAACCGGAGATCCTTTTCGGAAGACGTGTCGTTGGATATTGATGTTATCGGCAGGCTGAAAGCTTTCCACGTATTCAAGGCCAAGGGGATCGAGACAAGATTGAAGAGAAGAGAGAGTCCAAAAATTGGGCTGGGAATGATTCAGGAGATCCCATTGTTCATCGGCGAGAAGAAGATCAAAAGAAGGTTCTTCGATCCAAAATTCCCCTCCTGAAATCAGAAGACGCGAAGCCGTTTCGAAGTAATGACGCGCATCATCAATATTGGCAATTGAGTTATTGAGACAGACAACATGAGCCCAATCATCCAGTTGAAATTTATCGACGAGGGCTTTGGTGAGAGGCTCGGCAATCCGTTGAATGGTCGGATTTTCGGGAAATTGGCCGATGGATTCAGAGTCGATCCCCAGCTTGACCCATGAGCGGGGAAGCGCATTCAGTAAAATGCCGTCGTTACTTCCCATCTCGATAAAATGAACGCTGTTATTGAGCTCATACCGTTCGTGAAGCAGGTTTGCAAACTCTTGATGATGGGAGACAAGGCCAGAAAATTGAGAGGTGGGAAAGGGGGTTTTATCAATTTGAAAATGAGGATTGAGAACCTCTTGTGTTTGAATCAAGCCGCAATGCGGACATTGGAGTAAGGTGAGGGGAATTTTGGGAATTCGGAGAGCAATCTCTTGGGAAGAATTGAGAGGACCCGCGACCGGCATAGGATTCATGCGGATCAATTCTCGGAGCTCGCTCGAAGGATGACGGCATCCCCGACATTGTCGGGTTTGATGGTAGAGATCTGTCATTTTAAAAACCCCGGTGGATTTTTAAATTAATTTTTCCAATTCCCGACCCACTTCTTTTTATCTTCGATCGCTTTTTTGCCGCTCGTGGACCAGAGATCAAAAAAACCGGGATTCATTCCGGATTCCGCATCATTCACATGGTAACCGTAGGCATTTCCCCAGGCATCGACGAGAAAGGAATCTTCTTCTGTCGACGTGCGAGAGGCTTTATCGACTTGGGTCACCTTGGCTTCGTAATAGACCTGACCTTCTGCAGCTTCTTTGTAGCTTTTACGACCGCACAATGCTTGGAAAAGTGCGCGTGCTCCTGAGACGTAAGAGTCTTCCGCCGGATCTCCATCATTTTCAATATTAGGAGAAACTTCTGCCACAGGATAACCGCCATTATCTATTTTATAGCGTTCGAGAGCCGCTTCCATGGCGGCGATTTCGCCTTCCGATCGAGAGCGTTTCGCTTTATCCATCATCGATCCGCCGACGCCGAGGGTCATCCCTGCGAGGATCGCGATGATGCTGATGACGACGAGGATTTCAACCAATGTAAAAGCTTTTTTCGAAACAGTGATCATATAGGGATTACCAGGAAATGAGGGCGGCTTCGGGTTTTGCTTCGGTTCCACCACCGCGAGAATAAATAGCGATACTCGAGTTTACAGGAACTTCTTCTTTGATATTGCGGGTCGCGCTATCTTCGGGGACATGCACGATACCATCATAATCTCCATCGAGGATCATGACAAAAAAGGCTTTTGCTTTTCCAAAAGAAGGATCTTTGAGAGCCCCTTCTGAGGTGAGATCTTTCTTTTTAAATTCCATATAATTATTTTCCCGGGGATTTGGGAAGCGAGTGGTATCGACGTGCTCGAGAGTAAAGGGATCTTTATTTCCTTGAAGCATGATGACCATTTCCTTCCAATCGTCTTCTTCCGAGACGGTGTAATCTTGTCCTGCGGCATCTTCGGGAATCGGAAGACGACTGTAATCCGATTGATAAGCACTCATGGAAATCTTGAGATTATTTAACATCGTCGCGGCTTCGGTGTTATGAGCCGCTTTCATCGCATAGCCAATACCGCCAAATCCGATCCCTGCGAGGAGCGCAATGATCGCGATAACGACCAAAAGTTCGATCAAAGTAAAAGCACGAGACGATGAAGAGCGAGGGCGTGAGATCATGGAATAAGCCTAAATGGAAAAAATCGAAATACCATTAAAAAGTCCATTTAATGAAGAATTTTTCACGTCGAAGAAACGGAAATTTGGAATCAAAATAAAGAACTCTCTCTAAGGAAGGCAAGGAGGCAGGAAAATATTTATTTTGTTTGATCACCTTTTTGAGTCATAAAGGGAGCTCCGGTTTAATCCACTTCATCACCAATGAAAAAGGATAAAAGAGATTTCCGTTCCTGCTTCCCTGGCTTCTTTAGAGGATTCTTTATTTCCCTGTAATAAATGAGGTTTAAGCGTTGTTTTCGTAAGAGAGAACGGTATCCTATTCAAGTCATGGTTCTTGCTTTTGTCTTTACCCTTTTAGGCTTACTCATCTCCGTAGCCTTAAATCCTTTGTTGATCTCCAAAGCTCGTCAAGGATTTGGGGTCGATAAGCCGGATGGTTTGAGAAAAACCCATATTCAAGGGATTTCGCGACTGGGTGGGATCTCGATGGCTTTAGTTTTTGGACTGATTTCTATTTTTGTGGTTACCCAAGGGCATCAAAAGCAGATGCTTTTAATTCCGGCGATATTTGGGCCTTTGGCGATGTTCTTTTTGGGATTGATCGATGATTTTAAACCGTTGGGAGCGAAGGTGAAGTTAGGAGGGCAAATCTTGATCGCGATCTTGGTTTACTCCTGGGGACTTCGGATTGATTCGATGACTTATCCCGGAGGAAGTTTTGCATTTGATCTGACGCGTTGGAGTTTTTTGATTACCGTCTTTTGGCTGATTGCGATTCCCAATCTCATCAATTTAATTGATGGAGCCGATGGGCTTGCAGGAGGGTTAGGATCGTTTCTTTTTTTGACACTCGGTGTGGTCGCGATTCAATCGCAACAATGGGGTGTGGTTTGGATCTCGATGGCGATGGTCGGGGCGTTGATCGGGTTTCTTTTTTATAATTTTCCACCAGCTAAAATTTTCTTAGGAGATGGAGGGGCGTATTTAATGGGCTCTGCGATTTCGACCCTCTCCTTAGTCAGCTCAAACAAAGGCTCGATCGCTGCGGCATTATTGGTGACGATTGTGGCCTTGGGAATTCCGATTGCGGATACGCTCTTTGCCCTTTTCCGAAGATTTATCAAAGGGTACCCGCTTTTTCATGCGGATGCAGGACACATTCATCATCGGTTGCAAAAGATTGGTCTTTCGAAGCGGCGCATGGTTTTGGGAATGTATGTCGTCTTTTTAATTTTAGGACTTTTCGGATTAAGCATTTTTTGGAGCCAAGGCCGGACGCTTCCCATTGTGGGAGGGTTTCTGGCGCTCTTTGCAATTTTTGCGATCAAAAATCTTGGTTACGTTCACTCATGGAATCATTTTCGGTTGAAAATCGATCTCGCTTTGAATCGGCGGTCTCAAGTTCGTTATGCACTCCTGGGAGCAGAGCTTTTGCAACTCGAAGTGGATCGATCTTTCCAGTTCGAAGAATTTGAAGTCTTATTTAAAATCATTTTAAAGGGACTCGGATTTGATTTGGAGGCACGACATGGACAGGTGGTCTCTATCGTGATGGAAAATGGAGAGAGTCTTTTTTTAGGAATTTTAGAAGGAAGCGAAAAAGAACATTGGGAAAATTTGGCAGAACTTTTTCGTCCTGCATTGAATCGAGCATTAAAAAAGTGGCCGCATGAAAAATTCGCTTAGTAAATGGATTTTTTCATCGCTCGTCGTCTTTCTCTCGGTCGTATTGTTTGGAGGGGTAGATGTCGGAACGCAAGTGATCGTCCTCTTCGTATTGGCTCTCGGGGTTAAGATGCGTCCCTTGAGAGGAGATGTTTTTCCTTCTTATTTGTGGATGGGAGTGGGACTCTTTTTTCTATTTTTACTCTCGAAGGAGTTTCTCCCTGCAAAATGGTTTATCTCTCCATATTGGAAAACCTCCTTGGAACAAGATTATGGAGTAAAATTGGGAGGGATTCATCATCCTGAATGGATTCGACTGATCCAATTTTTACTTTTAGGAATCGGAGTCGGGGTGTTGTTGCTTTGGTGGAGATCCTTTTCACAAACAAGACTTTTGCGGATTCATTTGGCATGGACCGGATTTGGAGTCGCTTTGATTGTGGCGATTCTCTCCTTTGCGTTGCGAGATCCTGCGATTTTTCGCTTAAGAGAGACCGTGGGCTACGATGGATTTGGTCCTTTCCCCAATCGAAATCATAGTGCTGCGTTATTTGCGATCGGACTTTTTTTAGGATGGGGATGTGGATGGGAGACCTTAAGGCATCGACTCATGCTGCAATTCACCACCGTGATTCTAGGCATGGGAGTTCTCATGGCAGCGCTCATCGCTTCCAATTCTCGTGGCGCCGTGGCCGCGGCCCTGATTTCTTTTGTTCTCATTTTGATGGTGATTTATTTAAGAAGACATGACTTCCGATTTTTGGTGGTCGGAGCGGCCCTGGTCGGAATCGGAGTGAGCGTGGTCAGTGCAACACAGACGTCATTGATTCAACGACTTCAAGGAGAGCATTCTCCTCAAGCAACGATCGAAGGCCGTGTGGAAATTTGGAAGGATGCCTGGAAAGTGATTCAAGATGCTCCGATTCTGGGTCACGGCGTCGCGATGTACGAAAAAGTACATCCCTTTTATCAAACTTTTGAAAAACCAAACCATCAAGTTCTCCATCCTGAGAGTGCCTATTTACAACTCATCGCAGAGCTCGGCTTTTTCTTGTTTTTAATGGCGATCGGAATTTTCGGATTAATGACAGTCCCCGCTTGGGATGAGATGCGATCGCATGATCAATTTCCCTTGAGAATCTGTGCTCTAGGAGGTCTTTTAACTCTTGCGTTTCATAGTTTTGTCGATGTCCCTTTTCTTCGTTGGGGAAATGCAGTGATGGGGGTTCTTTGTTGGGTCATTTTAACGGCGACTCGACTTCCTTCGCATGATGATCCCCCCTCTTGGCGGAGATGGAGTTTTCTCATTCCGCTTCTTTGCGCCGGCGGATTGTTCATGGTCGCTCGAGATGCTGGAATTTATTGGGGGGAGCCGAACTTTACCAAATTATCGACCGCAAAACTTGAGCAGAAAGTTCAGACCGATCCCTTAAACGGGGCGCTTCGACATGAATTAGGAATGAGGTGGGTGGCAAATCCTGGAACACGAGAGAAAGCCTATCGAGAGTTTCAACGGAGCCATGAATTACTCCCTTCTGTTTGGACATTTCCCATCGAGGCGGCCCAAGCGGTGCAACCTTATTCGGAAGGAATCGCTTTTTCCTTTTGGGGACTCGCGATCGAGCGTTCGGGACATCGGCGCGTTGAGATTTTTCGGCTCGCGGTTGCTCTAACAAAGTCATTAGCCGGGGGACCTCTTTTTTGGAGGCAATTTGTAGAAGTTCATCCCGAACTCATTCCGTCTTATTTAATTCAGGAAAAATCAATAGAGGGATCTCCTCTTTTTGAAATTTGGAAAGAATCCAGAGGAGGATTCAAGGTTTCGGATCTCTGGATCGATGAGAGAGGGGATATGTACCGCGTGGTCGCTCAAGAGAAAATGAGCAATTTCTGGAACGAATGGATTCAAAGCCATCTCGAAAAATCAGAATCCGAATGGGAATCTTGGGCGCGAGTTTATTTTCTCTTAGGAGAACCTGAAAAGGCATGGGAATGGCTTTCTAAAACTATTCCGCCGCTCGAGTTTCATCAGGAACATTTTCTCAAGGATGCATTTTTAAAGAGTGAATGGGAGCAGAAGCCTCAAAACTGGGTGAATACACGTCGTTGGATTGAATCACTTCATGAAAACGGTCGAATCGAGGAGCGCGATCAGGTTTTACTCCAGGCCGCTCGTTTCCCGAATGCCCCGATCTGGTTTAAGCAAACAGCGGCTCAGATATTCGCCGCAAAAAAAGATTACGCGACGGCCGTTGGATTTATATTCGCTCCTTAAAACATCTCACACATCCTCCTCCGTCCAAGCACTTCGGCGGGACAAGAAGACACAAAAAGAGACTATCCGCAGATGAAGGAAGATTTACTCAGATTTCAAAATGCAGTTCAAAAAACAGTAAAGAGAGTTTTTTGTTTTTAAAAACCAACCATTGCCTTTGAAATCTGCCTCCTTCTGTGTTCATTTGCTCCCCTTCCTCCCGGCGAGCCAAAATGATGTGCACTTCCAGTGAGGAATCGACTTTCGCTTTGCGAACCTTTTGCGGATAGTCTCTTGCTGTGCCTTTGTGTCTCCGTGTGAGTCTCTTCAAAATCCCATCGCCAAAAATCGACTTTTCACTTAGACCCTTCGCATGCGTGAAAATACCAATTATCGTCGTTGGACGATTTTGATTCTTTTAGCCCTGACTCTTTTTCGATTCTGGTTTTGTACTTATCACGAATTGATCGAGGATGAGGCGCAATATCGCCTTTGGTCGAAGCACTTGGATTGGAGTTATTATAGTAAGGGACCTTTGGTCTCGTGGACGATTTTTGTTGGGACCTCGATCATGGGGGATACGGTTTTTGGAATCCGATGGATCTCCGTTCTTCTCTCTGCCGCAACAGGATGGATGATTTTTTGTTTGGGATCCAGACTTTGGAACGAACGCATCGGATTTTATGCGCTCATTATTGTGATTTCATTTCCTCTTTATGCCGTCGGATCGGTTTTGATGACGATAGATCCTCTCAGCGTCTTTTTTTGGATTCTGGCGGCTCATTTGTTTTTGAGCGCTGTCGAAAAAAACAAAATGAGTCTTTGGATCGGATGTGGACTTGCAGTTGGTTTTGGAATTCTCGGGAAATTTGTGAATGCGTTAGAGTTATTGAGTTTTCTCTTTTTCCTCTTGAGTGATTCAGACAGAAGAGTGCGTTTGAAAGAAAAGGGATTTTATCTGATGCTCCTCGTGGCTGTGATTTGCATGGCTCCTATCCTTTATTGGAATGCGGACCATGGATGGATCACGCTCACGCATCTCCAGGAAAGAGGTAAACTCGATCGGCATTTCGAAATTCAAATTTCCGAAATTTTAAAATTTCTGAAAATGCAGGCGATTACGATTACACCGCTCTATTTTTTAGGGATGATTGTCATGGGTGTTTCGACGACTCCTCTTTTATGGAAATCGACCCGAGAGAATCAAGGACTTCGCTATGCGGTGCTCTTATTTTTGCCGACATTTCTTCTCTATTTTATTCTGAGTTTTAATGACAAAGGAGAGGCGAATTGGACAGCAACAGGATTGATCGGAGGGATTCTCCTTCTGGCCTACGCAGGGGTGTCATTGGTGACTCAATCCCGAGCGAAAGCAATTGGAGTGGCAATCATCTTTGGACTCGCATTTCTCGAGACCGTGCTTTGTCATGATCCTTTTGGACTCGGCGTTCCTTTAAAATCAGATCCCGCAGCGCGGCTTCGCGGGTGGTCGGATCTCGCACATAAAGTAGATGCTGTTCGTCAGCCAGGCGATGTGGTGATTGGAAATAAATATCAAACCGCAAGTATCCTTGCGTTTTATCTCCAAGATCGTCCCACGACTTATGTTCCGAAGACTGAAAAAATTCAAAATCAATTTTCGTTTTGGCCGAGCTATAAATTCGATGCAGAGACCCATGGAATTTTGGTCACGGACTCCATTGATGAAGTCCCCGATGCACTGAAGACTCAATTTTCCAGCATTGAAAAAATCGCCGATTTTTATCGTCAGGATCGTGGACGGGATTTGAAGCAATATCAGATCTATCGCTTTGAAAAGCCGATCGGCTATTGAACCGCCAAGAAAAAGGCAAAGGACGCCAAGAAGAGGGTAACTTGTCTTTTAAAAAATTCTTCTCTTAAGAAATTTTATAATCGGATTGAACACCACTCCTATGGAGTTTTGTTCCGAAAATTAAAGAATCGAAGTTAGTCTCTTCTTGGCATCCTTTGCCTTTTCCTTGGTGGTTCAATTTCCTTTTAAACTTTTCATTGGAGTTCCCCGAGGTGTTTGCTATCACCCACGGACCATGAAAGCTCCCCAACGCGCTATCCAACCGACACGAGATCAAGATTTTCCTGAGTGGTATCAACAGGTGATCGCCGCTGCGGATCTGGCGGAAAACTCGGAAGTTCGTGGGTGTATGGTGATTAAGCCCTGGGGCTATGGCATTTGGGAAAGTATTCAGCGTCAACTCGATTTCGAATTCAAAGAGACCGGTCACCAGAATGCCTATTTTCCGCTCTTCATTCCTTTGAGTTATCTTCAAAAAGAGGCCGCACACGTGGAAGGTTTTGCCAAGGAATGTGCCGTCGTGACCCACCATCGTCTCGAGGCTGGTCCCGATGGTAAATTAGTTCCCAAAGGAGAATTAGCAGAGCCATTAGTTGTTCGTCCTACGTCTGAAACAATCATCGGTGCCGCTTATGCCAAATGGGTCCAATCCTATCGGGATCTTCCGATTTTAATTAATCAATGGGCGAACGTCGTTCGTTGGGAAATGCGGCCCCGTCTTTTTCTTCGCACCGCTGAATTTCTCTGGCAAGAGGGTCATACCGCGCACGAAACCCATACAGAGGCGATGGCGGAAACGGAAAAGATGCTCTGGGTTTACGAAAAATTTGCTCGTGAACATCTCGCATTGCCTGTGATTCCCGGACGGAAATCTGCCAGTGAGCGCTTTCCCGGTGCGGTCGATACCCTTTGTATCGAAGCGATGGTACAGGACCGAAAAGCCGTTCAAGCCGGAACCTCGCACTTTCTGGGGCAAAATTTTGCGAAAGCTTCTGGAATTAAATTTCAATCCCGCGAAGGAAAAGAGGAACTCGCCTGGACGACGAGCTGGGGCGTGAGTACGCGATTGATTGGGACGATGATCATGGCGCATGCCGATGATGATGGGTTAATTCTCCCTCCACGCGTGGCGCCGAAGCATATCGTGATTCTTCCCGTCATTCCGAAAGAAGAGACACGCGCTGCCGTCATTGAAGCATGCGAAAAGCTCGCCACCGAACTCAAAGGACAAGTTTTCCAGGGAGAAGTTATTCGTGTCGAAGTTGACAAACGTGATGTTAATAGCGGTCAAAAGAGTTGGGATTGGATTAAAAAGGGAATTCCTCTTCGTGTTGAAATCGGGCCTCGTGATCTTGAAAAGGGAAGTGTCTTTGTCGGACGTCGCGATAAGGAAGCGAAAGACAAAACGAGCTATCCGATGACAGAATTTGTACAGAAGGCTTCGTCAATTCTCCAAGAGATTCAAGATAGTCTTTATGCGCGTGCGCTCGCTTTCCGCGATCAGAACGTGGTGAAGATCGACTCGAAGGACGAGTTTTATAATTTTTTC
>JAZKBH010000198.1:9720-15736 GCA_040388725.1 Verrucomicrobiota bacterium
AGAATGCCGATAAGCCCGAGATCCATGGTGGATTTGCCCTCACGCATTGGGATGGAACAGGAGAGACGGAAGAGAAAATTAAAGAGGATCTTAAAGTCACGATTCGCTGTATTCCTTTCGAACAAAATCCTGAAGCAGGGACTTGTCCGTTCACGGGGAAACCGAGCGCGCAACGGGTGATCTTTGCGAAGTCATATTAATTTGAGAATACGCGAAGAAGAAATTATTTCGTCGAGCATGATCGAGTGGAATGAGGAAGAAGATACATCAGGAAATGGGAGATCTTCCTGTCGATTTTAAGTAATTTGGTCATTTTTCTTTCGAAGATCCTCAAAATACGGTGATAAAATGCATTTTTTAAAAGTCATAACTCTACTTCAATCAACAAGATACAATTTTTTAGTTTTTAGAGGTAAAAAGTCCTTGTCTTTCGAGGAAAGAAGAGACAAAATTTCGCCAAGGAATTGATGCTCATGTCTATGAAAAACGGCTTCTTTAAAAAAGTATCCACCAGTCCAAAATACCAGATCCTCGCGGAAATTAAGCGAAGCCAGGGTCTTTCGGTTTCTGAGTTATGCGACCGTGTGGATCTTTCATACATGGGTGTAAAACAGCATTGCGTTGCTTTGGAAAAAGAAGGCTATCTCGATACATGGCGCCGTCCAAAAGGAATGGGTCGTCCTGAAAAAGCTTATCGTTTGACCGATCAAGCCCAAGAATTTTTCCCTTCCGAACATACGGATTTAACTGCGCGCATTTTAGAATGTGTCGATCAAGTTTACGGCAATGCAGCCGCTGAAAAAATTCTTTTCCAAATTTACAAAAATGACATCGCGGAACTCAAGCAACGTCCTTTAGGAACGTCGTTAGAAGAAAAAGCCCGCGCCTTGGTCCACTATCGTGAAGAACGTGGATACATGAGTGAATACTATCTTGATCCTGAGACCCAACAACATCAAGTCATCGAGTATAACTCTCCCGTCCAGCCTTTGTTGGATCGTTATCCTTTGGTTCGCGATCTTGAAAAGCAGCTTTTTGAAGCCGTTTTAGGCGTCAAAGTCGTACGGGACGAACAACGCGTCTCGGGTCTCTACAAGTGCGTTTTCGTTCTTGAATAACCCTTCGTAAAAACCGATCAATCGGTTTTTAGTATGATCCGATTATTTCTTTGGTTTTGCACGCTGGTCGGATTCCTCGTCGTCTGGATTGTCGGTGCCTTTTTCACCCAAAATCTCTGGTTAGTCCCTTTGATTTCTAATCGCATCGAACCGTTCGGAGTGAAATTTCAGGCTCAAGAAGTTCGATGGCTCCCCGAATGGCCTCTTCGCGTTCGTGCGCGTCAAATGGTGATCTCCTATCTGGATGGACAAGAGCCCAAGGATCTTTTGCGCGGCCCTGAACTCATGATTGAAATGGAGGGGATCCCTTGGTCCTCGGGCGCTTGGCAGATTGGTCGAGTCGAAGGAAATTTGGACGAAATTTGTTGGGCTCCCCGTCGCGTGAATTTAGAAGTAGTAGAAGTAGCCGACGAAGAAGTCAATACCACGTCTTCGCATAAAAAGATTTCAGGAGTTGAAAAAAGGGAGCCCAATCGATTTTCACTTTTGGAATATCAATTTCAACTCACCCGTTTGGTCGTTTATTCTTCCAAACCCGGAATCCAACCCGCGGTCTATCTTTTAAATTTAAAAACCCCCGTGGTCCGTGGCCCTTTTGTTGGCTGGAGTGAAATCCAAAAAGGAATTTTCCCCTCCTCGGTGCAGTTGAATCGCTAGTTCCCATAGGAAAAGAGCTTAGCATCGATATCAGGATGGGGAGGATAAGGAGAAGAAAAACAGTTGCTCCTTTTTATCAGAATGTTCGAGTCACTCTTTTGAATTCCAAACGAGGGTTTCCGAAGTTGATAAGGAGACCCACTTCCTTACGTGTTGCACAAAGATAATGAATCAACTGTGCCGAATGATCAGAAGTAAGTGATCGAACGCTTTTGAGTTCAACAATAACCGCATTTTCAACTAATAAATCTGCAAAAAATTGACCCATATTTTGATTTCGAAAGAAAACATCGATGGGAGCTTGAGATATGACTTCAATCCCTTTTTCTTTTAATAACCAATAGAGGCTTTTTTCATAGATGGATTCAAAAATCCCGAGCCAAGTTCATTAATGAGTTCCATAGAAGAGCCAATAATTGTTTTCGTAATTTCTTCATGATTCATTTTTATTGAGTAGGAGAGTCCAAATGAGACGACAAGATCAGGAACGAAGATTTAATAAGTTCTTCCAAAAATCCTCCCTATCCTGATATCGATGCAAAAATGTTTTAAAAAAGGGTGCAAGAGACAAAGGATTCGTTAAAAAGGGTGCTGCATGGGGACCTTTATTTTTCGACGATTTTTGAGTTTGATTCCGCTCTTGCTCGGAGTCACTTTTTTCGTCTTTCTTTTGATGGAACTGGCCCCCGGAGACTTTTTGACGCCCATTCGGGCACAGAAGGATATCAAGCCGGAGACCATCGCCCAAATGGAGAAAGAATTCGGTCTAAATGATCCTTGGTACATTCGGTACGGACTCTGGCTCAAGAATGCTTCTCAATTTAATTTTGGGTATTCCTGGTCGTATAAAATGCCGGTGGTCGATCTCATTATGGAACGAGTTCCCGCCACGTTAACGCTTTCTCTGACCTCGCTCTTTTTTGCCTGGGTGATTGCGATCCCACTCGGAGTCCTCGCGGCGATTCATAAGGATTCCTGGATTGATCGACTGACGGGGATATTCGCTTACGCCGCGCTTTCTGTTCCTGAATTTTTTCTCGCGCTTCTGGCCCTCTTCTTTGCCGCTCAAACGGGGTGGTTTCCGCTCGGAGGGATTACCTCCACGGAATATGATTTTCTTTCCTGGCATGAGAAGGTCTTCGACTTTCTGCACCATCTCATTTTACCAATGGTCGTCCTCGGACTCGGGGGAATTGCAGGTACAATGCGATTACTCCGAGCAAACTTACTCGATTTTCTTCGCGCGGAATTTGTGACCACCGCTCGTGCTAAAGGACTGCCGGAAGGAACGATTCTTTTCCGTCACGTCTTACGGAATGCGATCAACCCCTTTTTAAGTTCGATGGGCTCGGTCATCGCGGGACTTTTAGGAGGATCGCTCCTCGTGGAAAATGTCCTCAACTATCCCGGTTTAGGTCAGTTGCTCTATGAAGCGCTTTTACGGGAAGATCAATTTCTGGTCATGGCCTCTGTTTTGATGGGCTGTATTTTTCTGGTGGTTGGAAACCTGATTTCCGATTTCCTTCTTGCTTGGTCGGATCCCCGCATTCGTCTGGGATAAAGACATTATTTCGCACAACGACACGACGCCACAAAGAAGTGAGTTTTTGTTTTAAAACCAAAATTTTTTTATTGTTTTCATTGGTTTTTACGGATTGGTTTTCATTTGTGCCGTTGTGCCGTTGTGCGAAATAATGTCTTTCTTTTTCAAAAACAGAATTGTCCGATGAAAAAAGGACGTTAGGTTTTCGGCCATGCAAGAGAGTTATATTCAATCGTTGTTTGCCGAAAGAATCGGCGGAAAAATGTTCGGAAAAGATACCGCGATTTATAAGTTTGAAAAAATCAAACGCGCCAAACGCGCAGCGCTGGATGCGAATCCTGGAAAAGAATTGTTTGATCTCGGAGTTGGAGAGCCGGACGAAATGGCCTTTGCCGAAGTGGTCGAAAAACTTCATGAAGAATCGAAGAAACCCGAAAATCGGGGATATGCCGATAACGGCGGATCTGTTCTGAAGCAAGCCGCTGCTCGCTACATGAAAAATCTCTGTGGAGTGACGGTGGATGCGGAGAGTCAAGTTTGTCACTCGATTGGAAGCAAAGCGGCGCTTTCCATTTTGCCTGCGTGTTTAATTAATCCCGGCGATGTGGTTTTGATGACCGTCCCGGGCTATCCTGTTTTCGGAACACATGCCAAGTATTATGGCGGTGTGGTGCACAATCTTCCTTTGCTCGAGAAGAATCAATTTTTACCCGATCTTAAAAGCATTCCTGAGGATGTTGTCGCGAAGGCCAAGGTCTTGGTCATCAATTATCCGAATAATCCTACGGGAGCAAGTGCGACGCCGGAGTTCTTCGCAGAAGTCGTGGCTTTTGCAGAAAAGAATAACATCGTGGTCATCCATGATTTTGCTTACGCCGCATTAGTGTTTGAAGGAAGGCCATCGAGCTTTTTAGCAACCCCCGGCGCGATGGAGGTCGGCATTGAACTTCATTCCGCGAGCAAAAATTTTAACATGACGGGATGGCGTTGCGGCTTTGTGGTCGGCAATGAACTCCTCGTGAAGGCGTATGCGACGGTGAAAGATAATACGGATTCGGGTCAATTCCTCGGAATTCAAAATGCAGTAGCGTATTGCTTCGATCACCCCGAGATCACAGAAAAAATTGCGGCGAAATATTCCCGTCGTATGGATATGATTGTTCCTGCGTTGCAAAAGCTTGGCTTCCAAGTGAAAAAACCTCGCGGTTCATTCTTCCTTTATGCGCCTGCTCCTAAAAAAGCGACCGGTGAAGGAAAAACAGTTGAATTCGCTAACGGGGAAGCATTCTCCCAGTGGATGATTACGGAAAATCTGATTTCAACCGTTCCTTGGGATGATGCCGGTGCATTTGTTCGCTTTAGCGTAACCTTTTCAGCGGTTGGAGAAGCCGAAGAGAAACGTGTTATCGGAGAACTTTCGCAAAGACTAGGACGATTTAAGTTCGAGTTTTAAATTCAAAATTAGCATCGATATCAGGATGGGGAGGATAAAGTCAGAAGAGGTGTTGTTTTTAAAACAAAAACCATCCTGCCTTTTATCCTGATATCGATGCAAAATTCTTCTGCCTTCGCGTTGAGGAATTTACTCCGCGACGTAAAGGCTTTATGGTAATGGTGTTTTATGTTCCGACTTCACCACCTTCGTCTGCATGAGTTCCGATGTCATGCGGCGTGGGAACGTGATCTTTCACCGGGAGTGACGGTTTTTTTAGGAAAGAATGGCAAAGGCAAAACATCAATCCTTGAGGCGGTTTATTTAATTTCACGATTACGCTCATTTCGAACGGTTCATTTAGACGAAATGATGCGATGGGGATCCGAGGCCTATCGGATTGATGCCCAAATCAGTTTGCCCGCGATTCACGAGGAGTCGTTGATGTCGCTGACCTGGAAAAAAGGGACGCGAATTTTAGAAAAAAATCGACTGACAATTCGAGATCCAAAAGAATTTTTTGGGGTCTTGCCAACGGTTCTTTTTACGCCGGAGGATCAGCAGCTTGTCGGAGGAGGAGCCTCTGTTCGACGGCATTGGATGGATCATTTATTGGGCCAGCAGCATTCTTCGTATGTCGAAGTTTCGCAGCGGTATCATCGCGTCTTGAAACAACGCAATGCCTGGTTGAAAGAAGAGAATCCCAGTGAGGAATTAGGGAAGGTGTTTCAACAACAGTTCGAACCATTGGCAGAAGAGATCACTCGCTATCGCGGGTTGGAATCGGAGCGTATTTTAGGAAGTTTAAAGAGTGCGGGAAGTGATTTGGGATTTGGATCGTTGGAAGTGGGAATGACGTATGTTCCAAAGTGGAAAGGAATTCCGGATTGGAAAAGCTTGTGGGAGAGAGAGCGTCGCCTGCAACAAACGATCGTCGGGCCTCATCGGGATGAATGGATTTTGACCTTAGGAGGAAAATCGGCCTCTGATTTTGGATCTCAGGGCCAGCAACGACTTTTGGCGTTGGCACTTCGCCTGATCGAGGCGCGTCATTTATTTGAGACGAAAGGGGCCTGGCCCATTTTATTAATTGATGATGTGACACATTCCTTGGATGACGAACGGCGTGAACGCTTTCATTCTTTTCTTCCACCCGAAGCCCAAAGGTTAATGACTTTGCCTGCTGCAAGACCTGGAGATTTGCCAGCGGGAGCCGAAGTCGTTGAAGTTGATTAAAGGCGTTGGGCATCGATATCAGGATAAAAG
>JAZKBH010000199.1:0-3310 GCA_040388725.1 Verrucomicrobiota bacterium
GCCTTGATTTTGAGAGGGAACAGAAGCATGGCCGCGCATCGCTTGGCCCTCCCCTTTCTATCACCAAAAAGTTTTGTATTTTAAGTCGTAAAACGAGTCTTCATGCAATATCTGGGTTAAATATAATCTCCACCACAGAGACAAACCGAGGCACAGAGCAGGAGCGGGAATTACTTGCGATTTCTATTCTCAAAAACAAATTCAATTTTAATAAGGAAAGTAGGAAATTTAGAGCGGAAAATTTGAAGAGTTTTTTTCCTGATTTTCCCATTTAAATTAGATTGATCATAAATGTTTTTTATCAGAGTAAATCTCATCCATGTTGTTTCCGAATTGAATACTTCAGCGTTCTTCCTCTGTGCCTCGGTTTGTCTCTGTGGTGAAAATGTCTTTAAGCCCATTTCTAAGAGAAACTCATAAGACGTCCTTATATTTTTGCTTTCAATCGAGAGTCCATTGTTTTTTAATGGATCGGTTTTAATCTTATAAATGAAAATGAAGTGGATGGTGTGTGGTTTAATCGTTTTTTTTCTTCAAGGCTTTTTTTTGAAGGCCGAAGGGATATCGATCGTTTCCCAAGGTTTTGATGCGTACCACATTACTGGAAGCAAATCCGCCTTAGATGTTTGGCTCAAGGATTCTCCCCTCATGGTCGATCGCGATGCGTATCATAAATTAGAGAACGATTTAGCTCGGATTCAAATGGCTTATGGAAACTATCGGGGTCAGCAAATTGTAAAAACAGTAACCATCGCAGAGGGGCTCACCCGTGTTTATGCGGTCTTGTTTTTAGAAAACGGACCGATTTATATCTCATTTGACGTTTATAAAAAAATATCGAGCGAGATTATCTCCGATGTCGCCTTCAGTGTAAAAGCGGATACATTTTTCCCACCGGATCTCATTTACGGAAAATGATTTTGTCTATTTTTGAGAAAAAAATCCGCTTTTCTCTGTGGTGAAAACTGGCTTCTCCTTCATTGATCGACGTATTGTTGAAATTTAAGATTTCAGATACGACTTCGGAATAATCGGATCTCCCGAATATTGGGCGAAAACTCGGGTGAATTGAGCGCCGAATAAAAGGATTTGAGCCGAGTAAAAAAACCAAAACAGAAGAAGGACGACGGATCCTGCCGCCCCATACGCTGAAACGACAACGCTATTGCCGAGATAAAATCCGATTAAAAACTTTCCAATCTCAAACAGAAAAGCAGAGATGGCCGCTCCGATCCATACGTTTTTCCAAGGAATTCGCACATCGGGTAAAATCTTAAACATGCTGGCAAAAAGTGCCCCGAGAAATAATATCGAAATCATCTCATTCCCGATACTCCAAAAAAATTCCATCCCCTGACTCGCTCCTTTTAACGAATGATGGAAAGAAGAAAGAACCGCACTGACAAAGAGCGATGCGGTGAGTAAAAATATAATGACCAGAACCATCGCAAAAGTGAGAAATCGTTTTAAAACGATGGTCGAAAAAAAATGGTTCGGTTTGGTCTCCATCTCCCATATTCCGTTGAAAGCCGATTGGAGCTGACTAAATGCACCACTGGCTCCGAAAATCGCAATCACGCCTCCCAGAATTCCCGGAAACCAGCCTTTAGAAGGGGGAGGATTCTTAAAAAAGGTGTCAATGAGTTGAGCCACTTGAGATCCGCTTAAGTGTTCGACTTGGGCCACGAGCTCGCGTCGGGCGGTTCCTTTTTCAAAGATGGTTTGTGAGACTTCAATGGCCATAATGATGAGGGGAGCCAGAGAAAAAATCATATAATAGGAGAGGGCCGCCGCTTGAGTGGTTGCCTTTCCTTTCAGCCACTCTTTCGTCGTGGTTTGAAGGAGTTTAAAAAAATCAAAACGTTGTTTCATTGCTTTTTAGACGAAGGTGCCGTCGGTTTGTGAAACTGAGAGTCGGATTCGCAATGACGATGAATCCGCGGAAAAATAAACCATAAACCGATGAAAATGAGAAAGATGAAACCGGTAAATAAAAGCGCTTGAGAAGAATGAAGAATAAGCTGAGCAATCAGATAAAAATCAAGAGAGAGCGCAATGCTCAGGGGAAGCATACTGACGAGCAAAAAGCGTGATGAAAGTTTGAGAAATGTACTCGTGACCTCTCGCGGGCAAGTCTGCCGATGATAGGCCGCGGGTGTCATAATCAAAGCAATGGAAATGACAACGAGAGTAATCGACACGAGATGGAGCCTTTGGTTTTCAGAGGAGAGTTGAGAAAAAGTAGAATTGAAAACGGCGATCAATTGAAAACCAAATAACGCCTGAAGTCCGGGAAGAACCATTCGACATTCCTCTAATAGCTGTTCAGAGGCATGATAATAAGTGAGAATTTCTCGCCTTTGTGAATCAGAAGCGGTGGAGATTTTCATATCGATACAGGCGAAAGAGTTGAGGTTTCCAGGGAGGGACTTTCTTTGAGTTGAAAGCATTTCGCCGTTCCCCCTTCTTCAATGAAAAGAGTATATTGATTGAAGGCTTTGAGTAAGTCTTCCATGCAGCTTCGAATCGGTTTCGGAATTGAGGAAGCTCCGGAATCAATAAAGATCGTGATCACTTTTCCTTCCTCCTGCTGACCCTGCCATGTCCCCAGAGAATCGTATATACTCCACCCCTCAAAGTGATGATTCAAAATAGAGGTGAGTATGTTGAGATCATGCGAGTCAAAACGATGATTCATCGAATTACGTGCTCCCAGATAGATGCGGTATGCTTTCATCATGTTACACCATTGCTTTTAAAGGCTCTCGGGCTGGACCGTTGATGACTTCTCCTTTTTCGGAGAATCGTGATCCGTGACATTGACAGTCCCATGTTTTTTCCCCCTGATTCCATTGAACAAGGCCGCCTAAATGAGGGCAAACGGCACATAGCTTTTGCTCTTCTCCATTCTCGTCCCTGACTTGGGCAACTTTATGAAGCCCTTCTTGAACGATGACGCCATCGCCTTGTTGGAGCCTATGCATGGCACTTTCTTCTGTTTTGAACCAGTTTCGATATTGCCAAAGGGTATTGAGGTTTTCGCGAAGATAGGGAAGAAACGCACGCCATCGGAATCGATGGGGGTCATAAAGTTTTGCCCACGGATTCGGTGTTTGGGATAATAAATCCGCAATCAGTAATCCTCCCAACGTTCCGTGAGTCAGTCCCATCCCTGAGTCGCCGGAGATTAAGTAAACTTTTCCGTTAGACGGTTGATCGGCGCCAATCAGAGCGAGACCATCCATGGTTTCTAAGATTTGACCCGACCATCGAGTTAAAACTTTTCCCACTTGAGGGATCTTGCTTCGGG
>JAZKBH010000200.1:0-3835 GCA_040388725.1 Verrucomicrobiota bacterium
GTGGCCGGTCAGTTGGAAGGGAAGCGCTTAGAGGTCGATCAACGATTGACTTCCCTTCGCGAAGTCTCCGCGATCACGACCGATCTTAAAAAGATCACGGTCTCTGCGAATGTAGGGTTGGATGCCGATATTCCGATGATGATCGAGAATGGTGCGGAAGGGGTTGGGCTCTATCGAACCGAATTTTTGTATATCAATCGCGAGGGATTTCCTTCCGAAGAAGAGCAATATGAAAAGTATCGTGCGATTGCTCAGGCTTCTAAACCTCACTCGGTGATTATTCGGACTTTGGATATTGGGGGAGATAAATTCATTTCCAATAATGCGGATTTTATTCCTGAGCAAAATCCATTTTTAGGATGGAGAGGAATCCGTTATTGCCTCAGCGAAAAAGCGACTTTTAAGATTCAGCTTCGCGCGATTTGCCGAGCGAGCATTGAAGGAAATATCAAAATCATGTTCCCCATGGTTTCCGATATTGACGAGTATCGTCGTGCTCGCTCGACCCTGGAAGAAGTGAAACGCGAGCTTCGCGCTGAAGGAATTCCCATTGCGGATAAGATGGAAGTCGGAGTCATGATCGAAGTTCCTTCCGCCGCGATGACGGCAGAATTTTATGCCCGCGAGGCCAATTTTCTCAGTATTGGAACGAATGATTTGATTCAATACACCTTAGCGGTCGATCGCGTGAATGAAAAAGTTTCTTACCTTTATCAACCGACGCACCCTTCGATCTTACGTTTGATTAAACAAGTCGTGGACGCAGGACATAAGCATAACATTTGGGTCGGTGTCTGTGGTGAAATGGCTTCTGATATTATACTGACTCCTTTGCTTTTAGGATTGGGAGTCGACGAACTCAGTTTAGGTTCAGGGAACGTTCCTCGTATTAAAAAAGCGATTCAAACGTTGAACTTCGAAGAGACCCAGAAAATGGTCGCAGAATGGATGGATTGGTATAAGGCGGAGGACATTATGCACGCCTTGGAAGATTACGCCAAAAGACTTTATCCTGACTTGCTTTAAGGCATTGACTCCGAGGGGTCATTATCTCTAATTTCTGACTCAATTTTATGCAAGTCCTTGTATTAGCTGCCGGTTACGCCACACGACTCTATCCGCTGACTCTTAACCAACCGAAACCTCTTTTGGAAGTTGCTGGACGGCCCATGTTGGAGCATGTCGTGGAGAAGGTCGGAACCATCCCCGGTGTGGATGAATGGTTGATTGTGACGAATCAAAAATTTGCAGGACATTTTGAACGTTGGTCGGATGAATATCGAAAGAAATTCCCTGAATTTCGCTGCCAAGTTTTTAATGATGGTTCGACGAGCGATGCGGATAAACTTGGAGCGATTGGGGATATCAATTTTGTGATTTCCCAAGGAGCCGTCAAAGGTGACTTGATCGTCATCGCTGGAGATAATTTATTTAGCGAATCGCTCGAAGATTTTGGACACCATTGTCAAAAGGTGAAGGGCCCTGTTTTGGGGGTGTATGATATTGGAAGCCTCGAAGAGATCAAAAAATATAGTAGTATTGTCACCGATGATCAGGGGACGATCGTCTCTTTTGAAGAAAAGCCTCAAGATCCGAAAAGCACCCTTTTAGGAATCGCGCTTTATTATTATCCTACGGCAGTGGTAGAGCTTCTTCAGACCTATATTAAAGAAGGGAATAATCCCGATCAGCCCGGACGTTTTGTTCAATGGCTTTATCCTCGGCTACCCGTGCATACCTGGAAAGTTCCCGGAATTTGGTATGACATTGGAAGCAAAGAGACCCTCGAAGAGGCCAATCGCATCTTCAAAGACCGTTGATTGTTTTTTGATTTTGACGCTCTTCCGGTGTTGGCAAACTCATGATTGGGGTGGTTATTTAAATCCATTTCTTTCATGAGGAATTTCCCAAAAACTCTCTTCTCCTGTAAATCCTGTTTATCCTGTCCAAAATTTCCCTGATTTTTTGACAGGATTTACAGGGGAAAACAAATACGGAGACCCTATTCTTTTTTTTGTTGGTTTTTAGAGCCCACCGTTTTGGTGGTCCATTTTATGAGGTGAAATACTTTCCAATGACGAATCCGGGTTTAAATTTTCATCATCCTCCCCATCCTACTATCGATGCACCTCCTGTATTTCGCTTAAGCTGACGTCAATGCGACATGTTGGTGTTCCGAGAATCTCTTTCAGCTCGTGGAGGATTTGCTTTACAGATAAAATCTTAGATGGATTTTTCCCTAGGTTTTGAGATGATAGATTCATGAGTCAGACATGGGTGCGGCAGGCACCAGCGAAGATTAATCTGAACCTCCGTATTTTAGGAAAAAGAGCAGATGGATTCCATGAATTGGAGACCTTCATGCTCCCGATCTCCCTTGCGGATGAACTTCGCTTTATAAAGCGTGAGGAGGGGATTCAAATGACCTGTTCGGATGCTTCTCTTCCGTGTGATTCATCGAATCTCGTTTGGAAGGCCGCAGCACTTTTTCTCCAAACGTATGCGGTCAAAGGGGGAGTCGAAATTCATCTGGAGAAAAAGACTCCTCATGGAGCGGGTCTGGGCGGTGGAAGCAGTGATGCTGCGACTGTTTTATTAACCCTCCGTGAAATGTATCAGGTCTCTACGTCCGATGAAGAGTTAGCGGCGCTCTCGTCTCAGATGGGGAGTGATATTCCATTTTTTATTTATCGAAAAGCGGCGTGGTGTCGCGGACGAGGTGAGATCATTGAACCGAAAGAACTTCGAAACTCGTACCAAGGCGTACTGGTTCATCCCGGATTTGGAGTTCCAACGCCGTGGGCCTATAAAACCTATGCGCAAAATCCATCTCAAGGGGTCTGTGGAAAAGATCTGGGAGACGTCATTCTTCAAAATGATTTAGAGCCTCCCGTCTTCTCCAAATATATTTGGATGTATCCGATCGCAGAACAAAACATAAGAAGCCGAAGCGCTGTTTTTGCCCTCACGTACCCCGGAGTTCCTCGAGAGGAGCTTTTAGAGCGGTTTCGTTTAGAGTTTGGTCGCGAGGTTTTTTCCGTTCTTTTTGAATCTTTAACAGGATCTTCAAATCCATGAGATCCGATCCTATGAAACCTTTGACAGTTGAGGAGATCGTTCCCGGTTTGACACTTGGTCATTTTCAAATTCAGGAAGAAATTTCAAGAGGAGGAATGGGAGTCGTTTTTAAGGCATTGGAACCTGATTTAAATCGTGTCGTTGCTCTTAAAGTTCTAGCTTCAAAATACGCTCAGGATCCGGAGTATGTAAAAAGTTTTCAAGAGGAAGCCAAGCTTGTTGCTTCGCTTCGGCACCCTCACGTAATCCCCATTTACTATATCGGACAGATTGGAGAGGTTGTTTTTTATAGCATGGCGTATATTCCTAATCCCAGTTTGGACCATTGGATTCAAGAGGGACATCGCTTGGATCTTCGTGAGGTAAAATGGTTTTTGACTCAATCTTGTTCTGCTCTGGATTGTGCGACGAAAGAGGGACTCATCCATTTGGATATTAAGCCCTCGAACTTTTTAGTGGATGAAAATGGCCAGCAAGTTTCGGCGGATATTGTGCTTTTGCTTTTAGCCAAACATTTTTTAAGTGTTAATCCGGGCATGGGGGTGGTTTATAACCTAATTTGCTCCCGATCCGTGCCGGAATTTGTCAAAAAATGGGGCGGCGTGCCAATTCGCACCCAAGTGGGTTTTGTAAACGTGCGAGAAGGTTTGATAAAAAATAACGGAATTATGGGCGGTGAATTGTCAGCGCATTACTGTTTTAAAGATTATTGGTGCATGGATTCGGGCATGATTGCTTTCTTGACGCTGCTACAGAT
>JAZKBH010000201.1:0-1629 GCA_040388725.1 Verrucomicrobiota bacterium
GTTTCGTTGACGTATCATCGAAAGTCGAATCGGCTTAAATGTCATCTCTGCGGTCATGATAAGATGATGCCTCGCAATTGTCCTTCATGTGGGTTTGATGATTATGCCCAATCGAGGCATGGAACTGAAAAAATAGAAGAAGTGGTGGCGGCGGCTTTTCCGAAGGCTCGCGTGTGCCGGATTGATTCGGATACGATGAATACAAAACATGCGCTTCATCATGCTTTAAAAGCGGTGAGTAACCGTGAGGTCGATATTTTGATTGGGACGCAGATGATTACGAAAGGACTCCATTTTCCGTGGGTGACTTGTGTGGGTGTCATTGATTCGGATCTGGCATTGCAGATTCCCGATTACCGCTCCAGTGAGCGGGTATTTCAAACCTTGATGCAAGTGGCAGGTCGTTCGGGGCGGAGTGATTTACCGGGTGAAGTTTACATTCAGACGAGAATCCCCTTTCATCCAGCGATTCAGTTTGCACGCCATCATGATGTGGATGGATTTTATGAGCAGGAGTTGGAGTTTCGTCGAACCGTTGGATTTCCTCCTTATTGCCGATCGATTTTAATCGAGTGGAAGGGGAAGCATGAGGAGATGACGCAACGGATTTCCGAAGTGCAATCGGAGGAGATTCGGAAAGCGGTGGGAACGCATGGTGAAGCGGGTTTTATTTCTCCGGCTCCCTTACCGAAGGTCAAGGATCACTATCGGTTTCATCTGTTCATCAAATCAAAAGACCACTTTACATTAGTCAGTATTCTTCGTCCTATCTTGGAGCGTTTCCAACGGACGAAAGAGGTTCACGTCAAGATTGACGTTGATCCTTATCATTTGATGTAGGGGGTTCTGTAGAGTCGTTAGTTTGTAAGGTGGATCGTTTTTAAGTCGAGATTTTGCGTTAGAAATGGAGGGGCAGTGGCTCACTGCCTTTCCCGTTTCCTGAGGCACAGAGCCTGTGCCCCTCCAATGCCAAGAAAAATGGTCTTTTAGGTCGCGCGATCAAAACCTTCGAGCGTCAGTTGGTTTTTGAGCGGCTTTCCGTCGATAAAGTTTTTCAAATTTTCAAAGGCTTTTTTTGCACAATCGGGAAGGCTATCGAGGGTAGGACCCGCAATATGAGGAGATAAGAGTGCACGGCGAGTTTTGAAAAAGGGCGAATCATGAGGGAGCGGTTCTTTGCAAAAAACATCGCTTCCAACGAATATTTTCTCTTCCAAGGCGAGTTGCGCGAGTGCGGATTCATCGACGACGGCGCCTCGTCCCACATTGACGAAAACGGCATCGTGAGGAAGACAATGGAGGATTTCTTTTGTGACCGATCCTTCTGTTTCGGGAGTTAAGGCTTCGCACTCGGCCAAGATTTCGCTTTTTGAGAAGAGCTCTTTGAGATTCTCACAAGGAATTGCGCCGTGTTCTCGAATAAAATCGTGGGGAACGTTTTTAGAATAAACAAAGCATTCCACCTGAAAAGGTTTCATGAGTGAAAACAAAGTGCGGGCGACATTTCCAAATCCATGAATACCGACTTTTTTTCGATAAAGTGAACGAGTCATCATGTGATCTTTTTGGTCATCGTGCTCTTTTCCCGAGGAACTCATAATCGGTTGCCACTGGGGGAGTTTGCGTAAT
>JAZKBH010000202.1:0-1780 GCA_040388725.1 Verrucomicrobiota bacterium
AATGATCGGAGAAGTCGTTCAAGTCATGGGTTTAGGACCTCATCGTCTCTCGGCGAACTCTCGTCCAGAGTGGTTTTTCAAAAAAGCCCAATATGGAGGAATTTTAACCGATATTGGAAGTCATCAAGCGGAACAATTTCTTCATTACACAAATTCCACAGACGCTACGGTCACGCATGCGGCGGTGGGAAATTATCATCATCCGAAATATGAGGAATTAGAAGATTATGGAGAGGCCAGTTTGGTGGGAGATCAAGGCGCACGTGGTTATTTTCGGGTCGATTGGTTGACCCCTTTGGGACTCGGATCGTGGGGTGATGGTCGAACGGTGATTCTCGGGACTAAGGGGTACATGGAGATGCGAAAGTATATTGATGTGGCAAGATCCAAAGAGGGCGAAAATTTGTATTTGGTGACTGATCAAGAGGAGAGACATCTTCAGTTGAAGGGAAAAATTGGATATCCGTTTTTTGGTCAGATGATTTTGGATTGTTTGAATCGGACTGAAAACGCGATGACGCAGGCGCATATTTTTAAGGCGGCAGAGCTTTGTTTAAAGTCTCAAAATCTTGCAGAGCAAAAAGAGATCAGGAAGTCGTAAAATTTCTAAATAATTCTTGGTTCTCGCTGCCTTCCCGTTAGGGTTCCGAGGTGAATCGCATGGAGCACCCCACCTTAGATTTAGGCGAAGCAAATATCTGGATTGAAAAAGCACTTCAGGATTTTTTACAAGAGCGTCGTCTTCAACAACAGTCCCTCGGTTTGTATCAAGATCTTTTTGAGGATATGTGTGAGTATATTCTTCGAAAGGGAAAACGAATTCGGCCGTTGCTTTTTCTCATCGCCTATAAGGCTTTCGGAGGGGATCGACCGCTCAATCATCCTTCCCTTCTTCGCAGTGCGATTGCGCTCGAACTCCTTCACGCTTTTATTTTGATTCACGATGATATTATCGATCTTTCCGATCGTCGTCGTGGATTGCCAACGTTTCATCGTCTGATTGAGCGTCATTTGAGAGAACGGGCCGATCGTCCTCGAATCGCTCAAGGACTCGCGATGGTGGCAGGAGATATTCTTTTTTCGATGGCTTCGGAGGCGATGCAGCAAAGCGATCTTTCGAATCATCACCAATATGTCGCCGTTCAGCACTTTCAACGTTATGTTACTGAGACGGGGATTGGGGAGATCTACGATATTATTTTAGGAGATCGTCGACTCTCTCAAATTCATCCGGAGGATGTCACTCAAATGTATACATTGAAGACAACGCGATATACATTTGAAGCTCCCTTTGTTCTCGGAGCGTTAAATGCCGGTGTTGAAGACCGACGTATTCAGGAAATTAGCCGGATTTGCGAGCCTTTGGGTCTGGCGTTTCAAATGATGAACGATTTGGGCGAGTTTACCTTGGAAGATGGATTCCAGTCGGATTTGATTGATGCTAAAAAGACCATGCTTCTTCTGGAGGCATTTCAGGGTTTAAATCCAATGGAACAAAACTTTTTGGAAATGTGTGTGGATCGAATTGATCAACCGAACTCTTTACAAAAAATTCGGGATTTGATTGAACAATCGGGAGCTTTGCAGCGTCTGAATGAGAGAATGAATCAATCCTTCAAAGAATCGGAAGCCCGATTAAAGCAATCTTCTCTCGATCGAGTCCAACAGTCCGGTCTTCAGGAAGCCATTGAGTGGGTTCGACAAGTGGCGACGAATACGAAGCATACGCACGCTTAGAACGTGCTTTGTATTTTATTTTGGTTTGAATTGGAGTGGCACA
>JAZKBH010000203.1:0-7138 GCA_040388725.1 Verrucomicrobiota bacterium
TTCTCCTGTAAATCCCGTTCATCCTGTCAAAAATCAGGGAAATTTTGGACAGGATTTACAGGAGAAGAGAGTTTTTTGAAATTCCTAATGAGAGAAATAGGTTTAAGGTTTTTATTCAAATCCAAAAATCAAAGAGAGACTTTTTTCGATAATGAGTTGTCATCATCCAATCCCTTTTCTTCTGCTCTGTGTCTCGGTTTTTCTCTGTGGTGAAAACGTCTTTATCTTAAGTTGACGCCTATTGGGTCTGCTATAGAAAAAAACGGCAGGACAAAATAAATCTGCCCTGCCGTTGTTTAAATTTAAAATACAGATTCGAATTACGCAATTCGGGGACAATAAGCGCCCCATGTCTCAATATCGAGTTCGCCGGTCGCTTTGCGATAGGCGGCTTTATCGGCCATTTCAAAGAAGTGAACGGACTTCATGCGAACGACTAGTTCGATTTGATGTCCGACTTCACTTCGGTTTTGAATCTGAGAACGTGCGACTAAGCTATGCGAACCGGTATTCACATAGAGATAGGTCTCGGAGCCCATCGGTTCCACGACTTCGACCGTTGCTTTAAAGGTGTGATCGGGATTCGAATCAGTGGAATAGATTTTGTCTTCGAGACTCTCCGCTCGAATACCAAGCATTACCGTTTTTCCGAGGAATCGTTGTAACGATTTAGCTTGAGACTCTTCCAGTTTGACATTGAGAGCGCCGGGAGTTCCATTCGCGGTATTTTCGACAAAATAAAGAACGCCTGATTTTTCGAGGATTTTTCCTTCTACAAAATTCATCGGAGGACTTCCGATAAAACCGGCCACAAACATATTGGCGGGATTGCGGTAAATTTCGAGAGGAGGAGCCACTTGTTGAATTCGACCGTTTTTCATGACGGTGATTCGATCTCCCATCGTCATCGCTTCGACTTGATCGTGAGTGACATAGATCATCGTGGAGGCAAGACGGGTATGGAGTTTGGAAATTTCCGTTCTCATCTGAACGCGCATTTTGGCATCCAAATTAGAGAGCGGTTCATCAAATAAAAAGGCTTTCGGTTGGCGGACAATCGCACGGCCGACGGCGACCCGTTGGCGTTGACCTCCGGAAAGGGCTTTCGGTTTCCGCTGAAGCATTTCATCGGTGAGCCCAAGAATTTGTGCGGCATCGCGGACGCGTTTATCAATTTCTGCTTGAGGAACCTTGCGGAGCTCAAGTCCGAAGGCCATATTCTTATAAACCGTCATGTGAGGATAAAGCGCATAGTTTTGAAAAACCATCGCAATATCACGGTCTTTGGGTTGAACATCGTTCACTCGTTTGCCATCAATAAAAACACTTCCTTTGGAGATATCTTCTAACCCTGCAATCATGCGGAGGGTGGTTGATTTTCCGCATCCGGAAGGACCGACGAAGACCATAAACTCCCGGTCTTCGATCGTCAGATTGACATCTTCAACTGCGGTGACATCTTTCCCCTGATCTCCTGCATAGATCTTATAAACGTTCTCAAGAACGACTTTAGCCATGTTAAGCCTTTGGTTACGAATGATTTGGACAAAGCCTATCACTCACTTTAGTATTGGGTGCTTCCTCAGAACCAATCCCGGGAAGCGCTCTTAATATTCCATGCTTTCCCAAAAAAGAAAGGACTTCTTCATATTTTTGTTGAAACTTTTTGTTTTTGTTTCAATATTAAAGAATGACGCACGTCCTTATTGTCGGATATGGCTTTATGGGAAAAACTCATGCCCAGGCCTATGAGAGTCTTCCTCATCTGGAGATTACGGGAGTCGTCGATTCGATTATTCAGGGGAAAAGTGTGATGCTTCCTTCAGGACGTGAAGTTCCTCTTTTTTCGACTCTTCACGACGCTTTTCAAACGGTGTTTTGTAACGTGGTTGATTTATGTGTTCCGACCGATTTACATCTTTCTCTCGGCTTGGAAGTTTTGAAAAATAAAAAAAATCTTTTTTGTGAAAAGCCGATCGCTCTCTCCGTGGTCGAGGCAAAAATATTGGAGGAGGCACGTCAAGAGGCCGGGGTGCAGGCGATGGTCGGTCATTGTATTCGTTTTTGGCCTGAATATCGTTTTCTTGCCAATGTGATTCAGGACAAACCGTGGGGAGAGCTCAAAGTCTTATCCCTTCGACGTTACGCTGCTCGGCCGAGGACGACTTCGCAAAATTGGGTGGCCGATCCGACTCGATGCATGGGGGCTGCGTTAGATCTCCATATTCATGACACTGATTTTATTCTCTCCGTTCTTGGTCTTCCAACGCAAGTCTCATCCCGAGGAGTGCAGGAAGCCTCGGGATGGAATTGGATTGCTACCGATTATCATTACGGAGAAACTGCGGTTCGGGCGGAAGGGGGATGGAATCTTCCTGCCTCTTGGGCTTTTGAGATGAGTTATCGTGCTGTTTTTGAAGGGGGGGTCATTGATTATAATTCCTCTCGAGATGTTTCCGTTCAGTTGTCTCGTGAAAAAGAATTTCCTGTTTTGACCTTTGGGACAGAAGAGCCGAAAGCAGCGGTGGATGCCAATCAAAATTTAACGGGGCTTTCGGGCTATGTGGAAACATTAAAATATTTTATTCATTGCGTTCAATCCGGCCAAGAGGTGAAGGAAGCGACCTTGACCCAAGCGTCGGATTCACTGCGCGTCACGCTCGCCGAGATTCAATCGGCACAAAGCGGCATCCCCACTTTTATTTGACGACAGAATTAACCCTGAGGAGAAAATAGAGATGCAGAAAATTGCTATTATTGGAATGGGATTCATGGGAGCGATGCACGCACAGTGCTATCGCCAGATCCCCAACGCTCAACTCGTCGCTTTTGTGGATCTCGATCCTCAAAGAGCTCAAAAAGTGGCCGATGAAGTCGGACTTCAACTTCCGATCTATAAAACGCTTCAAGAGCTTTTTAAAAACGAAAACGTCGATGTCGTTGATATCTGTTTACCCACGGACTTGCATGCCAAGTTTGCTCTCGAAGCGATTGCCGCAGGGAAAAATATTTTTTGTGAGAAGCCCTTTGCATTAACCGTACAAGACGCGAAAAAAGTTCGGGATGCCGCACGAAAAAAGAAAGTGAAGCTTCAAATCGGACAAGTCCTTCGCTTTTGGCCCGAATACACCGCCTTTGCTGAATTTGTAAAATCGAAAAAGGCAGGCAAGCTCTTGAGCTTCACGCTTCAACGTCGTACAAGCGCTCCGACCTATAGTTCCAATCAATGGCTCTTGAATGGCAAACGCTCCGGCGGTGCCGCGCTCGATTTGCATATTCATGATACAGATTTTGTGATTTCACTTCTCGGTACACCGAAATCCGTGAGCTCTCGCGGAACGGTCGATAAACGGGGAATGACTCATATTTTTACGACGTATGATTATGGAAAATCTCCGGTCGTTCATGCGGAAGGGGGATGGAATTATCCCGAGGCCTGGGGATTCCAAATGGCCTTTCAAGCGGTCTTTGAAAAAGGAACCGTGGAAATGGATAGCGGAAAAACTCCTTCGATTGTTTACACCTTGGAGGGCGGAAAACAATTGCCATTGGAAATCAAGGCGGTGGAGTCGGGAACGTCGACGGCGAAGACCGGAAATATTTCGAGTCTCGGAGGTTATTTCCTCGAACTGCAATATTTTATCGATTGTCTCGAGAAGAAGAAAGCGCCTCAAATCGCTACCCCGGATCAAGGAATTGAGTCCGTTCGCGTGACATTGGCGGAAATGAAGTCTGCGTTGCAAAACGGTAAAGTGACGAAGGTCTAAGCGATTTAAAATTAAATTTAAAAAGAAGAAAATTATTTTATGAAGAAATCTATCTGCAGTTGTTCGTTCTATGGAAATTGGTCGATCGAAGAAAAATTTAAACTCGCGAAAGAAGCGGGCTTTGAAGGTTTTGAAATTGATCTTTCAGAAGATGGTCCGGTGAATTTGAAGTCGTCTGATGCGGATCTCAAAGCCTTTCGTCAAACGGCAGCGAAGCATGGCCTTGATCTCGGATCGCTCACCACGTTTCTCTACTGGGGCGCAAACGGTTGTAGCGAAGATCCGAAAATTCGCGAAAAAGCGGCAGGCATTCTCAAACGACAAATCGAAGTCGCGGCGGGAATCGGTGCAGATTCCATTTTAGTCGTTCCCGGATCGGTCGGTGTCGATTTTATCCCGGGTTGCGAAGTGGTTCGTTATGATGTGGCTTACGAACGTGCTCAGAAGTTGATTCAAGAGGCAATCCCTCTCGCCGAAAAGCATGGGGTGACCATTTGTGTGGAAAACGTTTGGAATAAATTTTTGCTCAGTCCTTTGGAAATGAAATCATTCGTCGATTCATTTGGAAGTGATCGCGTTGGGGCTTATTTTGACGTGGCGAACGTTTTGGTCTCGGGATATCCCGAGCATTGGATCGAGATCTTGGGCAGCCGCATCAAGCGCGTCCACTTTAAGGATTACCGTCGCAATGTTGGAAGCGTCGATGGATTCTGTGACCTTCTTTCCGGTGATGTCAACTGGCCCGCAGTGGTCGGTTCGTTACGCAAGATCGGCTATAAGAGTTACGTCAGCGCAGAAATGATCCCTCCTGTTCCTTTCTATAAACATTGTCCTGAAGTGTTGATCCACAACACCGGCAAGGCATTGGATGCAATTTTGAAACTTTGATTTCGTTCAAAGTTCAAACTTGAGACTTCGAAAGGGTCGAGACTGCAAAGTCTCGGCCCTTTTTTATTGTAAAATTTAAAGACATTTTGAATGGGGAAAGCAGGAAAAAAGGAAAAAGATTTCTGAATTTTGATTTAAACCAAAAAAATCTTCCTCCGTTAACTCCGTTTCCTCCGCGGTAAAAATGCCTTTTTGTTTTTTCCTGCTTTCCCTATTCCAATTGTCTTTGAATGCATTACTTGGAGGGGCACAGGCTCTGTGCCTTTGGAAACGGGAAAGTCAGCAGGCAACTGCCTCTCCATGAGGTTTAACCCGGATCTTGCATTGGAAATACTTTTACGACGTAAAACACAAAACCGTTTTGGTGGATTGGAACGGGAGGGCCGAGGCTCCGAGGCCGTACCTCTGTTACGTCTCAAAGCCACGGTCTCTCAGGCTCGACCCTCCCTTTTTCAAAGTCCCAATGCAATAAATGGGTTTAAGGGAGGTTAAATTTTAACGTTTGATCACGGTATTTAAAAGCAAGACCCAAAGACTGAGAGCAAGAACTGCAACCGGAAATTGAAGGGAAAGGGGGAAACAATAGAGAAGTAAATTCATCGGGATCCAAAAGCCTTCATTGGTAATAAGCAATGGAAAATAAACTTTTTCAGCGATCGGCTTCCAATTTTTCAGATTATGGAACGTTTTTTGAAACGAATAATTTTCAGCTCTCCATGTATTCAGAATGATTTGATAAGGAATCGCAAAAAAGGGTCCCCAAATGAGACGATCGATACTTGTTTTTTGAAGGACTGCGGTGAATCCCGTACTCTGTTCAAAAAGATGGCTTTGAAAATTAAAAAATTGCTGAGTAAAGATGCCCCAAGTGCCATAAATTAAAAAAGTGAAAATAAAATTGGATCGATTTTCTTTTTGAAAGCGCCCTTTTTGGCGGGTGATGATTTGGAGCGATTCCACGAGAAAGGCGACGGCACTTCCCATTAAGAGAAAGCAGAACGGATATCCGCCGGACTGCCGGAGTTCTTTGATTTTTTCAAAAATGGGTCGAGAGAGCGGAATGCCATAGTAGGCGATGACAAGAAAAGCGATGGCGCTTTGAACAATAAAAGCGGCAGGGGCATTTTTTTTGACCGCTTGGAGGCCTTGCTGAAAAGCGTGAGCCCATCCGCTCTTTCCGGTCGACTTCGGTAAAGGAAATGGAATGAGGGAGGAACGAAGATTTCTCGATCGTGCCGCGAGTCGGTAGCGATAATGAGAGGTCGAGGGAGAATCAAAAATTTGATATTGTTCGACCAGAATCATACATGAAGTTCTTGGGAAATCAGAACCGGACGCTGAGGAAATTTACTTTCGAGATGAAGACATTTTTCAGAACTCCAAACACCACCGGAAGCGCTTAAATCCATCATCGAAGCAGCGGCGGCGGCATGACCGAGTCGGAGTGAGTTTTGAATTTCCTCTCCTTGAGTGAAGGCCGTGATGAAACCCGCCTTAAAGGCATCGCCGGCTCCGTACGTGGAAGCCGTTTTGGAGCGAGGGAGGAAAAGGCTCGGTTCCCAATAGGTCACTTCGGAGGTTGTACAAGCGTACGCACCCTCGGGAAAATGAATGACGATCATCTGTTTTAAATTTCCCAAATGCATCAAATTTTTGACAATGCTCGCGAGCGCTTGAGAATCAATTTCTCCATCCGATCGGATTTCTCGATCCATGAGATTTTCAAGTTCGCGAAGTCCCAGGACCAGAATATCGACGGAAGAAAGCGCGGGGATAAAGGAGTGTTGATGAAGCGTCGATTCCTGACGATTTAAACTGGCGATGACCGTCGCTCCTTTGGATTTGGAGTGTTGAAAGAGTTCGCGCGTCACGGCGGGAGTTTGAATCAAAGAGGAGTAATAGTGAAAATCAATATTCGAGGGAAGGGCTTCGATCTCTTTTTTAGAAAGAAGATCGTTGGCCCCCTTTTGGCGAAAGAGCGTGCATCGAGCGGTATCTTTAACCGAAGTCACATCATCATAACCGGTCGGAAGTTCGGGGGTCGCTTCGATGCATTGCGTTGAAATATGATGGGATTTGAGATCATCTAAGATCGATTCTCCATCGAGATCGCAACCAATTTTTCCGACTGCGTAAAGGGGAATATGAGAGTCGAGACGCGCGATATTAACGGTCGTATTGTACGCGGATCCTCCGTTGCTCAGGCGTTCTTGAAGAATTTCAGCACTCATTCCTTCTTCAGGAAATTCATCGACGAGTTTAATATAGGCAATGGACCAAGATCCGATGAGAGCGATCGATTTATTTTTTTTCATGTTTTTTTCTCGGTTGTTTCATCACGGCATTCAGTAACAGAACCCACAGGCTGACGGAAAAAATGGCGATGGGAAATTGGATGGAAGTCGGAAAACAGTAAATCAGACTACACATCGGAATCCAAAATCCCCAATTACTCAGGAGCACGGGGAGAAGGACTTTCGCGA
>JAZKBH010000203.1:7148-7909 GCA_040388725.1 Verrucomicrobiota bacterium
CTTTCCAATGCCCCGAAATAACTTGATAGGGAGAGGCAAAAAGCGGAGTCCAAACAAATTGATCAATTATCATTTTAAGCACGATAATTTTAAAGGAGGCTTCCGATCCGATCCAATGCGATTGCAAGAGATAGAAGAGATCCGTGAGAACTCCCATCAGACCAAAAACAATAAAGTTAAAGGCAAAGTTTTCGGTATTTTGACGCGACCAGGAACGTGTCGTTGTCAGGACGGAGATCGACTCGGAGAGTAATCCGACAAATCCTCCCATCAGAAGAAAACTCGCGATTAATCCTCCGGATTTTTTGAGATCGGAGATTGCCTGAAAAATTCCATGCGATTGAGGGACAAAAAAGTAGCAAATCACAAGCGAGGCGATGAGGGTTTGGACAATCAAAGCGGCTTTCCATGTTTGACGAAAAGCGACGAGGCCGATGTTAACGCTTTTTTGAAGCAGGAAACGCATCGGCAAAATCAAAGCAGGAATATGAGTTCTTGCGCTGGGACGATGATTTCTTGTCCGCATGCGCAGACGATCTCGATAGGAGACCGTTTGAACGGCAGTCGGAATATAGCCGAGTCCTTGAAATTCTAAAAATGCACTCACGAGACTATTTCACCATTTGAGGACGAGGTTTTCTTCTTTCGGCCGTTGGCTTTTCCATATGATAACGGGACGCATGCGCGCCGCCTTCAGATCGAGCGGTAAAGTGTGCCGAGAGTGCAGGGCTGTTTTTTCGATCGGACGGTTTTCCGCTGAC
>JAZKBH010000203.1:7919-9981 GCA_040388725.1 Verrucomicrobiota bacterium
AGGAGTATCTTCAAGGAGGGTTGATCCCGAAAGGACCAGATAGGCTTCGATTCCTAATTCAATCGCGCCACGGATATCGGTTTCCATGGTGTCGCCAATCATAACCACTCGTGAAACATTTTTTCCGAGGCGTTTGCGGGCTTGGGCAAACATATAGGGATTCGGCTTTCCTAAGTAATAACCGCGTTGGCCGGTGCTCGCTTCGAGATAAGCGGCTAAGGCTCCTGCGCCTGGACGAGTTTTGTCAGCGCCGACGGGACACCAGTTGTCCGGATTCGTGACGATGAGTCGGGCTCCTTTTTCGATGAGCTCATGCGCTTTATTAAGCTTTTCCAGCGTCGGATTTCCCTCGCCGACCACCACATATTGAGGATGGAGTTGATCGTTCGGGATTTTTTTGTTTTGAAGAGCGGCGCTTAGTCCTGCTTCACCAATGGGGAAAGCGGTGCACATCGGATGGGTTTCCGACAGAAAGTCAGCGGTATTGAGGGCTGACGTATAGAAATGCTTTTCTGTAAGATTTGGAATTCCGAGATGCTTCAGTTTGATCGCGAGATCATCCGGAGTCGGAGCAGAGTTGTTGGTGAGAAAGATGAAAGGAATGGAATTCTTTTGCATGAGTGCAACCCATTCCAAGGCGCCCGGGATCAAATGATTCTCCCGGTAAATAACGCCGTCCATATCAATGAGAAATCCAGTTTGGTTGTTGAACATAATTTTTATGTTTCAACAAAGCATTTTGTGTGCCGACATTTGTTTTCGCTCCCTTGGGAGCGGAGTAGTGAGTTATCCTCGTAAAACAGGGGAATTTTATCTCTGAAACTGGCGAAGGATGAGGAATTGAAAAACGGATTGAGATGAAAGCATTTCATAGAAAATCAGGGTTGAAACAATTCCTGAAAATGATTAACTGAAACATCGTGAAACAAAAATTAAGTCTTCAAGGAAAAGGGATCGAGGAACTCCAAAGTGAAATTCTCAATCTCGACTTGAAGAATTGGGATATCAAATCTCCTCTTCCTCCGACCCGTCAATTGGCTCAAGACTTCGACGTCTCTCCAAGCGCTGCCTATCGCTTACTTCAAAAACTGGTTTCCGAGGGGAAACTGGTCGCGCATGAAATTAATGGGCGATTTTATTTAAAAGAAGGGGAAGCCTTCGCCACTCGAAATCTCCCGATCGCTTGCCTCTATAAAAACATGGAAAATTGGTTCTTTGTTGCGCGGGATCAATTGATCGGCATCACCAAAGAATGCGAACGATTGGGGAGAGGGACGCTGCTCTATCGTCATGAGCACCTCGTTCATCATCCATCCATGGATTATCCGCCGCAATTTGGAGAGGTGAAGGAACAGATCAAATCGTTGGAGCTCTTTTTCAAAAATCAGAAGGACAATTATTCGGCGGTTATTCTGGATGATCTTTGGAAGGATGAAGCCTTGGCTCCTTTTCAAGAGGAACTCTCTCGCGCGGTGATCGTCGGGCGAGAGACGAAGATTAAAGCGTTGAAGAGTCTTTCCATCGATTTTCGAATGGCTGCCTTTAAGATATTGGCGCATTTGCATGGAAGAGGGTTTAAGCGTGTGGTGATTGCGATTCCTTTTATCGGGAATGAAGCGATCGATCAGCAGGTGGCGAGTATTCAGGAGGCTGCGGAGTCGCTTGGATTGCCCATCGCGAAAGAAGATCTCTTTTCTGCATCGACTCCTCCCGAGAGACGGGCATTGGTGGAAGGGCTGAAAAAGGCGAAGGAACGGGTCGCCATTTTTTGTCCTGAAGATAACGTTGCAACTTTGATCTATAAAGAGATCCAACTCCAGGGTTTAGAATGTCCTGGTAAAATCGGACTTCTCTCAGGAATGGGAGAGTCTGGCGTGAAAGCGTTGAAAATTTCTTCGATCATGTGTGACTATGTGGAGATGGGACGTCGTTCGGTCATCAAACTTTTTGATAAATCATCGATCAAAGAGGAAAAAGCAATGCCGGAATTCTTTCAAGGTGTCACCACTTAGACAACGTTCAAATATCATGGACTTACAAAGCCAAATACAATGATTTCTAA
>JAZKBH010000204.1:0-4822 GCA_040388725.1 Verrucomicrobiota bacterium
GATAAATTAAAACAAAAGGAATTTGTCTTTTAGGAATTGGGTTCAATGAAAAAAGCTGCCAGTTGATCTCAATAAGAAACGAGATTTGCACAATTTTTGCGTGGTGCGGAATGTTGGACTCGCGGGAGCTCGCCCCTCCCATTTAGATGCAATAAATGTAAAAAACAAATTACCGAGTCTCTTTTTTCAAAAGATCTTGGCGAGCCTTCTCTAAAAACTGTTTCTCGCGATCGGAAAGACTACTGATCCCACTTCGAGAAATTTTTTCTAACACCGCATCCAAATCGGTCGCTTCCTTATTCGCTTTCTCTGTTTCTTTAACGACCTTGATCTGATGCTTTTTCGCGTAAAGCTTCGTTTTCAAATCCGAGAACCACGTGAATCCTTCTCCTTGAAAGAGATGAACCGCTATCCATGCGGCGGCAGAGGTCAACCAGAAGTGAAAGAGCTCAGACATGTTTCGTGTGGCTAAAAACTGAAGGGTATAGAGCGCAAAAAGAATCCAAGTAACCGTTCGCAACGGCATCCGGAAAAAGAAAACTTCTGACTCAGGAAAAAGCAAAGCGACCGCGATCACCAGACCAAAGTGAACGGAGAGAGCTCCTTCTAAGGCTACCGGATACCAGGGGGCCATCACCGTAAAAAGAATGGGGCCCGTGACGACGAGCGCAAAATAAAAGGCGAGAAAACGTTTGAGACCGAGAGATTCTTCCAACGGCTTTCCAAAGCTATAAAGAATGAACATATCAAATAAAAAGGCAAAGGTCGGAGTATTCAAAAAGGCGTACGTGACCCACTGCCAAATGTATTTTTTTTCTAAAACTTGAAGACTCGAAAAAACCAATGGACTCGTCCAATCCGAATGACCGAGGGTCAGAGCCAAAGACATAAAAAGTAAACCGACCACATGAAGAGCGATCAGAAAAACAGTCGCAGAGATTGGACGATCTCCCAAATAGAAGAGAGGTTTCGATGATGAGTATTCGGGCATCCACGCCATAGGAAAGCTACTTTGAACTCGATCTTGAATTTAATCAAACCCGAAGATCAAGAAACACAAAAAAGACAGTTCTCACACATCCTCCTTCGTCAAAGCACTTCGGCGTGACGAGAAGACACGGAGGCATAGAAGAGTAAGACTATCCGCCGATTAATGCAGAAGGACGCAGATTTCAAAGACAATGGCTTGGGTTTAAAGGCAAGAAACTTTCTTTTACTGTATTTAGAACCGAAATCTTAAAATCGGTGTAATCTTCTTTAATCTGCGGATAAACTCTTCTTCTGTGGCTTTGTGTCTCTGTGTGAGGCTTCAAATCTTAAGCAAAGGTACGAACAACTCCGACGAGAACACCTTGGACAGAGAGAGCCTCAACAGGTTCTAACTGAGGATACAGAGGATTTTCCGCTTTGAGGAAGTACTTAGATCCTTTTTTGATCAAACGCTTCAATGTATTTTCACCATCCATGAGCGCAGCAACAATGTCTCCGACTTTCGCTTCTTTTTGTTCCAAAATCACGATGTCGCCTGAGAGAATTCCGGCGCCGATCATGCTTTCGCCTCGGACGCGAACGGCAAATGCCTTTTCAGGAGAGCGCACACCTAAGGAGTGAGGAGAAAGATCGAACATTCCATCGGGTTCTGCACTCAAAGGATCAGTTAAACCGGCAGGAATCCCTGAAAAAAGTGGAATTTGGACCAAACGCTCGACCGGTTTGGGTTTCGGCTGTTCGGCAAGAAAGATTCCGCGAGCCTTCGTTTGGCGAATCACCTTCTTGGCTTCTTCGAGCTTTTCCAAAAAGTAAGTCACGGCCCGGGGACTCTTAAACTTGCAATGCGCTTGAATCTCACGAACCGTCGGAGGTCGTAAATTTTCCCCTTGGTAGTTTTCAATAAACTCCAAGATCATTTGCTGACGGTGAACAGAAGAAGGTCTCATAATTTTTGTAATTCATTTGGATAATGTTATTCTTCTGGATAACAGTCAAGAAAAAACAAAATGAACCGCCAAGGGAAAGACAAAGAACGCCAAGAGTTTTTAAATCACTATCCACTGCCGCTCAAAATCAAGGACTCTCAGCGCTCGTCCCTCCAAGTTTCAAACTTCCTAATGCAAGATCCAGGATTAAACAACGAAATTTAGATTTCTGAGATCCATAATTTATGATCTGAATTTTTCTTGGCGTTCTTTGTCTTTCCCTTGGCGGTTAAACCCCGATCGATCTTCTCTTCCAAAATTTCATCGTCAGATGAGATATGAACGCTAATCACTCTCCCCTATGAGTGAAGAGACTAGTGAACTGTTGCAACTTCGTCGGGATAAGATTCAAACATGGAAGGATCTCGGGATTGATCCCTTTGGAAAATCGTTTGAAAACGTCGAAACCAGCTCCTCGATTGTCGCCAACTACGTCGAAGAAAAACAAGTTCGTGCCGCAGGTCGTCTCGTTTCCCTTCGTGAAATGGGAAAAAGTCTTTTCGGTCACATTCTTGATGGCACAGGCCGTATTCAAATTTACGCCAAAAAAGAGACTCTTGGTGATTCTTTCGACCACTTCAAACGCTTTGATCTCGGTGACTTCATTGGCGTTGAAGGAAATCTTTTCACCTCGAAGTCGGGAGAAAAAACAATCAAGGTCACTCGCGTTGAAATGTTGAGCAAGGCCCTCCGTCCGATGCCGAGTAAGTGGCATGGACTTTCGGATGTCGAACAACGCTATCGTCAACGCTATCTCGATCTCATGAGCAATCCGGTCGTTCGCCGCACGCTCACTCAGCGCAGCCAGGTCGTTCGCGAAATCCGTTCCTTTTTAGAAAATAAAGGCTTCATGGAAGTCGAAACGCCGATGATGCAATCCGTCCCCGGCGGTGCTGCGGCCCAGCCTTTTGTGACGCATCATAATGCGCTGAACATTGATCTTTATATGAGAATTGCTCCTGAGCTTTATCTGAAACGCCTTCTCGTCGGTGGCTTTGATAAAGTCTTCGAGGTGAATCGAAATTTCCGCAATGAAGGAATTTCACGTAAGCACAATCCCGAGTTTACCATGCTCGAATGTTATTGGGCGTATGCCGATTTTGAAAAGATGGCCGATCTCGTCGAAGAGTTGATCACCACCGTGGCGCAAAAGGTCGTTGGATCGCTCCAAGTCGGCGCTCCCCTCGATATGGAGACGAGTTGGAATCAAGAGGAGAAAAAAGGAGAACCTCGGATCGACCTCACCCGTCCATGGCCTCGCAAACGGTATCACGATTGTATTAAGGATGCGGCCGGAGCCGATTGGTTTGAACTCACTCCCGATCAACGCCGTGAAAAAGCGAAATCACTCGGATTAGAAATTTCTCCAGCCATGGAAGACTTTGAGATTACGAATCAAGTCTTCGAAAAGCTCGTCGAAGCCAAATCGATCAATCCTCTCTTCGTCACTCACCTTCCGAAGGAGCTCGTTCCTTTAGCCAAACAAAACGTTGAGAATCCGAACCTCGTCGATGTTTTTGAACTCATCATCAACGGACAAGAGATCTCTCCTGGGTACAGTGAACTCAATGATCCTATCGTTCAACGGGAACGGTTGGAACATCAAGCGGGCGAAGAGACGCAAAAACTCGATGAAGATTTCCTTCTCGCTCTGGAACATGGAATGCCACCTGCGGGGGGGATCGGCATCGGGATCGATCGACTCGTGATGATGCTGACTGGAGCAGAGTCAATCCGTGATGTCATTCTCTTCCCCTTGATGCGTCCTAAAGAGTGATCGCCATGAGCGAATCTGTGGAGGAAAACCAACCCAACGACCACTTCCCTCCCGGGGCGAGGAACTCGTTTTATTTTCAGTTTTTCAACACGGCTTCCTTCGGAACAATCCTCGGCGTGCCGATGATTCTTTTCTTCAAGGAGATGGGTGCGAGCGTGACGGTTTTGGGAATTGTCACTTCACTCGCCCCTCTTTTGATGATCCTTCAAATCCCCGCCTCGCGCCATGTCGAGCGAACGGGTTATCGACGATTCGTTTTGAACGGTTGGAGAATTCGAACCGTTTTTTGCGCAGGGATGATGCTGGTTGCGCTTCTTCCTTCGACGTTCGATATCAGCACGCGAATGATTTTGGCGATCTTTTTTCTGATTGGTTATAATATTTCCCGGGGGATTTCGATGTGCGGGTTTATGCCTTGGATCAGTCAATTGATACCCGAAAATGTTCGGGGACGCTTTCTCGCCACCGATCAAATGACCGGATCGATTGCGGGATTGGTTTCGACGATTGCCGTCTCCGCATGGCTCCACTTCCACTCACACCTTCTTGGATTTGCCGGCGTTTTCTTTTTTGCGACGCTCATGGGTTACGTGAGTATTCGCTTTCTTAAACGAATTCCGGATATCCCGGTCCCGCATCAATCGAAGAGCATGGAGCCTGTTCCGTGGAAAGAGCTTCTCTCCTACGCCCCCTTTAACAAGATCGTCGTAATGAATGTCATTGTCTGCGCCGCCTCGGCGGGAAGCGGACTTTTTTGGGTTCCTTTATTGAAGGATCACTTAGGAAAAGATTCTTCCTTCGTTCTCTCCTTTCTCGCCTTCTGCGCGGCATTGACGATTTTTGTTCAATACATCGCGGGGACGATTATCGATCGAACCGGAAGCAAGCCCGCTCTCATTTTTGGAACATGGATGGCAATCACTCATTTTTCTTCCTGGAGTCTCGTCGCCGCCCACATCCTTCCTTTAAATCTAGGAAGCATCGTCCTTCTCCAAGGAACTGCGGCGATGGGTTTTCCCCTTTTCAATTTAGCGACCGCTCGTCTTCTCATGTCGGCTGTCCCTTCGAT
>JAZKBH010000205.1:0-687 GCA_040388725.1 Verrucomicrobiota bacterium
CATTTCCTGCGATATAACCGGATCCGGAAAGGATTCCTCCTTCCAAAATGACGTTTCCTGTCCCTGTTGCACTCCCGACGGTATTCATCACATTCAGAGCTCCTCCCTGAATCCGTACGGTTCCAGAAAAATTACTACTGTCCCCTGTCAGCGTCCATTTAGCTCCTCCCTTTTTAATGATCGATCCCGATCCTTCAAAGGTTCCTGCATAAAGAGTTTCTAATTGAGTCCCCCCTGTGGTTAAAGACCCTGTTCCAATTTTAATCACGCCTTTTCCATCATTAACGGAGCGGATATCCCCCACCGTTTGCGTGGTATTGTTTAAGTCCAATATCGCTGGGTTGGATGTATCAAAATTAATAACGGAGTTTTGTGAAAGAACGTTATTATGCCCTGCCACAACCTGAATTGTTCCCGTATGAATAAATGTTCCACCGGAGTAAGTATTCGCTCCACTCAGGGTCAAAGTCCCCATGTCATCTTTCCCTAATGCTCCCGTTCCTGTAATTGCTCCGTTAATCGTTGTATTTTTATCTCCTTGAATGACCAAAGTCATTCGCGAAGTATGCCCAATAATATCGGCCACCGTATCTTGATCACTGAGAACTTTTGTCCCGGATCCTGTATCAATGTTCCCATTAAAAATGAGATCTCCATTGGCGGCTTCCCAATTTTGGGAGCCGAGAA
>JAZKBH010000205.1:697-5339 GCA_040388725.1 Verrucomicrobiota bacterium
TGCAGAATCCGGAGTATCCGATTTAACAATTGATAATGTTATTATTGAAAGTCTGGGTATTCGTGTCTTCGTTACGAATTCCAGTCCGATCAATCGACAGAGTCCCTGAACCACTAAATGTAAAGCCGTTCGGCCCAGAGTTGGATCGAAATAAAATCCCCCGAACACTTTGATCCGAATCGATATTTACCGAAGTTTTTATATTCGAAATACTCGAATCAAACACAACCGGCTTATTATTCTCCATCGTCCCTTTGTTCCAATTTCCACCGGCGGATATATTTCCATTTCCGCTGTTGGTTCCTGACCATACATTCGCCGTATTCGCCGGATCTCCGGGCTCATCGTAAACTGTCCATCGAAGCGCATACCCTGAATTAACAAGGGATGAATTCATCAGAATGGAGGGATCCGTGTCATGGACCGTGCTCGCATTTTGCCCATCCCAAAGTACGGTACTTGAGATTCCATAGGAATAACAAGCCCCCGCGTACGTCAATTGTCCATTATAGGCAATAAATGTAGGGCTTCCCGAATCTCCGCCCTGTTGATCGACCCATGTATCCCCCTCACTGGCGAGGTAGTATAGATAACCCTTAGGAAATTCTTGATCTGTACCACTAAAGGGATATTTAATGATATGCGCTGTAGCCACTGACAGTCCGGTCGCCGTATTGAGATCGTTTCCCGTGACCAAAACTTGCATTCCGAGATAATTGTTACTGGAAACATCTAAAATCCGATAAATTTCAGTTCCTGAATTATAACCCACAGCCGTCTGTAGGGAACCCATATAAAGATCATTGGCAGTTTGATCATACTTTCCGGCATAAGCGATTCCACTCACCTTTTCATCAATGACATTCGTCCCATTAAAAAGATGAACCGTATCCCCTGCAATCGGTTTGTAATGTCGCGCACTTCCAAAATCGCGTGGCGTCAGCATCGCAAAATTCATGAAACCCGTATGACTTCCTAATCCTCCTTGACTCTGGTAATCTCGAATCCATCCCACCCCCGACCAATCATAGCCTGCTCCCACGAAGGATGATGACTTATTTTCCGTAGGAACATCATTGCCATCCCAAGATAAAAAGCGTTGATCATCGGTTCCTGAAGAATTCGTCAGAATCGCAAAGGATGAAGAGGATCCCAGAATCAAAAAAAGGAGACTCGGAATAAAAATAGAGAAATATTTTTCTTTAATAAGGAATTTCATACTTTTAATTTTCTTTTTTGATCGTGAAAACAGACGACAAAAACCATTAAACCCATCATCAGCCAAGTTGAAGGCTCCGGAACCGCTGTGACCGTGAAATAGAGGTTGTTCGAATCGAGAGAGAAATAACCGGAGAAGCCGTTCATCGAGGAATCGTAACTAAAATCTCCTACGGAAAAATCGGTACTCCCAAATTTAACCAAATCGTACGTTCCTGCCGTCACTCCCGCGTCATAGAATGTAAATTTAAAATTATTTCCACCACTTCCCTTATCAAACATCGTCGTTCCCAAATCCAAACGATCCGACAACCCACCAGCACCTAGATCAAATCGAAAATTCGTGTCTGAATTCCAAGTCAAGCCACCGCCCACCGTCAAAGTGCCTATCCCATCCACCGTTCCTGTTTTAGAATAATCTCCCGCATAGAGTTTATTCCAACTCTTCAAGACGACATTTCCTGCGATATAACCGGATCCGGAAAGGATTCCTCCTTCCAAAATGACGTTCCCGCTCCCCGTTGCACTCCCGACGGTATTCATTACATTCAGAGCTCCTCCTTGAATCCGAACTGTTCCTGAAAAATTGCTGCTATTTCCGGTCAGAGTCCATTTCGCGCCCCCTTGTTTAATCAATGTGCCCGACCCCTCAAAAGTTCCTGCATACGAACTCTCACTTTGAGCTCCTCCTGTGGTCAGCGAGCCCGTCCCAATTTTAATCACTCCCGTTCCATCATAGAGTGAGCGAACTTCTCCCACGGTCTGCGTCGTATTGTTGAGATCCAAAACGGCTGTGTTGGAAGTATCAAAATTAATGATCGAGCTCGAAGAGAGCACATTGTTATGTCCTGCGGCGACTTGAATCGTCCCCGTATGAATAAAGGTTCCCCCCGTATAGGTATTAGCCCCGCTTAAAATCAGAGTCCCGTTATCATCCTTCCCTAAATAACCGGTTCCCGTAATGGCTCCCGAGATTGTCGTATTTTTATCTCCCTGAACAACCAGAGCTAGCCGGGTGGTGTTATCTGTTCCGGTATTAATGTTTCCATTGAAAACAAGATTTCCATTCACGGCCTCCCAATTTTGGGAACCGAGCAATTTAATATTATTATTAAACGTCTGCGTATTTGTATCTTCATTTCGAATTCCGGTGCGATCAATCGAAAGAAGTCCCGAACCGCTGAACGTAAAACCACTCGGTCCGGCATTCGAACGAAAAAGAATACCACGGACACTTTGATCTGAGTCGATATTTACACTCGTTTGAATATTCGCGACACTCGAATCAAAGACGACCGGCTTGTTGTTTTCCATCGCCCCTTTCGACCAATTTCCTCCCGAAGAAATATTTCCTGCCGCCGCCGTTGTTCCCGACCAAACATTTGCGGTGTTCGCTGCATCCTCAGGAATATCGTAAATAGTCCAACGAAGCGCATAACCGGTATTGGCAATCGACGCATTCATCGCAATCGTGGGATCCACATGCGCAGAGGTTCCATCCCATAGAACCGTACTCGATTGACCACTTCCATAAACCGACCCTGCGTAGGTCAATTCTCCTTTATAAGCAATGAAGGTGGGACTTCCTGAATCTCCTCCATCTTCCTGAGTCCAGGTATCACTTCCCGTCGCCCTGTAAAAAAGATCTCCTCGGTAAAACTCATCCGCAGGCCCCAGATCATTACCATTCCCATCGTGAATACGGTAACCGTAGTCACCCGGATTTATGATATGCGCCGTGGAAATCGCCATTCCCGTGCCGGTCGCAAGATCATTTCCCAGCTGAAAAATTTGCATTCCCGCATAATTATTACTGGACACATCCAAAATCCGGGAGATCGAGAGACCAGAGTTATTACTCACGGCGGTTTGCAGAGTTCCCAGATAAAGATCCGAAAGATCTTCGTGATAGGCACTGACTCCCGCCGTGACCGTGATTACCGAAGTCCCATTAAAAAAATGAAGGACATCTCCATTCGCCGGATGCCAATGCCTCGCGCTTCCAATGTTTCTTGGCGTGAGAAGGGTCATGTTCATGAACCCATTCGCCGTACCTGCCTCCCGAATCCAACCGACCGATGACCAGTCATATCCTTTTCCAATAAACGTAGAGGTGTTGTTGGCAACGGGAAGAGTATCAATCCCCGAGAGAAAACGTTGATCGTCTGTATTGGAAGATGTATCCTGTAAAGCCCACAAAGCGGAGAGGTCAAGGAACTGAAAAACAAAAATGAAAAGGCCGATTTTTGGAAACCTCATTTTCAAAAATAGGATTTCACTTAATTTTAAATTTCGGCCAAAGATTCCTAAGATTTTTTTCATAAAGTAAATTCCTCCGAAAACTAATATTTCTGAAAATCATGATCTCTTGAGAATTCAAAACATTTAAAAATCAAGAACCGTTTTTGTTTTAATTTTTCTACGCCATCATGTCAGGACGGCGATATCGACCGACAAAACAAATTCCAAGGATTAAACAGGCAAAAACGGCGGGCTCCGGAATGGTTTGAACGGTAATGTTATCGAAATAATTATAAACATTCGATGACCCTCCTGAATTCATATCGTAAATCGTCAGATACTGATAGATCCCGGTCGTGGCTGTATTTCCAAAAACACCCGTTGTCGTCGCAAGAATCGTGGAGTTGGTGGAGTCGAGAATAGAAACCGTATAGGTCGTTCCTCCTGACGCCGCGCTTGAAAGTTGAAGATCTAAATAATACCACGTCGTTGCGCTCAGGGTGTATAAATTGCTGAAACTACCATTATTCACAACTCTCACATTTCCCGTGCTTCCACCCAATGTGACGTACCCTGCATTATTTCCACTGGAGTCTCGAACGAGAACGCCGACACCATTACTCAAACTCGTCAGGTTAAAAGCAAAATTAACATCAATCGCGGAGGTCGTGTTCGCCAATACTCCGGGACCCGTTCCGAAATCGAAACTTGTTTGAGCCGTGTTCGAACCACTCACATCACTTGATTCTTGAAGGGATCGGGTTCCCGACAATTCGTTCGCAGTCGAAATCACAGTTGATCCCGAACCTCCAGAGGCATAAACCGTTTTTCCATACGCACTATTGACAGAAGTTCCGTTCGAAATCGTTTGATTATCTGAATAGGAAGATCCATCAAAGTTTTCACTAAAAATAACTGTTCCAAAAATCGAAGTGATTTCGAAAGTCGAAAGAGCGACTATAATTAGAATATTTTTTTTCATCCATTTCTCCGGTTTATTTCAATTCATGTAGAATTTTGTTTTTTCGATTAAAATTTTTTGGGATATTTTTTAAAAATCCCGCTCTCCCATAAATCGATATTCTTAGAAATCAGGAATTTTCTCTGTTCCACACAGGCCGCGGAACGAAGCAGATCTTCAGGAGTCCCCCGCACGTAAGAGAGCATTCTTGAAACGGTACTC
>JAZKBH010000205.1:5349-11719 GCA_040388725.1 Verrucomicrobiota bacterium
GCACGGTGGCGGACCCAAACGGTACTCGTCGCCACATGAATTCGCGTATCCGAAGAAGCGTAATAGATATGAAGACGTCCATCCGGGAGAGCGATAACCCCATTACAAAAAACAACATTCGAGACATCGCCGATTCTCTCTTCTCCTTCGGGGGCAATCAAATGACCTCCCGGTCTCGCAATGACTTTCGAAGGATCATTTAAATCGCAAAGAAATGCATAGAGAACATATCTCAATCCTGCCGCCGTATTTCTCACTCCATGCGCAATATGAAGCCATCCCTTGGAAGTTTTAATCGGAGGAGCTCCAGCTCCATTTTTGACTTCTTTAATGGTGTGATAAACTTTGGGATCTAAAATAATCTCCCGATTGCTTTTCGCCCGAGTCATATCCGTCACCAGAGCCCAGCCGATTCCCCCGCCTTTTCCCGCCTCAATGAAGCGATCCTGCGGTCGCGTATACAAGGCGTAGCTTCCCTTTATAAATTCAGGATGCAGAACAACATTTCTTTGCTGTTGGGACGGCGTCTTCAAATCCGGAAGACGTTCCCATTTTTTGAAATCTCGAGTCCGAGCAATTCCGCATCCGGCAATCGCGCTGGAGGTATCCCCTCTTTTTGCAGAAGGATCTTTTCGTTCCGTGCAAAATAATCCGTAAATCCAACCATCCTCATGCGCCGTTAAACGCATGTCATAAATATTAATATCCGGATTCTTCCCCTCGGGCATCGTGACCGGGCAATCCCAAAACTGAAACTGATCGATTCCGTTCGGACTTTCCGCCACCGCAAAAAACGATTTCCGATCCACCCCTTCGACCCGACAGACCAATAGGAATCGTCCCTTCCAGGAGATCGCTCCTGGATTAAAAACGGCATTCACGCCCAGTCTTTCCTGTAAAAATGGATTCGATTTTTGATTCAGATCGTAGCGCCAGAAAATCGGAACATGAGACGCAGTTAAAACGGGATGCTTATAACGCTTATAAATCCCATTATCGCCCCCTTTGGTGGGGCGATTCTTCCGAAAAATGAGTTTTTCTTGAATTCGACTTAACAATGAAAGTCGACCCTCAAAGCTTTCGATTTCTCCTCGAGAATCCGCATTCGAAGTAAATGCCATTTTTTTAGTCTTGGCGTCTTTCATTTGAAAATAAGATATACGAAACGTTTCGTAATGCAAGAAAAAACTCGACTTAAGCTCTCTTATTAAATACTCTTAACGAAAGGATTCGTATTATTCTCTTATTATGGCACGCGCTCGTATTCAAGATGTAGCCCGACTCGCAGGAGTCGCTTCAAGCACTGTTTCGGAAATTTTAAACAACAGCGAACACTCTTGGGCCTCGGCAGAGACCAAAAGTCGGGTGCTGCGATGTGCTCAGGAGCTGAATTATAAAGCAAACTCGATCGCTCGCGCCCTCAATACCGGAAAGTTTAATACTGTCGGCCTCATTGTTTCTGACTTTCTCAATCCCTACTTCACTCTCTTTTGCCGTCTCATGGGCGAAGAACTACGGGAACATGGATATGCAATGCTCATTGAAGAGACTTATAAAAAAATCGAATCGTCGACCTTTAAAACTTTTCAGAAAATGTTAGATCGCCATGTCGACGGAATTATTGGCTTCGCTTACTCGGAATCGCCAGAGATGAATGCTTTGTTTCAAGAACTTCATAAAACTCATCGTCCCGTCGTCCTTATCGACTCCAACCAAACCAATCCATTTTTCGACTCCATCGATGTCGATACGCGCCCCGGGCTGATTGAAGCAGTCAATTATCTCGTCAAACTCGGACATCAAAAAATCGCTTTTGTGGGAGGAGATAAAAACGCGCCGATCCGAAATTCCCGCATGGAATGCTTCGCGAATGCCCTTCAGATCCATGAGCTTCAGCCTTTCCCCGAACTGGAAATCGAACCCGCCGCAAATTGGATGGAGGTCCGAAATTGTTTTGGAAAATATCTTTCTCAAACCCGTTCCGAGGAGAGACCTACGGCGATGATCGCTTTTAATGATATGTGGGCCATCGGAATGATGAGAGCGTGCTTCGATTATCATGTCTCCATTCCCTCACAGCTCTCCATCGTCGGGATGGATGATATTTCCGTCTCTGAAATCCTTCCCGTCTCTCTGACAACCATCCGTGCTCCCTACGCCGAAATCACCAAAAAAGCCGTTGAGTGCTTTTTAAAACGAATCGGGACAAAAAATTGGGACCCTTCCTCCACCTATTCTTGCTCCAGTCATCTCGTTATCCGTGAGTCCACCGGACCCGCTCGTTCTTATTAAAATTACAGCGCGCTGCTGGAAATTCTCCATGACTTGAAGACTCAAAGAAAAACTTCTCATTCCACTTTATTTAAATGTGAATTCTATTTTTATAAATTCGTTTACCTGTTCACGATATCTCTTTAATTCACTTAAGCTGTTTATAATAAACACATTAATAGCATTTTAATGAAAATAAAAAGGCAAGGATATTGATTTGACAAAAGACGAGATGAAATTACTTTACTTTAAAGTTGTTTCTTTAATTTACACATCCTTACGAAAGTAGTTGATCAAATTTATGAAAAGAAAACGTTACGTGGCAGTGGGAACAGGCGGTCGTATTGTTGGATTTATTGACCCCATCGTTCGGGATTTCCGAGAGACTTGTGAGCTGGTTGCCCTCTGCGATCTCAGCCAAACCCGAATGGACTACCATCGTCATCGCCTTGCCAAAGATTATAATTACGCGGGCGAAATTAAGACTTATCTCGCGAATGACTTTGATCGGATGCTCGATGAAGTGAAGCCTGACGCTGTCATTGTCTGTACGACCGATGCGACCCATCACGAGTATATTATCCGCAGTGCGAATAAAGGCTATGATGTCATTTGCGAAAAGCCGATGACCACCGATGCTGAAAAATGTCGCGCGATTCTCGAAGCCGTGGAAAAAAGCGGCCGCGATGTGCGAGTGACATTCAATATGCGCTGGAGCCCCGGAATTACAAAAGTCCGCGAACTTCTTCGAGATGGTAAAATCGGAAAAATCCATCACGTCCAAATGGAATACCTTTTGGATACCTCCCACGGGGCCGATTACTATCGTCGCTGGCATAGCGACAAAGCTTCTTCCGGCGGACTTCTCGTTCATAAATCGACTCACCATTTCGACCTGGTCAATTGGTGGATCGATTCCATTCCTAAAAACGTCTATGCCCAAGGGGATCTCGTATTTTATGGAAAGAAAAATGCGATTGCTCGCGGCGATGAAAAACTGACTCAGTATGAACGTTATACCGGCGTCGAAGCCGCTAAAGACGACCCCTTCCGACTCGATCTCAGTGAAAATGAAAATTCAAAAGGCCTTTATCTCGATGCCGAAAAAGAAACGGGCTACCTCCGTGATCGAAATATCTTCCGAGATGGAATCGATATCGAAGATACAATGTCCGTCATCGTTAAATATAGAAGCGGGACAACTTTAAACTATAGCCTCAATACATACTGTCCTTGGGAAGGGTTCCGCGTGAATTTTACCGGCGATAAAGGACGAATTGAATACGAAGAAGTTCTTCGCCCTCATATTATCATCGGACAAAGTGATGAGGAATTCGCCGCTCAATACGCCAGCATATCGAATGAGCCCTATCGCATTAAATTCATGCCTCTCTTTAAGCCCGTTGAAATCATTGAAGTTCCAAAAACAGGCGGAAGTCATGGAGGAGCAGATCCTCTGATTCAACGCGATATTTTTGGACAAAACTCCGAACCCGATCCTTTTAGCCGCGGTGCCCGTTACGAACAAGGGGCGGCCTCGGCCCTCATTGGGATTGCGGCGAATCAATCGATTGCGACTCACCAACAGGTCGATATTGGAAAGCTCGTCACGCTTCGTCCCGAAGCGATTCGCTTATCGGAACTCAAATAATCACCGCGAATGCTCTTCGATCTCGAAAAATTCGTCCTCTATCCCACTCATCCGGGAAATCAACTTCGGGATCACGTCTTCGAACGCTCTCGTCTTTGTTTCGAAAAAGGAGATCAGGCGCGCGATGATTTAAAATCATCTCAAGAGGTCAAAAAACGACAAACGGAAATTCGCTCATTCTTTTTAAAAAGTCTGGGAGATCTTCCTTCTTTCGAAACGCCGCTCAATGCACAAACGATTGGCCGGGTCGAAGGGAAGAGATTTGACCTCGAACGAATTATTTTTGAGTCGAGACCGCGTCACTACGTGACGGCAAATCTTTACATGCCTCACTACGAAACAAAAAAGTGCGGCGCAGTCCTTTTTCTTTGCGGTCATCATCTCGAAGGAAAACATCATCCCGAATACTTGGCCGCCTGCGAAACATTGGTCCGTGCAGGACTCATTGTTTTAGCGATCGATCCTCCCGGTCAAGGAGAACGCCTCGGATTTTACGATCCAGAACTTCAAAAATCACTGGTGGCGGGATGCACGACGGAACACGAATTTTCCGGGATTCCTTGTCGTCTCTTCGGAGAAACAATCGCACGCTATTTCCTTCACGATGCGATGCGGGCAATCGATTATCTTCTCACTCGCCCTGAGGTTGATCCAAAGAAGATTGGCGTGACAGGGAATTCCGGCGGAGGATTACAAACAAGTCTCGTCATGTTGGCAGACCCACGGATTGCCGCAGCGGCCCCCGCGACTTTTATTATGAGTCGTGCCTCTTATCTTCCGACGGGACAACCGCAAGATGCCGAACAAATTCTCCCCGGATTTACAAGCGCCGGATACGATCACGAAGATTTTCTCCTCGCGATGGCTCCCAAACCGGTCTGTATTCTCGCCGTCACTTCAGACTTCTTTCCGATTGAAGGAACTCGCCGAACTGTTTCTCGTTCCAGACGGATTTGGGATCTTTTTGGAAAAGGATCTTCCAGTAAACTCGAGCTCGTGGAAGATGATGCGACTCATTTCTATACCCCTGCTCTCGCTCAAGCCGCCGCCCGATTTTTCTCCAAACACCTTCTCGGACGTAAAGCGGAAGGAGATTTGACTCCCACGGAAAGCATTTCGCCTAAAAAAGCGTGGTGCACGAAATCCGGTCAAATTCGCGGCGAAATCAAAAACGCTCAATTTATCTATGATGCGAATCTCGAGAAACTTCAAGGAGCCTACGAAGCACGCCATCGTTTTCCATCCGAAAAACGTCTCACCCGCGCCAAGAAGTGGCTCAAAGAACAAGTTTTTGCCCATCGAGTCGAGACTCCCCTCAATCCCCGAATGCTTCAAAAAAAGAGCGTCATGGATGAGTTTGAAATCGATCTCTCCTTTTGGTGGACGCAACCAAGCCTTGCCAATGTCGGCGTCTTAATTCGTTCCCGAAAAGAAAAAGCAAATTCATCCCTTCCTGTCACCGTCGCCTTATGGGATGAAGGAAGTAAACAACTCCATACTCATATCGCTTGGATCAAATCCGAATGCCAGCAAGGTCGCGCCGTTTTGGTTTTAAATCTCTGTGGCATGGGACCTCTTGCTCCTCACCCGATTAATTTTTTCCCGGATCGAGCTCTTTTCGGAACCTTCCACCGCTTTGCCGACGATCTCACCTGGATCGGCGATAGCCTGACCGCTCTTCGCACGTATGAAGTGACTCGTTCGTTTGATCGTCTCGAGCAATGGCAAGGCGTTCACCTTCGCGATCTCCGTGTTTACGCCGTCGGCCGATTAGGAGTCTATGCTCATCTTGCCGCTTTCCTTGATCCGCGCGTGAAAAAATCGGAATGGAAAGATCGGTTTACCTACGCCGAGTGGGTGAAAGATCGTTTCTACGACTCGACCGACGCCAAGTCGACCTCCCTTCCCCAGGCACTTCGTTATTTCGATCTCGATGAAATTTAAAAAAGGAAAAACACATTATGTCCATACGTACCATCAACCAAATCCACGTCCAAACATCCCCGAATCGTGTCGCCAATGGAAAAGCGGCTGCGGCTCTCGGAGCAACCCTGATTCGTAAAGCGATTCAAGAAAAAGGAAAAGCCAATATCATCGTCGCCACCGGCGCCTCGCAATTTGAGATGATTGAAGCACTTCTTTTGGAACCCGGGATTGCGTGGGATAAAGTCACAGCATTTCACCTCGACGAATATGTCGGCATTCCAGTGACTCACCCCGCTTCTTTCCGTATTTATCTTTGGACCCGCTTTCAAAAACAACTCCCTGTTCCCTTACTTGCTTTTCATTACGTTTCTGGAGAAGGCAATCCACAAGCCGAATGCGACCGTCTCGATCAAATCATCAAACAAAACCCGATCGACCTTTGCTTCGCAGGAATCGGAGAGAATGCTCACTTGGCCTTCAACGATCCCCCAGCCGACTTCGAGACTGAAAAAGCGTATCTCG
>JAZKBH010000205.1:11729-14491 GCA_040388725.1 Verrucomicrobiota bacterium
GCCAACAAATGGGCGAAGGATGGTTTGAAACATTGGATGAAGTTCCGAAACAAGCGATTTCGATGTCGATTCGTCAAATTATGAAATCCCGTGCGATTATCATTACCGCTCCCGATGAACGCAAATCGACCGCCGTTCGTGATTCCATTGAAGGGGCAGTGACTCCTCAAGTCCCTTCATCGATCCTTCAAAAACATCCTGAAACGTATCTCTTCCTGGATGAAGCTTCCGCTTCAAAATTGAAGAAATAACAATTTCGGCATAACCTGCGACCGATTTAAACGGGAGGGACGAGATCCTTCGAGTCCAGCATGCAACAAGATCTCTAAATCGATAATGTGAACGAACAAGTCCAAAGGAAAATGGCATCTCTGAAGACTGGGAATGCGGAGAAAGAAAATGCCAACATGGAGCAAAAGTCTAATGAAATTTACATCATTCCCTTATGAAGCAGAATGCTGGACTCGAAGGATCTCGTCCCTCCCGTTAAAGACAATCAATCCTCCTATTTAACTCTATGAGCAGCTTTGACCTTCAAGTAAATGGATATGGCGGCATCGATTTTAACCAAGACAATCTGACCGCCGAAGACCTTCAACGTTCTCTCCAGCGCCTCGAAGCCGATGGTGTCACCGGAATTCTGGCGACGATTATCACGGAAGAGATTGGAAAAATGGAAGGCCGTATTCGCCGTCTCGCCGAACTCCGAGAAAGCACTCCCCTCGCGAAGCGAATGATTGCCGGAATCCATATTGAAGGCCCCTTCATCAGTCCCAAAGAGGGCTATCGTGGCGCACATCCTCCCGATGCGATTCGTCCCGCAGAAGTCGATTTAATGAAACGTCTCCTGGATGCAGGCTCCGGTCTCGTTCGTTTGGTGACACTCGCTCCCGAACAAGATCCTTCCGCTCACGTCACACGATTTCTTGCCACTCAAAAAGTAACCATCTCTGCCGGACATACCGAAGCCTCGATGGATCAACTCAAGATGAGTCTCGATGCAGGCCTTGAAATGTTTACGCACCTCGGCAATGGCTGTCCCGGACTTTTACCGCGTCATGATAATATCATTCAACGCGCTCTCTTCCTTCGCGATCAACTTTGGATCTGTCTCATTGGGGATGGCGTCCACATTCCTTTTCCGACTCTTCGCAACATGCTCGATCTCATCGGTAACGATGGAAAAGTCATCTTCACCACCGATTGCATTTCAGCGGCCGGTCTCGGACCGGGACGATATCAACTCGCTCGTTGGGATCTCGTCATTGGCGAAGATCTTGCGGCACGTTCCCCGGATGGATCCCACTTGGTCGGCTCGGCTGTCTCCATGCCCCGAGTCATTGATAATCTTCAAAATAAAGTCGGCCTCTCGCTCGAAACGATTCAAAAAATGATCGATGTGAATCCGCGCAAAGCATTGAAATTAAAATAAAATAAAAACCCACGGGAGGGCCGAGGCTCCGAGGTCTTGTCTTTAACAAGCTTAAAAGCATGGCCTCGGAGCTCAGCCCTCCCAGTAAATGTTGTAAAAGTTTATGAAAAAGATGTCCTCCCTACAAAAGTTTCAAATTTTCCAGATTGATCCGGGCTTTCCTTATCAAATTAAAATTCAATCGAGTAAAAAGCCTTCTGACCCCGATCATATTGTCGCGATGGCAGAATGGTTTGGAGAGAACCCCGGTATCGGATCGAAGCCTCGTCATAAGCCGATCAAAGCCGCTTATCTTCGTCCCGTTGCGCAAGGATGGAATGATTCGTTCACTGCTCCAAAGAAAGCTCACTTTCTCCGCGTGGCGATCCATCATTGGATTCAACTCAGCCGTCCTCTTTCGTCCAAATATACTTTTCGCTTAAAAAAACTTTCGAAAATTCAAAGAGGTCCCATCACTCTCGGCGTCGCCTATCAGTCCCATCCTCCCCAAACGACGTGGAATAAAAACATGGCGATCACCTGCAAAACTATTTTGGACGCAGGTCGCCAAGGGGTTGACCTTCTCTGTCTGAGTGAAGTTTTCTTAAGTCGCGGTGTTTCTGGAAACAAAAAAGATTTAGCGGTTCCGATTGAATCTCCTCTTTTGCGTCCTCTCTTTGTGGCGGCTCAAAAAGCGAAAGTTCATGTCGCCCTTTCGGTTTCTGAAAAATCAAAAGGCCATTTTTACAACACCGCCATCCTCATTTCTCCTCAAGGAAAACTCTTGGGAAGCTACCGCAAGCGATCTCTCACGTTTGACGAATTAGAACGAGGTATTATTCCGGGAAAGAAAGCCTGTGTTATCGATACGGAACTCGGAAAGATTGGTCTTATCATTTGTTGGGATGCGTGGTTCCCCGAAACCGCACGCGCGCTTGCGCAACAAGGAGCCGAGGTCATTTGTCTGCCGATCGCGGGGAACGGAAACCCTCCGGCGTGGGAACACGTTTGGAGAGCAAGAGCGATCGATAACCAACTCTTCTGGCTGACGAGCGTTACGCAAAATTGTGGAGGCCGTGCGCCAAGTCGTATTATTAGTCCCGAAGGTAAACTTTTGGCGCACACCAAAAAGGCCAATGGAATTGCGAAAACCACCGTCCATCTCGATCGACGCCAGGAAAGTTTTTGGCTCTCTATTCCGGATACATTTTCAGAGAATCGAAACGTGATGGATTATTCGTATCGTCCTTCTGCCTAATCGAATATGATCCCAGATCTTGCATTAGAACTGGAGGGGCAGTGGCCCACTGCCTTCCCCGTCCTCTGAGGCACAGAGCCTGTGCCCCTCCAA
>JAZKBH010000206.1:0-564 GCA_040388725.1 Verrucomicrobiota bacterium
TATAGTGATCCTCCAGCAACCACATCTGCGTGAGATTTTCCCACCGTTTGTTTTCAGCCAGATCCCGGGGATTTAAATGACAATGGAAATCTATAATCGGCTGAGGAGCCGCATAGCGATGATAGAGCTCCCGGGACTCCGATGTTTCCAGAAGAAAATCGTCATGAATAAAAGGAGTGGTCATCGCTTTGATTTTTTGAATTTACAGATCTTTGATTCCTTTGGAAGGACGAGTGCTGCGAGTCCTCGATGTTGCAACGCAGAGGACTCGCATCGCTCGCCCCTCCCTGGTTCAATAGATCCTTTTTTCTAAAGAAAATTCCTATTCTTACGGAGGCGTGATTTCGGTCAGAGAAAACTTACAAAACGACCACGTGGTATTGATTTGATTTAAATTCGTGATCAAGAGACGAACATTTCCTGCTTCTTTGGTCGGAGTAAATTCGTATGTATATTCTTTCCAGGCATCGAGCGCGCCAAAAGATTTTCCTTCAGCCCCCGCGATTTGTCCCCAAGGAGAGAGGGAGCTCGAAAAACCGACATGAAACCATTTGCCAACGGAGG
>JAZKBH010000206.1:574-4026 GCA_040388725.1 Verrucomicrobiota bacterium
ATTTTCCCCAAAAACGGAGGCGATATGTTTTTCCTCCCAAGAGAACGAGTCCTTTTTGAGAAACTTGAACTTTCCAAATATCGCCACTCCCCGTATCTCCGACTTCCACGACAAGAGCATTTGAATCTTCGACTCCGAGAGGAAGCACTTGCGCTTTGGCTTGAGCCAATCCATACGATTCCATGTTCCATTGCTCCATGTTTTCCGTGAAGTTAGGATTGGAGAGCATCTCTCGGGGAGCGTCTTCCGCTTTCAGATTTGAAAAGCAAAACGACACAAGGAGAAGTGCCGCCGCAGTGGTCAATTTTTGAAGAGTTGTTTTTTTCATAATGCCTCGATGGGGTTGATTTTTGAATTAAGGAATAAGAATCTCATACCAAGTTGCAGGAGCTCCATTGAGGGTGAAGGCGTATTGGCCTCCCTCCGCAGGGGTGATTGGTAAAGTAGCAGTGGTCCGGCGTCCTTGGGAATCGAGAAGAAACATTTTAACTTCCCCCTCTGAATGCGCGCCTTTGAAACTCACGGTGGCTTGAACGGGTTCCATGAAAATAGGTCCTTTTCCTTCATTCATCAAACCGTGTTTAAATAATTGATAGGTCTGTTGATTATTTTCTGCGCGCGCGACTGCCGTCACGAAGAGATGTTTGGATTGCGAAAGCGGCAGTGAATCCAGGGATTGGACGACAATTTGCGCAAAATCGGTTTGAGGCGTCACGGTCAGATCGGCTGTTTTAATGACGTTATTTTTACTAAAGCCGACATAGCCTTGCGTACAGGGAGTATTGATCAGGAAACGATCTTTCTCCCATGACAGTGACGTACTTTCTGAGGATGAAGTCGCGTCAGGCGTTGTTTTGGAAGGATCTAAATTGAGTAAAGTACGGTGCGTGAGAACTTCGAGTTGAGAAAATTCATTTCCGGCGGTCTTTTCATAATGATCCATGGAAAGAGGTTTCCGAAGAATAGGGCCGGGCCGAACATCTCCTCTTAAAAATTGAAGGGAGGCGGAGACAAAAGAGGCGAGCATATGAGGCTTGGAATCAATACTAAAAGCATGCTCCATGCGCGATTTGTAAGGCTGTCCTGTAAATCCGAAAATCATCAATCCATCCCAATCTTGAAATCCGCCATAACTCGCCATGAGCGTCGGCCCTTCAATAATCCATTCGTTGGGCCAGACATTATTCCATTCACTGACGGTGTAAGGCATCCCTTCGACATGCTGACGCGCCAAATAGGTCACCATGTTCTTTTGACTATCCCGAGCTCGGATGAGCGATTGATTGGTAAAGATCGCCGTCGGTTCCCATCCCCCGTTGGGGTGATCCCAATAGGCATGTCGATCAATGTAATTTAAATTCGTGTTCGATAAAACATCGATGGCTGCATCCCCTTGATTACTTCCTGCCAACGGCACTTTAATTCCGATCTCTTTGATCAGATAATCGGACATCTCACGATAATAAGCGTTTTGAGTATCGAGTAGAAATTGAAAGGCCACTTTATTTCGTTGAGTGATCAGATTTTTCAATCGCCCTTCAGGACGTGAAAGATTGTTTTTCTTGATCCACTCCTCAAATAATTGTTCGAGTTCTTTGTCATAGGAAGGAGGCATTCCGCCGTATTGATTCGCTTCGAAAAGGTGGCTTTCATTAATCGTTTCCACCATCGCAATGACAGGATCATCTTTATAGGCAAGTTTTGTATAGGGATTCACGTGCGTTAAAATCAAACGGGCATAATCTTTCTGCAAATCGATCAACTGACGATTAAACATGGAGGCCGCTTTTCCTCCCTCATAGAGTTTATCATAATCCCGAACTCCATCGCCTGCAAGATAGAGACGTTTGGTGAGAAGATTCAGATTCACATAAACACCGTTTTTTTTGAGCTCGGCAATATAGTAATCGAGCCGGTCGAGTTTCTCCGGGTCGAGTCGATCGGTTTTATCCGACTGCATATCGAAAATACTTTTTTCCCGATGAGAAGCATCCAATCCGTGAAGCCGAACGATATTCACCCCAAAGCGAGGAAGTCGCGCCGCCTCTTTTGCCGCGGCTTCTTTTTGAGGAAACATCGAGCCATAACCGGTTCCCCAAAAACGAATCCGATCCCCTTTTTCAAAAGCGAAATGACCCTCTTTCACTTTCACAAATCCGAATTCTCCCGCGGGCTTGGGAATCCATTTTGATAAATCAATGACTAATGGACGTTCCGGATCTTCGGCCTCATCTTTAAAAGTCCACCATCCTTTGGTATCGGTCACTTCAAACTTTTTGCTCGGAAGAGGTTCGATTCGATTTCCTGCGGCATCATACGCCGTGAGGTTCAAATGATCATACCACGCCACTCCCGTAGAGACATAATGTCCGATCATCACCTTCACAAATTTCGCATCGGCGGGAGGGGTGTGAGTCTGTTCAAAAGCCGTCCAGTCCTTCGTTCCGTCATAATCGGTCGTCGTCGGCCAACCGCCGACCGCCGCGCCATTTTTATCTAAAAAAACAATTTGGGCGCGCGCTTTTTCATAGAAGGCCTGACCTCCGACGACGCCCTGGGTCTTCATTCTTCCGCTAAAAACAATCTTCGCGGGAGCAGTCGGGTATTCGACCAAATAGGTGATTTGTTGGCTCCAATCCTTAATTTTGGTTTCCAACCGAAAAGAGGAAGTCCCGTCCGATTCTTTTTCAATACTGGCGAGCGTATTCCAGTTGGGTAATTTCCACTCACTCAAATCGACGGGCAAGAGATCTTCATCAGCTCCCCACGAAGAAGAGATAGGGAGAATGAGGAAGGCGAAGAGAAGTGTGAAAAATAAAGCGGGTTTCACTGTTAAATAAGATAAAGGGTTATTCAAATTTGAATAGGGAAGTTTCGAAAAATCGTCGAAACCGAGGGCCTTATTCCATCTTCTCATAAAACAATGAATAACACGAATTCCATCCCGGAATACCCCGAACTCGGTCATACAGATAACCGTTTTTTTGATTTCTACGAAAAAATATTAGGAGGATGAAGGAGTAAGACGACGGAGCGTCGTTCCCGGATGCCAGGTTCCTTTGACCATCAAACGAATCGGGTTTTCAGGAATGCCACGCTCTCCATGCTCCATCATATTCACTAAAAAATCGACGGCACGAATCGCCACTTTGTCGAGATGCTCGTCAACCCCTGCAAAGGTATGAGGGTATTTCGGAACCATGATTAAACCGACCCCCAAATCTTGAGGAACATTGAATCCTATTGGGGGAAGCCACTTCATGATATCATGAATCACTTTATCGTACGAAATTAAGATCGCGTCCGGTTTTGATTTTTTGAGCCACTCTTCCAGGAGAGGCTTCGTCAGCACCGGCGTGATTAAAGGAGCAATACGTTGTGCAGGAGGATAATGGCGTTGATAACGTAAGTAAGAGGCGACGTAATTTTCATCTAATCGGGTCTCGATTCTC
>JAZKBH010000206.1:4036-6746 GCA_040388725.1 Verrucomicrobiota bacterium
GTAAAGAAACATACCCAATTTTTCGATATCCCATTTTCCGCATCTCGCGTAATCCGATCGAAACCGATCGATAGTGATCGGCCGTCACCGTATGAAATTCCGGTTTGGTGAGGGTATAGTCCCCGAGCCGCACGACGGAGAATCGATCCCAGTCTAACCGAAGATGGCTGTGTGTTTTTAATTGCGGCATGATAAGCAAACCGCTGATGCCGCGATTTTCTAAAATTTGGTTCACACGCCGCATCGACATCCCGGGCTCACGAAGCCAGAAATTTTCCAATTTATAACCACGCTTTTCGGCTTGAACTTGAGCACTTTCAAAAAGCATGGTTTGCGAATTTTTGTCGTGAAAACCGGTCGGGCCTAAAAAATTATGAACCCAGGCGATCGTCGATCGATAACCGACTTTGCGAATTTTTTTCCGATATTCCGCCAAGGAAGAGAGATAGGGATCCGGGGTATATCCGAGCTTTTGAGCCGCCGCTAAGACCTTACTGCGCGTGGCCTCGGAAATGCGAGGATGATTGGCCAAAGCCAATGAAATCGTGGCCTGACTTAACTTCAGGCTCGCCGCCAGATCCTTTTGAATTGTTCGTGAAGTATCCATTCAATCTCAGAACTATAGTGATAGTCGAACCCCTTGATGATTCAACCTTATTATCGATTTGCTGACTTCGACCGATCTCGCTTAGGAAAGAATGAAAATACAATATTTGCATCGATAATAGGATGAAGAGGATAAAATTCAGAGGGCTTTTTCACTTTGAGAAAAGGGGATTGAAAAATGGAGCGCCGCCGGCTCGGCGGCATGGTTGAAGGGTGAATTTGAAGAATAAGAGAGGAAACGCAAAAATTTCCCCCCCTTTACCCATGCCGCCGAGCCAGCGGCACTCCATTTTCAAAATTCTAATGCAAAAAAAGATTCCTGATCCTCCGCATCCTGTGATCGATGCAAAAACTGTATTTCTTAGGTCGGTGCTCCGCGATTTAATGAAGAGGTTGTTAATCGTATAACTGAGAGAATCTTAGCAATTTTTTGCAGATCCAGTAGGATAACTCTACCTCCAAAACCATTATGAATTTAAAATCCCTTTTTTTTGTCGGATTGCTTTTTGTAAATGCCTCTGCTGCACCTGTTAAGGTCTATGTCTTTGCAGGACAATCGAATATGGGAGGATTGGGTTTTACCCAAAGCCTTACCGCGGAACAAAAGCAACCGAATCCTCTGATTTTAGCCCATCAATGCTGGGGTAAAGATGAAAATGGCGCTCCAACCACTCAAGATAACGGTCAAGTCACGGACCCCGATCAAATTGACCCTCTCACGGGAATTTGGGAGGCGTACCAAGTCGGCAAAAAAGGGCAATTTCATAATAACAATGGGTGTTACGGCCCTGAATTCACCTCCCTTCCTCTTCTCCAAAAAGAGGCTAATGAAACGATCTATATCGTTAAATATGCGATGGGGAATACGAACCTCGCTCGGGATTGGAATTCGCGCGATGGCGGCGATGGAAAACCGGGGATCTATTACGCTCGATTGATTGCAAAAGTCGATGCCGCGATGAAACAACTCCAAAAACAATATGGTGTGGAAGGGTATGTCGCCGGAACTTTTTGGATGCAAGGCGAAGCGGACAAATTTGTCTCTTATGATAAATTTAAACAATTCGGCGTCACCAGCAACGATGCCTTTGCCAAGGCCTATGAACAAAATCTTCGTAATTTAATTGCAGATCTTCGCACCACGTTCAATCAACCGAACATGCCGTTTGTCCTCGGAGAGACCTCCGATAAAGTGACCGATGATCCGAATTACAAAAGCTTTTCGCCTCTTGTCCGGGATTCGCAACATAAAGTCGCACAAGATACTCCCAACGTCGCGATTGCCCAAGCCACCGACCTTCCTAAAATCCAAGATGGCATTCACATCAGTGGTGCCGGTCAACAAACATTAGGTCAGCGTTTTGCTGAGTGTTATTTGTCGATTGTGAAAAAGACGAGCGACCCAGAAGCAAAGTAAATTTTTACCACAGGGAGGGACGATCCCGCACGTGCGGGAGAGTCCCTGATCTCACGACATCGAGGACTCGCATCGCTCGTCCCTCCCTGTTAAGAATATTCTAACGGCTCTTAAAACTTCACATGCTGCTTTCGATGAAGCTCCGCATGTTCCTGACATTGCAGACAAAGCTGTGCTGCTTTAAAAGCATGTTCCTGCGTCATCGCTTTTTCTGTGCGATTTAAACAATCTAAAATCAGTTCTCCAAAAAAGGGGAAGCCGACTTTTCCGCTGACATTTAAGTAACTCTCTTCCTGATCCGTTACCAAATAGAGATTATCTCCTTGTTTGGACTTCGCGACATCGAGATATTTTCTCATTTCAATGTAGCCCTTGGTTCCAAGGACCACGGTTCGTCCATCTCCCCAGGTGCTTAATCCATTCGGAGTCAACCAATCGACTCGATAAAAATTTCGGGTTCCATTTTCACCCGCCAGGCTCGCTTCGCCGTAATCTTCCAACTCGGGATACTCGGGATTATTATAATTTCCCACCGCCGCATGGGTCACCGTCGCATCTTTAGCGCCTGAGTAGTAGAGATACTGTTCAATCTGATGGCTTCCAATATCGGTTAAAATGCCACCGTATTGAGATTTCTTAAAAAACCAAGACGGCCGGATCGATGCGGAAAGACGGTGAGGCCCAAGC
>JAZKBH010000206.1:6756-49153 GCA_040388725.1 Verrucomicrobiota bacterium
CCCTGTCGAATGAGCTCTCCTGCGTAGACCGCAACTTCGACATGGAGCAGCTCGCTGTAATAGACCATGTATTTTTGACCGGTCTTCTGAACGGCTTTTTTCGCCGCGTCGAGTTGTTCAAAGGAGGTGAAGGGAGTTTTATCTGTGAAATAATCTTTTCCCGATTCCATGACTCGAATGCCGAGTGGCCCCCGTTCATTGGGAATGGCGGCCGCTGCGACCATTTTGATTTCAGGATCGTCTAAAATCGTTTCCAAACGATCGACCGCTTTGACGCCGGGATACGTTTCACAAAATTTGGCGACTTTTTGAGGATCGGGATCATACACGTAGCGCAATTCTCCCCCGGCCTCACGCAGTCCATTGCACTGGCCGTAGATATGACCATGCTCGAGCGAGACCGCCGCAAAGGGAAAATCCCCCGGATTACAAACAGGTTTCGGTTTTCCCTGCGGGGCGTAGTTCATTCCATCGCTTTTTTGCGTCACAAAAATCCTTCTTTTTAAGAGACTAAATACTTTTTGATATAATCAAAACTCTTTTGAACGGAATCAAAAGGATCGCCGGGGCAAGTATCCTGCTCCACAATGTACCAGAGACAGGCCGATTGATCCGCCGCTTCGATGATTTCTTTAAAATTCAGATTTCCGCTTCCAATCTCCATATAGGTCGGTTGCTCTGTTTGAGGATCGATTCCATAATCCTTGATATGAAGAAGGGGCGTCCGATTCCGAAGTTTTCGACACCAGGCCACATTATCTCCTCCACCCGTTTGAACCCAATAGGTATCCAATTCGCCTTGGAGAAATTGACTATCGGTCTCCGTATAGATTTTTTCTAAGATGGTGGAATTCCCCAATTTCGCGAATTCCTTTCCGTGGTTGTGATAGCAGAGCACTTTTCCAGCTCGATGTAGGATCTCTCCGGACCGATTTAATCCCTGAATCATTTCCGTGACCGACGCTTCTGATTTTAAATCGACTCCACCAGGATAAGGATAAGCCGTATAAGTACATTCGAGTTTTCCGAGTCGATCGATCACGCGCTGAGGCTCTTTCAGAATCAGATCGGGGGACTCATGGGTGGCGCAGCAGACGATGCCTTCTCCTTTTAAAACCTTGATGACATCCTCCTCAGGAATCGGCCCGATCCCGCTGACTTGAGCGGCTCGATATCCGATTTTTGAAACTTTTTGGATGGTTTTGGTAAAATCTTCCAGCGTCTTGCAGTGATCCCGCAAAGTGAAGAGTTGAATCGCGACTTGATTGAGTTTCATAAATTTTTCTCTTTTCTAAATTTTGTTTTTTCTGAGGGACTTCTTATTCTTGGAGGGACGAGCGATGCGAGTCCTTGATGTCGCAACACGAAGGACTCGCATCGCTCGTCCCCTCCAGGGTTTTTGAATTATCCAGTGTGCATTAACGGAACGATTTCGAGAAATCGTCGTTGGATAATTTTTTAACGACCTTTTTTTTGAAAGTTGAGCTGCTTATCTTTTTTTTTAGAAGCGCTTCATACTTTTTCGCATTGAGCGGCATTTGAACCGTTTCTTTCGTAAACGAAGAATAGAGCATCGCATTCGCCAGTTCGACGGAATGAATTCCTTCCGATGCGGGAGCAATTAATTTTTCTCCCTTTAGAATGGCTCGGCAAAAATTCTTCATAATCCCGAGATGTTGAGGGCCATGCCCTCCGGCGATGGGAATGGTCACCTCCCATGCTTCGGGTTTTGAAAATCGTTCCTGCGTCTTTTTGCTAAAGGCCGACATCTCTTCTTCATTGCGTAGATATTCCAACTTTCCTTCACCAACCACGAGGCGTCCCTTTTCTCCGACAATTTCAAGGCGATTGGTTCCCGGAGCTTCTCCGGTCGAGGTGACAAAAACAGCGGTACATCCGTTCTTATATTGCATGTACGCCGTCACATCATCTTCGACTTCGATGTGATGATAACGGCCGATCTGACAAAAGGCTCTGACTTCATCGGGCATTCCAAACATCCATTGGAAAAGATCGAGATTATGGGGACATTGATTGAGCAGAACGCCACCGCCTTCACCGGCCCAGGTCGCTCTCCATCCTCCCGAGGCATAATACATTTCGCTTCGGAACCAGTTGGTGATAATCCAGTTGATTCGGCGGATCGTTCCGAGCTCACCACTCTCGATCATCTGTTTCACTTTGGTATAATGCGGATCGGTCCGTTGATTAAACATCGCCGCAAAAACCTGTTTCGGATTTTTGTGTGCCGCAATCAAACGCTCACAGTCTGCTTTATGAACCGAGATCGGTTTTTCGACGAGCACATGGAGCCCTGCATTTAAGGCCGCGATGCCAATGGTCGTATGATCGTAATGCGGAGTGGCAATCAGCACGGCATCGACAAACCCGGAGGAGAGGAGTTCTTTATAATCCTTAAAGCGCCAGATATCCGGAGCATCCGTAAAATTTTGGATCGCCGGATCGCAAAGCGCCGTCAACTCACATTCGGGGACTTCTCCTTTTAAAATTGCCCTTGCATGAGCGGCTCCCATCGATCCAACCCCAATAATTCCAAGACGTACTTTTTTCATATCGATTGCATTCCCTGTTGATGGTTTTTCATCGGATCGAGATCCAATGATTTCCTTGAGCTAAAGTTTGAGACTCCGATTGCGAAAAGATTTGAACCTTTTGCGGATGAAGAAGATGGAGATGAATCGATTTCGTCAAAGCATCCGAACTCTTGATTTTCAAAACATTTTCCGGAGAGGATTCCATGTCGCAATTCCAGCAGAAAAAGGAGCCATCTTCCCGTTCATGAAGATAGGCCTTTCCAACAATGACCTCTTCGAGACATTTGAAATGCTCGTGAACATCATTGTCATTCGATCCATACGAGGACCAGTGAGAGACCATCTCCATATATTGTTCAGAAACGACAAAAGAGCGACTGGGAAAACGATCGGGATGAGCAAATCCGCTTTGCCCGAGATCCGGTTTTTCTTTTACATCGAAAGGGATCACCTGACGCGCTTCGAGATGAGGATCGAGCAGAAATCCCCAGTAGAGGAGATCTTTCTTTTCGTCGATCATCTGAGCCGCTGCGGCCAATGCATTTCTCGTTTGAAGAAGATAGCTGATCTCGCCAGTCAGGAGATAGAGGTAATAAGTCGCATATGTCCGCCACGAAGACCAGCCATGAGGACAAACAATTGCAGCGGGTTGAAGATGAATATCGTATTGCGCTTCCCACGTGCGATGCGTTCCGCCGCGCACACGGGCATCCGGAGTCACGGTTTGGGAAAGACAGTCATGTTGCGCCAATAATTGCTGAGCGCGTTGAAGGCATTGATCGCGAAAAGGGGATTTCGGAAAAGCGAGGGCAAATGCAGCGAGTTGAAGCGCCGCACAACTGATCATTCCATCCTCGAAAAATTGTTCTCCTTCCGTTTGGAGATCATCCCCTCTTTTTTCCAAATCGAGAATCGCCTTTTCGATCCCTTTTCGATGTCTTTCGGTTCGTTCGATCCAAGAAGCCGTTTTTATTTTTTCTTCGCATTCCCACAATTCGATCAAACTTTTGATCGGATAAATCACCGTGCTATAGAAAATATCTTTCGCCCAGAACGCTCCGTCGGATCCTTGATGAGTTGCAATCATCAGATCCGCCATTTGCGCGGCGGATTCCAGATCCTTTAAATCTCCATAGGCCTGATACCGATCCACGAAAAGACTCAAGAGCGTCGATTTATTTTGAACTCTCCAATTTTCTTTAGCAGGAATAAAAGCCTCATCAAATTGGGTTTTCAAAAGATCGCCCCAATGCTCTCCTAATTTTTGTCCATATTCAGCTTGTGGAAAATACTTTTCCTTTAAAAATCCGGAGAAAAATCCGTACCACCCCTCACAATGGGCGATCGATTGAGGAGGATTCTTCAAAGCGAAGTCCCCAGCCTTTTTCAATATCTCGCTCCATTGTTTCACGACAAAAATCGATCCTTCGGATTGCTTGCGGCTGATATCTTGGACGAGAATCCGATGGAGTCCCGCTTCCGTTCCTTCCACTTCGACTCTCCAAAGGTTGGTTTCAAAAAATTCAGGAGTTAATCTTTTTTCTTCGCCCGAGGGAGATTGATGAAGAACCTCAACCAATTTCTGGGAGCTATGGATAAAAACGGCTGTCTTTTGACCTAAATCCACCGTTGTCTCAGGGAGTTGGATCACGGGTGCTTTGCACAAAGCGGCCGCTTGGATTTCTAAATTTTCCATGATAGGAAGATTTCGACCGAAAATTTGCCATCTCTTTTCTTCACCGGGAGCGAGCTGACTCAGGTGTTGAGGGTGTCTTTCGGGAAGTGCTCCCTTTCGAAGAAGATCGAGATCGAAGGTATTGACGATTTGAGCTCCCCAAACGGTTCCGTCATCCCAACGGCGCATCGCATAATCCAAAGACCACGAGGCAATCGCGTCGGGAGAAGCGAGTAAAAGCCCTTTTCCGTGAGGGGTACTGGCATAGCCCCAGAAATGGGTTTTTTCGCAGCGTAAAAAGGTAGGATAATGCTTATCCGTCCATTCTGGATAAGGCTGCATTCGACAATCTAATCCGATTCGAAGGGCCAATCGATCCGGATGCCAAGGAAGAGTCCCTTTATTCCGGGCCCGAACGGTTAATTTCCATTCGGACTCCGAGTAGTTCCATTCCATTTCAAATTGAATCCGATGATGACTTCCAGAAAAGAGTTTGTGATGCCGATCCATCGAGCGAAGCGTGAGGGGATGAACCTCCCCTGCTTCCTCGTAGATCAGAGCAGGGCCTGCATGAATACCGCTCGCGTGGTACTCAGGGGCGTGAATCGTTCCATCTTCTCGAATGGGGGACATGGGGAGTAAGTTCTGCATGAAAAGCTTCCTTCTCTACCTTCGCTCAAACTTTTCGTTTTAAAAATGAATTGCAGGTTATTCGTATAAACAAAATGCACCTCGCGACATTCTCAAGGTAGGATATTTTAAGGATGTGGCCACTCCCCATTTCTTTTCAGATGATAGTTTTTGGAATACTCCTTTAAACCCAGGTCTTTCGGAAGATCCCCAAAGCGACCGCTGGATTTCTCTTCTCAAAGAGGCTCAGCTCAAAACCCACCGCTATGTCGGGCTTCATCTGAATCTCCACGCCTGGACGGTTCCCCTCTTCGAAAGCTCCCCTTCAACGAAAAAAGTCCCTGTCGCTCCCAAAATTCTCGACTGCCCCTTGAGCCAAGGGCATCGGATCGCTTCAGCCCCTTATTTTCATTCTCAACATCCTTATGGCATTCATTCATCGGTGAAAAACGGCATTCCGATTCCCCCCAAAGCAGCCCCCGATGTCGAAGAGGATGCCCACATGGTGATTATCGATCGCCAGGAAAATAAAGTTTACGACATGTGGCAACTCCGCCAGGGCGAGGATGGACAATGGGCGAGTAATGCCGCCATTGCTTATGACCTCAAAGGCTCGGGTGTTTTTTCGGCGGAGACGATTGCCGGAATTCATCATGGAGAAAGCATCCATTATTACGGTCCTTGTCGTGCGACGGGGGTTCCATTGGTAGCCGGTCTTATTTTACAGGAAGAAATTTTAAACGGCGAAATTCCCCACAAACTCGTTTATGCTTGTGGTGTCGAAGGCTTGGAACGATTTGTCTCTCCCGCCATCTGGACCGATGGATGGCTCCCCGGGGGAGTCCCCGCCGGCAGTATTTTGCAACTCGATCCTCTCTTCCCTCTCGAGAGCCTCTCTTTATCCCCTGCGGCGAAGGTTGTCGCCCGGGCCCTTCAAAAATACGGCGCGGTTTTGGCCGATAATGCCGGGGGAGTCACCCTCTACGGTGAAAGCCTCTCCTCGACGAAAAAGTCGTGGACTTCTCTTTTGGAAGAGGACGATTTACGAAATTTAGATATGAGTTACTTCCGCATTGTCGAAACCGGGCCTCTCCAAAAGGGAGGTTCTCACCCGGTCTATCACCACGGAATGTCCCTTTCCTATTACAATTATATCAAAACACACGGTTCGGCGTGTTTGAAGGACTATCACTCAGTCCCTTAATCATCTCAACCCATCCACTCATTTAAATTATGAAAAACGAATCCCATCAAAAACGTCTGCGTACTTTATTGGAAACTCAAAAAACTTTTCTCGCACGGCACAATCCCTGCGATGTGAAATGGTTCAATGGCATTTTCTCTCGATATGAATATCCCGTGCTCACTCCCGATCATATTCCGTTAAATTGGAGATATGATTTCAATCCCGAAACCAATCCTCTTCTCTTGGAACGCCTCGGGGTGAATGCCGTTTTCAATGCGGGAGCGATTGAAAAGGATGGCAAGATTCTTCTCGTGGCCCGTGTAGAAGGTTATGACCGGAAATCCTTCTTCGCTGTCGCGGAATCCACCAACGGAGTCGATCAATTCAAATTCTGGGACTACCCCCTCGAAATGCCGGAGACCTCGGTTCCGGATACGAACATCTACGACATGCGCGTCGTTCAACATGAAGATGGTTGGATCTATGGCTTATTTTGTACGGAACGAAAAGATCTCGCCGCTCCTCGTCATGATACCTCCTCTGCCGTCGCTCAATGCGGCATTGCGCGGACACGCGATTTGAAATCATGGGAGCGTCTCGCAGACCTTCAAACGCCTTCGGCTCAACAACGGAATGTGGTTCTCCATCCCGAATTCATCGACGGAAAATATGCGTTTTATACCCGCCCCCAATCCGGATTTATTGATGCCGGGAGCGGAGGTGGTATCGGCTGGGGCTTCAGCAAAACGATGGAAAATGCTCGCGTCGAAGAAGAGGTCGTTCTCGATCCTCGCGTCTATCACACGATCAAAGAGACCAAAAACGGAGCTGGTCCTGCCCCGATCAAAACGGAAAAAGGATGGCTTCATATCGCACACGGCGTACGAAACTGTGCCTCCGGTTTACGTTATGTGCTCTACGCTTTTTTGTGTGAATTGGAGCGACCCTGGGTCGTCACGCATCGCCCTGGCGGTTATCTCATTGCCCCTCATGGCGAAGAGCGTATCGGTGATGTGAGCAATGTCGTCTTCTCCAACGGAATCGTGGCGCGAAAGAACGGCGATATTTTTCTCTATTACGCCTCTTCCGATACGCGTCTGCATGTCGCGACCTCGACAGTGGAAACGCTTTTGGATTATGTTCTCCATACTCCGGAAGATGGCCTTCGCTCTGCCGTTTCGGTTCAACAACGCATTGATCTCATCCAAAAGAATGCCTCATTTTTAAAATAACCGTTATGAAAACTCCTCAGGTTCGATCCATTTTAAGTACGAGTGATGGAAGCCAAAAGCTTGCGCTCCAGCCTTCGGTTTCGTTTGAAACATCCTACACGGAAAACCCAAAAATTCCGGTGATTCATCTCGACGAAAAAGTCCGTTATCAAAAAATTGAGGGCTTTGGAGGTGCGTTTACAGAAGCCGCCGCGGTGACTCTTCAAAAATTACCGAAGGCCAAGCAAGAGGAGATCCTTCAAGCCTATTTCCATCCCAAAAAAGGGCACGGCTATACCCTTTGTCGAACGCATATCAATAGCTGTGACTTTGCACTCGGGAATTATGCTTACTGTGAAAAGGAAGGGGATCTCACTCTCTCCACGTTTTCCATCGACCGCGATCGTCTGGCTCTTATTCCGATGATCAAACGCGCACAGGCGATCTGCGGAAAAGCCATGAAGCTTCTCGCTTCTCCTTGGAGTCCTCCGGCATGGATGAAAACCACCGGAAAGATGAACGAAGGCGGAAAACTCAAACCAGAATATCGTGGTGTTTGGGCCCGTTACTACACCCGCTATATTCGTGAGTACAAAAAAGAAGGGATTCCGATTTGGGGACTCACCGTTCAAAACGAACCGATGGCGACTCAAACGTGGGATTCCTGTATTTATACGGCCGAAGAGGAACGCGATTTTGTGCGAGACCATTTGGGACCGACGCTTCATCGGGAAAAAATGAAAAACGTGAAGTTGATCATTTGGGATCACAACCGCGACTGGTTGTACGATCGTTCAAAAACCATTTTTGAAGATAAGAAGGCTTCCAAATTCGTCTGGGGAGCAGGCTTCCACTGGTATGGCCACGAAGCCTTTGACAATGTCCAACGCGTTCACGATGCGTGGCCCGATAAAAAATTGATTTTTACCGAAGGATGTCAGGAATTTGGGCCTCATCTCGGTTCCCCTCTCGTCGGTGAACGTTATGCGCGTTCGCTTATTCATGATATGAACCGATGGACGGCGGGCTTTATCGATTGGAACTTATTGCTCGATACCACGGGAGGTCCCAACCATGTCGGCAATTTTTGTAGTGCACCGATTTTGGTCGATCCAGAAACGAAAGAAGTTCACTACCAAAGCTCCTTTTACTACATCGGTCACTTTTCAAAATTTATTAAACCGAATGCGACCCGGATTTTAAGCTCCTCTTCCCATGATAAGCTCGAAATCACCGCTGCTCAAAATCCCGACAAATCGATTGTTTTGATCGTTCTCAATCGGGAAGATCGCGAACTCCCCTTCGTTTTAAAATTTAAGAAATATTCGATTTCCCTACGGGCTCCAGCTCATTCGATTCAAACATTCGTCATCCCTTCTTCATTGAAGTAATCGTCAACAAAGTCCTTATGTCCGAAAAAAATAATTCCACTCCTTATGGAGTCGATTCCCTCACCTATTCCAAACAAGGGCTCATTACCTTATTTTCATGGCTCCTCTGGGGAGACTTTGCCTTTGTTTTCTTTGAACAAATTTTCGGAAGATTTCTTCCGATTTTTCTAAAAGAACTTCGCGTCTCTAATCTCATGATCGGTGTTCTTTCCGGGAGCACCGTCGGACTCGTGAATATTTTGTTTCTTCCCTATGTAAGCCAATGGAGTGACTCCTTTCGAAGTAAATGGGGAAGGCGTATTCCTTTTCTCTTTTGGACAACCCCTTTAACCGTCATCACCGTCATCTTCGTCGGTTGCGCTCCCGAAACAGGGGCTTGGATTCATCAGCACTGGGTCTCTCCTTATTTCCCTCATGTGACGGAACATCAAGTCATTATCGGTCAACTCTGCTGTTGGGTTTTCGCTTTTAATTTCTTTAACATGATTCTGGTGAATTCATTCAATTGGCTGGTCGTCGATATCGTTCCTCAATTCATCATCGCACGCTTTCTCTCCTGGTTCAAAGTCGTCGGAACGATCAGCAGCTGTCTCTTCACCTGGTATGTCTTCCCCCATATTTTAGAATATCGAAAAGAAGTCTGTGTCGGAGTCGGGGTCTTTTACACCGTCGCGTTCTGGGTGATGTGTTTTAAAATTAAAGAAGGGGTCTATGCGGAGCCGATTGTTTCCGATCGAACCAATTTTTGGAAAAAATTTAGCGGCTATTTTAGCGACTGTTGGAGCGTCCCTCTTTATCGCCATTACTTTTTGACGAACATCATGGTGATGATTGCCACCGCAAGCTCCGCTTCTTTCATCGTTCTTTTTTCGAAAGAGACTTTGGGATTGAGCCTGGAGGATATGGGAAAATCGTTCACCTACGGATTGATCGTCTCCGCCATTCTCTATTTTATTTTTGGATGGCTTTGCGACAAGATGAATCCTCTCTTGGTGGTTGTTTGCAGTCTGGTCGGATTTGTATTCATTTCCATCGGTTCTTATTTTCTCATCCAGGGAAAAACGTCGTGGATTATTTATTCCATGGTCAGCATGATTCCCGGAGTCGCTCTCGGAATCGGATCCAATATTACCGGCATGCGCATTTTTCCACGCGAGCGTTACGGTCAATTTGCGGCCGGTTCGAATGTCTTTGGCTGTGGAAGTCAGATTCTCTTTAACTTTCTCTCCGGTAAATTCATGGATTGGACAGGAAGCAATTACCGTCTGATCTTCCTTTGGAGTTTTACCTTCTTTTTATTAGCCACCTTTTATTTCATGAAGGTTTATCGGGAATCCAAAAAACTCGGTTTGCATGAAAAAATTCCATTACCCACCCCCTAAATCTCTATGTCTGTAAAAAAATCGTCTCAGCCTTTCTTCCATCTCGCGTCTACACCCTCGGAACTCCGTTCAGGACTCAAAGAGATTCAGAATTTTTATCCGCATCGTTTTTCGGACAATCGATCATCACTCCGAATCTCTTTTCAAAAAAAATCATTTCCTGCGGAACGAGGTTATCACTTCGAGAAAAAGGAAAAAGAGTTCGTCGTTTCCTATGTACGTCCGATCGATGCCTTTCGTGCTCTCGGAATCCTTTTTTCAGGACGATTTGATTCTCAAGCGACTGCAACCTTTCAAGAAACCCCTCGGATGAAAACCTTAGGCGTGATGCTCGATGTCTCGCGGAATGGAGTTCTTCGCGTCGATGTGGTGAAAGAACTTCTTCGTAAGCTCTCCCTCATGGGAATCAACGCCGTGATTCTCTACACCGAAGACACTTACGAAGTTCCCGGAGAACCGTTCTTCGGTTATCTCCGTGGAGGTTATTCACAAAAAGAGTTGAAAGAATTGGATCGTTACGCTTCCCGCTTTGGAATCGAAATGTTCCCTTGCATCCAAACCTTGGGACATATGGAGCAGATGTTTCAATGGCTCGAATATAAAGATCTCATGGATGTCGATGGCGTCCTCCTCGCGGAAGATGAAAAGACATACAAGTTCATCGAAAAGTTAATTACAACCGCGAGTTCCGCTTTTCGCTCCAAGCGAATTCACATCGGAATGGATGAAGCGCATGGCGTCGGCACCGGACGCTATTTAAAACAAAAGGGTTACAAGCGGCCTTTCGACGTTTTGAACGCTCATCTGAAAAAAGTTCGAGAGATTTGTCTCCAGCGTGGCTTGAAGCCGATGATTTGGAGCGACATGTATTTTCGTTTGGGTTCTAAATACAATCATTACTACGATGAAAAGACGGTCATCCCTCAAGATGTCATCGCGGGAATCCCCAAGGATATTCAACTCGTTTACTGGGACTACTATCATACCGATCAAAAATTTTACGAAGATTGGATTCACCGACACCATCAACTCGGATCCAATCCGGTGATGGCCGGCGGCGTTTGGACCTGGAGTCATTTTTGGGCTGCGCTTCCGTTCTCATTCACCACGACCAACGCCTGCATGAGCGCCTGTAAAAAGAAAAAAGTCGATGAAGCCTTTGTGACGATGTGGGGAGATGACGGCATGGAATGCGATATTTTCTCCGCGCTGCCCGGAATCCAATACTTCGCCGACCACGGCCATGCCGATCAAGTCGAAATGAAGGAAGTCGCTCAAAATTTTCTCGGAAGCTGTAATGCGACGTTTGATTCCTGGGTCAAAGCGAGTGATCTCGATTTAGTTCCCGGGATTGCCGAGACCTCCAAAAGCAATAATAACTCCAGTAAATGGCAGCTCTGGGATGATCCTCTTTTGGGCGTCGTTCAACCGCATCGTCCGAAGGTTTCTCTTCAACGCCATTACCAATCGCTCGCCCTCTTTCTTCAAAAGGCTTCCAAAAATAACCGAGAAGACCACCGCCTGATTTTCCCGGCTCAAATCGCCCGTGTCCTCGCATTGAAATGTGATTTGGTGAAGGATCTTCGCTCCGCTTATCAGAAAAAAAATCGCCCTGCGCTGAAAAAGATCCAAAAGAAAGTCATTCCTGCTCTTCAAGTAGAAGTCCGAGCCCTTTGGAAAATTCATCATAAACTCTGGCTCTCCCTTTATCGCCCCTTCGGCCTTGAAGTGTTGGAGCAACGTTACGGAGGACTTCTCGCTCGACTCGAAAGTCTCTCCGAACGTCTTCAGGATTATTTAGAAAAGAAAGAGCCCTCGATCCCTGAATTCGAAACAACGCTCCATAAGTTTTATGTCTGGGATACTCCAGATAAAGATCTCCCTCGCATGACCTACGGCCGCGCCTCGACCTCGACAAAACTACGCTAAAGACAGCGTTTCGCACAACGACACAACGACGCGACGGAAAAACAAAGAAATCGTTTTTGTCTTAAAACCAAATGAATTTTTGGGTCTCATCCCTTGTATCGGTTTTATATTCATGTAAATTTCTACCTTTGCCTCATTTTTTCTCGCTGTGACATCTGAAGTAATTCTCTAACTCCATGATGATTCGTTCGGTGCCCACCTCACTCTGGCTGCCTCCTGCAGTCTCTCGTATTCACTCGATCGTCTCATCCGTTCCCAACGGATTCGGCACCATGTAAATAAATGTATTCTGTATTTACGTTGCGTCTTAGCGCCGTCGCGTGAGGCCATGTCTTTGAATTTCTTCCTCGTGTTAACTGTATAACCGAGAGATTTTTTGCTCCTTTTTTTCCCTCGCTTACTTTCAAGGATGCTTCGAAAAACTTTTAGGGCGCAGAACGCCTCGTCCCTCTCCCATTAACCAACCCCTAAACCAAAAAATAATATGAAACCGATTAACCTCCCTTTTTTTGCCCCTAAAGTAGCGATTGCTATTATTTTAATTTTTAGTGTTTTTCCCGCCCCCGCACAAACCCAAACGTATCATTGGAACCAAGCGAAACTCGGAGCCGGCGGTTGGGTGACCGGGATTGAAATTCATCCGACTCAGCCGAGCTTGAAAGTGATTCGTACCGACGTGGGTGGCGTTTATATTTGGAATTCCACAAACTCCGCTTGGACCCCGATCACCGATACTCTCATCGCTTCAAATTTATCGGGCCATTACGAAGAAATTGAAAGTATCGCGATCGATTCCACCGACTCCTCCGCCCAAACCCTCTATATTGCGGCGGGCCGTGATAATGCGACTGGACTCGGCGATGTTTTTAAATCGACTGATCGTGGAAGCCATTGGACAGCCACGCATCTCAATGTGCCGATGTTCGGAAACGGAGATTATCGTTGGTTCGGAGAGCGTCTTGCCGTGGATCCTCATAATGGACAAATGCTTTACTTTGGTTCGCGATCGAGTGGCCTTTGGAAAACAACCAACGGCGGTGGCGTTTGGAAACAGGTTTCAGGATTTCCCAATAGTGGTGCTGCAGGAAATGGGATTGCTTTTGTTGCGTTTGACCGTGGAAGCCGAACCGCAAACAGTGCGACACAAACGTTGTATGTCGGTGTGATCGGCGATGGAGGAGTAAAGCCTAATGGAGTATATAAAAGCGTCGATGGCGGCACCTCGTGGCAGCTGCTTTCGGGACCTGGAACCAACTATACTCCAACAAAGGCTGCGATTGCCTCGGATGGATCTCTCTATGTTTCTTACATCGTTTGTCGTGATCCTGAAAATGCCTCTGTCACGGGCGGTGCGATTTATAAATTCTCCAATACTCGCGATCAATCGGGAGCCGTCGCTGCGAATATCAGCCCTGCTTCAGGCCAAGGATTTTCGGCGGTCGCGGTCGATCCCACAAAACCGAATACCCTCGTCGCTTCGAAATGGTATTACGGCTCTTACTGTAATCTTTATCGCTCCACCGATGGAGGACGTTCTTGGATTCAACGGAATGTCGACGACATCACCTGGCAAAAATTGCCCGGCTGGTACAATTATACCAAAGGCACTTACCAATTTCTGACCGGCCCTGCGGCGATGGCCATTGATCCTGCCAATCCTTCTTCCGTGTGGCTTGCGGATGGATTTGCGGTCTGGCGTACCGATAACGCGGCCGATTTCTCGACGTGGTCCTATATGTCCGACGGATTGGAAGAAGTGATCGCGAATGTTTTCTGCAAACCTCCGGGAGAATCGCTCCTCAGCGGGACGTGTGATCGAGATGGATTCCGTCACGTTTCGCTCACGACCGCTCCAGACAATACGTTTCAAAACGGTCTCTTCGGCGATACCACCGGTTTTGATTTTTGCGAAAATCATCCTTCTTTTGTCGTTCGCGTCTGTGCTCGGCAGTACAACAAAGTCGGTGACAGTTTTCCCAATGGATTTTATTCCACAAATGGCGGGGCGACGTGGACTCTTTTTGGTACTCGTCTCCAAGAACATGAAGGAGGCCGTATCGCGGTTGCGAGCCAAAACACCAAAAATATCGTTTGGACTCCATCCGGATGGGATTCCGGTGCTTTCTACACAAAAGATGGCGGGAATACCTGGACGAAATCTTCCGGCCCCGTCGATAGTGCAGGAAACTCAGCGGTCAGCTATATCGCGGATACCTGGTCTCAACGTCAACCTCTCGCCGCCGATCGGGTGCAAGATGGAGTCTTTTATTTCTTACGTTCCAATTCCTACGATGGAAATCCTTCGACGGTGAATAGCTTTTATCGCAGTACAAATGGAGGAGCAAACTGGAGTCGCGTGGGAACCATTCCCATCACGAACGAAACGGATCTCTATACCATTAAAGCCGTCCCCGGAAATGCGGGCGAGGTCTGGGTCAACTATCAAGCGGACAACGTCGGTCTCTTCCGAACCGTCGATGGCGGTCAAACGTTCGGAAAAATTCAAGGCGTTCAGCGCGCGGATGCCGTCGCTTTTGGAAAAGGAACGGGTTCTGCTCCCGCTGTTTTTATCATCGGTACAATGAATGGCGTGCGTGGTATTTTCGTTTCAAATGACGCGACCGCCAGCACGTACCCCGATGCGCGCGATGCGCACTGGCAACAGCTCGATGTCGGCTCAACCCCGATCATCACGCCTCGTCCCGATGGCTTTATTGCGGATCGGGAGACCTATGGAAATCTATATTCATCCGGCGCAGGTCGAGGAATTTTCTATGGGACTTTCGCGGCAAGCGATACGGGCTCGGGTTCTGGAACGGGAACAGGCTCTGACACAGGAAGCGGATCCGGAGGAACAACGAATCCCGGTTCTTCCTCCGGCGGAAGCACCACCCCCACATTGGCCAATCTCCTCAGCGATCCGAGTTTTGAAAGCGGTAATATGACCGCGTGGAGTGACTGGCCGACAAATGCCAAGGTTGTTTCGACCAATGCGCATAGCGGCCATTCTGCCTGCCAGGTCACGAATCAAGGGATGGCTCAAAGTAAACCGGTTCAACCCAACACCGATTATAGTCTCAGCGGTTGGGGTTTTAGCAACGACGGTCAAGCAAGCATGGGATACTGGCTCTATGATCAAGGAGGCCATCTCGTCTCGGGTGGCTATCTCCCTCCTTTCGGAACGAGTTATAGTTATCAATCGACAGTTTTTCACACGACGAATAACACCTCTTTTATCGTCGTCGGTGTCTGGGGCGGTGGAAATGGATCGACCTCTTACTTCGACGATTTTCGCCTCACGAAAAATCTCGTGAAGAATGGCGATTTCGAATTAGGGAATACCGGATGGCAACATTGGGGAACGCATTCTTCGATTGCATCGAGCGGAGGTCATACCGGCCCTGCCGTCGGAAAAATTACGGGAGGAGCGGATGGAGAAGGAGAAACGATTTCGGTAAAAGCGGGAGCCTCCTACACCCTCAGTGGATGGGGATCGAACACCTCGAATGTTTACGGCGCTTTGGGTTATCAATTCTTTGACAAAAATTGGAATCCCGTCGGCGCACAGATTTATCTGTCAACCTTTGGCTCTTCTTACTCCAATCGTCAAACGACCATTACCACTCCCTCTTCTGCGGCGTATATCCTCGTCGATCTCTGGGGCGGAAGCTCCACATCAACGTCTCTCTTTGATGATATCGCATTGATCGAAAACTAACCCGTTGTATTAAGATTTAAAATTTGGAGGGCCACAAGGTTTGCATCGCAATTTTCCAATCCACGCGGAGCGCTTACTATTTGAGACCAGGGAAGAGGGGGTCAACTCGCGCCGAGAGGCCGAGGTTTTGAGAGGTTATAGAGACAAGGCCTCTCGGCGCTCGGCCCTCCAGTTCCTAAGTCATGACTCTCCAGGCCGTTGCTTCCCCTGGAGCGGCACAGGCTCTGTGCCTCCGTTTTTCGATCGAAGCCCCTCTCCTTCGTAATACATTTTACAGGTTTTTATTTAGATATTTGACTCTGCGCCTTTGATCTCTTAGTTTTGTTATAAGATAACCCGAGGTCAAAACTCCTTTTTTCAGAGAAAAAGGTCGTTTTTCTCTTTTATTAAAAGCATTCATGAAAACCATTCGGATTTTTTCATATTTCGCTTTTTTGGTTTTCAGTAATTTCTCCCTCCTTCACGCCGCCGCTATTATCCTCAATGCCGATGATGCCGCGGCTTCGAGTTCTCTCAACGCGGCAGGGAACTGGAGTGTTGCCGCCGCCCCTTCGGCAGGGAATACGTATTCGACAAACGGTCATCTTTTACGAACCCCCGGCGGCGTTGGAATTACTTTCGCGGGAGACTCTCTCTCCATCGATAATGGAAGTCTCTTCTTGTTCAAAGGAAATACAGGATCAACCACCACCGTCGGAAATCTCATTTTAAATGGCGGTACGGTTGCCGATGGAACAGGAGCCACGACATACGGATTGGCAGGAGCCATCAGTGTCAACGCGGTCTCCGGATTCGATGTGAATTCCAACTCTGCCAATAATCGAACTCTTACTATTTCTTCCACGATTTCAGGTGCTTCGAATTTAGTCATCGGAAATGGAAGTGGCGGAACCGATACGGGAAGTATTATTCTTTCCGGAAATAACAGCGCATTCACAGGGGGAGTCTCCCTCGGAGGAACGAGTGGAAGCGGTGGCGGATCTCGTGTTCTCGCCACCACCAACGTCACTCTTCAAATCGGCAATGCCAACGCTTTGGGAACAGGAGCCTTCACGGTGAATGGGGGAACGGTCGATCTCAATGGATTTTCCACTTCCGTAGATAATTTTACAGGGACGGGGGGAACGATTGTGAATCAAAGTTCTGGAACCACTTCGACTTTGACCATCGGCGCCAGTAACGGAACCGGCGGAAATTATCAAGGAACGATCGCCGATCATACGTCGGGAACAGGCGTTGTCGCGATGACGAAATCGGGGACAGGAACCATCACTCTCAGTCATGTTAATACTTATACGGGAGCGACCACGATCAATGGGGGAATTCTAAGAGCAGGCGTTGTCACCACTGCCTTTGGATCGAATTCTGCCGTCACCCTCGCCAATGTTGCAGGCACCGCACTCGATCTCAATAATAATAGCAATACGATAGGCTCCCTCTCGGGAGGAGGAACAACCGGCGGCAATGTCACTTTAGGGAGTGGAACGCTGACCACCGGAGCGGATAACACCAGCACCACCTTTGCCGGCGTGATTTCGGGAACAGGAGGCCTCACTAAAACAGGTACAGGAATACAAACCTTATCCGGAACCAATACGGCGACAGGAACCGCCACCGTCAGTGCTGGAACGCTTTCCCTCGGAACTTCTGGAACCTGGGCGGGCAATGTCATCGTGAATAGCAGCTCCACCTTTAAAGGCCGTGGCTCTGTTCTCGGAGCACTCACGATTAATTCCGGGGGAACTTATAGTCCCGGGACTTCGCCTGGAATTCAAACCGTCGGAAGTCTGACTCTCAATTCCGGAAGTAATACGATTATAGAAATCGATGGAGCCACCGCAGGGAATGGCGCAGGATTTCACGATCAAATTCAAGTGACGGGAGCGGCCACGATCAACGGTGGAACGCTCACTCCTCAAACTATTTTTTCCGGCTCCAGCGGTTATTCTCCTTCGGCAGGTCAAACGTTTACCATCCTCAGCGCCGGCTCTTTAACAGGTCAATTCACCAGCGTGGATAATTCTGGAAATCCTTCCGGTCTCACCTTTATTCCTCAATACACCGGAACCTCGGTAATCCTCCTGACCTCTCTTGCGAATTTTAGTTCCACCAGCTCGATCTCTCTGATGAATTTAAATCCGAGTGAAATTGCGATCGCGCGCTCCCTCGATCAATTTCGTCCGACGGTTATCAATTCCACTCCCGGACATGTGATGAGCGACGCGGAAGTCATTTACCAAAGCCTGAGTCGACTGACTGCGAATCAAATCCCTGAAGCGATCACTCAGTTAAGTCCCGCCAAACTTGAAGCAGCTCCTCAACTCTCCCATGCCGTCGGAAGCCAGATTCATTCCCAAATCGGAAGACAACTCGAACTCCGTCGTGATAGTAATCCCACGCAGGGGGCGCTCTCGATTTACGATCGAAACGGCCAGCTCATTTACGAACCCGTCGCCTCTTTGGATTCGGGCTCTTTATTCATTCGTAAACAACCCGATAAACTCAGTTTTTTTGCCTCCGTCAACGGAGAGCAAGGTGAAGTCAAACCTTCCGAGACACGAACCGATTACGATTACTGGTCCACCACCGCCATTTATGGAGGAAATTATGCACTCTCTCGCGAATGGAATCTTGGCGTATTTACCGGTTATGGCCATGCCGATACGAGTCTCGGCGGATCGGGAGGGAAAATTTTCTATAATAGCGGAAAGCTCGGCGGCTATGTCAGCTACAATAAAAATGATTGGTTCGGAGAATTCAGCAGCACCATCGGAAAAGGATTTTATGACACTCGTCGAAACATCTCCTTCCTCGCCGAACAAGCGCGCGGAAAAACCGAAGGCTGGGAACTTTCTCAAGAGCTAAAACTCGGGAAAGATTTAAGCTACGACAAATGGACCTTTAGCCCATCACTCCTCGGACGCTACTCCCGAACGATCTTGGATGCGTATGATGAAACGGGTTCCGCGGCTCGCCTCCATATCGGCTCCATGGATCAGCAGTCCGTCGTCTCTGGCGCGGGCCTCACGATTCAACGGCTTATTCCCATCGGAAAAATGAGCTTGAGCCCCCGAGTCTTTCTCAATTATGAACGCGAGTGGATTCGTTCGGGCACCATCGATGCTCGTTTTGCGGCAGGAGGCGATTCCTTCCGCATTCAAACCGATCCGATCGATCCCGATCAACTCACTGCCGGCACCGGCATTTCCTGGTTCGTCTCCGACCGCCTCCAATGGGATCTCTCCTACGAATGCGAAGCCCTCCAAAACGATCTTCAGCGTCAAGCGATCCATCTGAGCTGCAAATTCGAATTTTAACAGCTGAGATCTCGACCCATAGAGGACTCCAAATCCATTCTCCTTGAGCGAGACACTTTCCCTTGGAAAATCTTTCATTCTGTAAACCCCGTGGGTTGGGTGACAGAGGATCAAAGAGTTGCCTATGGGGTGAAGACCCCATGGTCAAAAAAATTAAAGAATTAGAAAATAGGAGGATGAAAGGGAAGAGATCAAAATGGTTTTATTAAAAACAAAACAGATCCGACGATCGATCAAGTCGAAAAAGGCCGTTCGTAAGAAAACGCCAAGGGCGTCGAAAGTGAATCTCTCCTTTCCGGTCATCGCCATTGCGACTTCTGCCGGAGGCTTGAAAGCCTTGTCTGTGATTCTCGGAGGATTACCTGCCGATTTTCCGGCGGCGATTGCGATTGTCATGCATCTCTCTCCCGACCACAAAAGCCTTCTCGCAGATATTTTAAGTTGTCGTACGCCTTTAGCAGTCAAACAAGCCCATACAGGCGATCTCCTCCGTCCTTCGAGTGTCTTTGTCGCTCCTCCCAACCATCATCTTCTTGTGGCGAAGGGGGGGAAACTACGTCTCTCTTCGTCGACTTCCAAAAAAGTTCATTTTGCGCGTCCCTCGGCGGAACCTCTTTTTACCTCGGTGGCATCGGTTTATAAAAAAAAGGCCATTGCGATCGTTCTGACGGGGGGTGATGGCGATGGATCGATTGGGGTGCAGATCATTAAGGAAAAAGGGGGTCTCGTCATCGCGCAAGATCGCCCGACATCGCAGGACTTCAGCATGCCTGAATCTTCAATCAAAACCGGGGATGTCGATTTTATCCTTCCTTTAAGTGAGATCGCCCCCAAGTTGATTAAACTGGTGGGCATCGGCAGATAAGAAGATGATCTCCCCACGACTTTTTAAACTCGGTGGCGGCAGGATCAACGTATGAAAACAAAATCTCCCCTCCCCCCGACAGGAAAGAAATCCGTTCATGCCTCGGCTAAAACTTTTTCTCTTTCGCGTGGAAATTCCTCTTTCCCGATCATTGGCATAGGAGCTTCCGCTGGAGGCCTTGAAGCCTTGGAGCAATTTTTTCGAGGAGTTCCTCTGAAGAGCGGCATGGCTTTTGTGATCGTTCAACATTTAGATCCGACACGCAAAGGGATCATGTCCGAGCTCCTTCAACGCGCGACTCCCATGAAGGTAACGCAGGTGAAAAATCGAACGGTGATCTCCCCCGACTGCGTTTATGTCATTCCCCCGAATAAAGAGATGTCTCTGCTACATGGAGTTCTCCATTTACTCGAACCTGTGGCCCCTCGCGGTCTCCGTTTACCGATTGATTTTTTCTTTCGTTCCCTCGCCCAAGATCAGAAAGAGCAGAGTATGGGCGTCATTCTTTCGGGAATGGGGTCGGATGGCACTTTGGGACTACGGGCAATCAAAGAGAAGTCGGGCGTTGTCTTTGTACAGGAACCATCGACCGCCAAATTTGAAAGCATGCCGCAGAGCTCGATTGCCGCAGGATTAGCGGATATCGTCGCCCCCGCGGATAAACTCGCGGGAGAGATCATCGCCTATCTCAAGCAAAAACCGTTTCTCATCATGCCCGAAGTCTCCTTGGATGACAAAGAACAGAGCTCCTTGGAAAAAGTGATCATTCTCCTTCGCTCTCATACCGGTAACGATTTTTCATTCTATAAGCGAAATACTCTTTATCGACGAATTGAACGTCGGATGAGCGTGCATCAAATTAGCAAGATCCCGACTTATATCCGCTACCTGCAGGAGAATTCTCAGGAACTCGATCTTCTTTTTAAAGAACTCTTGATTGGAGTGACCCAATTTTTCCGAGATGCCGCCATATGGAATCAATTGAGCACCAAAATCCTTCCTCCTATGCTCACCCATCGAACCTCGGGTTCCGCATTTCGCGCTTGGGTCCCCGGATGCTCGACCGGGGAAGAAGCGTACTCACTCGCCATCGTTCTCAAAGAAACGATTCAAAAAATTAATCCCAAGACTCATTTTACAATCCAAATTTTTGCTACGGATCTGGATCGGGATGCGATTTATAAGGCGCGTCAGGGAGTTTTTTCAAAATCGATCACGGCCGACGTTTCAGCAGAGCGACTCAAACGGTTTTTTACCAAAAATGAGCAGAGCTATCGGGTGAACAAGGAGATTCGAGAAATGGTGATTTTTGCACCGCAGAATCTCATTCTCGATCCTCCCTTTACTAAGCTCGATCTCCTGAGCTGTCGCAATCTCTTGATTTATTTCACTTCCGACGCACAGAAAAAATTAATTCCCTTATTTCATTACAGCTTGGTTCCTGGTGGAATTTTACTCTTGGGAAGCGCCGAGACCATTGGAAATAGCCATGACCAATTTTCTTCTTTTCATGGAAAATCGAGAATCTTCACACGGTCAGAGACTCCCTTTCGACCGGATCAAATTGCCTTCTCCTCTCCGCTTCATCTTCCTAAAATCATGGAGCCCGAATTTTCTATATTGCCTAAACCTGAGGTCGGCCTTCAAACCCAAGCAGATCAGTTGGTTCTCCAGCATTATGCACCCCCTTCGGTGATTACCAACAAAGTCGGCGATATTCTTTATGTGAGTGGACGGACAGGGAAGTATTTGGAGCCCGCCGCAGGAAAAGCGAATTGGAATCTTTTTGCAATGGCTCAAGAGGGATTACGTTACGAACTCGAACACTCTTTTTCGAAAGTCCTTCAACAAAAAGAAAAAATAGTGCTTCGAGGTTTGAAAATCGAAACCCCGAATGGCGCAGAATTTGTCACCGTAACACTTCAACAACTGGATGAGACGGGCCCTTTGAAAGGATCCGTTATTATTCTTTTTACGGAAGCGAGTGCTCCGATGACCTCCGCTCGCGTCGGTCCGTCTCCCCAACTTCGTCTCCCCAATACGGAACTGGCGAAATTAAAATTGGAACTTCAACAAGTTCACTCGGAGGCCCGTATCGCTCATGAGGAGATGCAAACCTCGCAGGAAGAACTTCGATCCACGAATGAGGAACTGCAATCGACCAATGAAGAATTGCAATCCACCAACGAAGAGCTGACGACTTCGAAAGAAGAAATGCAATCGATGAATGAGGAACTTCAGACCGTGAATACCGAGTTGCAGGCCAAAGTGGACGAGCTTTCGAGAACAAGCAACGATATGAAAAACCTGCTCGATAGTACGGATATCGCGACTCTCTTTTTGGACAAGGATCTCAAAGTTCGTCGGTTTACGCCTCAAGCGACCAAGATTATTAAATTGATCCCAAGCGATGCCGGGCGACCGATTACCGATCTCGCTTCGGAACTTCGCTACAGCGACCTTGCCGTGGATGCCAGAGAGGTCCTGCGAAAGCTGACCTCCCTCGAAAAACAGATCAGTACCGACGATGGGCGTTGGTTCACCATACGCATCATGCCTTATCGAACGCTCGAAGAACGGATTGACGGTGTGGTCATCACTTTCACCAATATTACCGAATCCAAAACGTTGGAAGCCCAACTGCGAAACAATCCCTCTCTCTTGAAAAAAAGCGCAAAGAAATCATCCAAAAAAAAGTCCGGTAAAAATCGTTAATTCGGAATACCCCCTCTTCCTCTTGTGAAACAAAAAACAACACTTCAAAAGAAATTCTCCACTCTGCGCCACCGTGCCGAACGCCTGATTTTAGAATCGGAGAAAAACATTTCGAAGGAGAAAACTCCCAAGTCGACCGGTGAATTTTTGCGCATGCTTCACGAACTCCAAGTGCAGCAGGTTGAACTTGAAATGCAAAATGAGGAACTTCAGGAGGCGCGGAATCGAATGGAATCCGCTTTGGAAAACTATACTGAGCTCTATGATTTTGCGCCGGTGGGCTATTTCACTCTTAGTCCCACGGGGATCATCCTTCAGGTCAATCTTACCGGAGCACGTTTTGCAGGAATCGAACGGTCGAGGCTGATTGGAAAATCTTTCACGTTTCTTCTTTCTCCCCTGGTTCGTTCCATTTTTCTTTCATTTCTCAAAGAGATCTTTGGAGGTCCCATTAAAAAATCCGCCGATTTCGAACTTTCAAGCGAATCAACATCCCCTCGAACGATCAACATTGAGGGGCAACGTTCTCCCCATGAGAAAGAATGTCATGTGGCGGTCATTGATATCACCGAACGGAAGGAAGCGGAGAGAGCCCGACGTCAGATTGAAGTGTTGGGAGCCTCAAACCTAAAACTGGAACAGGAAATTCTTCGGCGTCAGAAAGGAGAGGAACTCCTGAAGAAAGGAGAGCGATATCAAAAGGATCTTTTGGCGCAATCCCAGGAGATGCAAAAACAACTCCGATTATTTTCCCATCATATTCTTTCAACGCAGGAAGAAGAACGTAAGGAAATCAGTAGGGATTTGCATGACATCATCGTTCAGACCCTGACAGGCATTAATCTCCGTCTTGCCACATTGAAAAAAACTTCCCCTATCACAACCAAGGGATTTGATCAAAAAATCGAACAAACTCAGAGGATGATTGAAAAATCTGTGGGGATCATCCACCGGTTTGCCTGCGAATTACGTCCACCGGTTCTGGACGATCTCGGATTAATTCCTGCCCTTCAAACTTTTTTAGAAAATTTTAAAGAGCGAACCGGAGTTCAAACCTATTTAACGACTTTTCATCGGACCATCCCTTTGGAAATAAAGCAGCTCACGGTTCTTTTTCGTATCGCCCAAGAATCTCTGAATAATGTCGCCCGACATGCGCAAGCCAGTCATGTGAGCGTGAGCTTCGTCAAATCCTCTCATGAGATTTTGATGAAAATCGAAGACGATGGAAAATCTTTTGATGTGAAGCGCATCTATAATTCCAAAGGGAGAAAACATCTCGGTCTTCTGGGAATGAGGGAACGCGTTGAAATGGTCTCCGGAACTTTTTCGATCCATTCCGCACCTGGCCAAGGAACGACCATTGAAGTTAAAATCCCATTTTTCAAAAACAAGGAAACCACCTCTTCATGAAAATCAATAAGCTCCATCGCAAGGGGAAGCTCTCTCAAAAATTCAGGTTGATCAAATCCCGAAAGACGCATCTCCTCCGACTTTTCATTGCGCGAGCAACGACACGCTTTCTTCAAGCGAGCGAACTACGCCTGGGGAATTCTCAACGTCAATCAACGTTTCACGTTGGTGCCACGATCAAGACGCTCATTCACCTCCCCCTGAAACCGAAGGGAATTCCTTCTAAGAGATTATGAAAAAAAATACATTACTCCTTGCCGATGATCATACGATGGTGCGCGAAGGCTTCCGAAAAATGCTGGAATTGGAAACCGATGTCGAAATTATCGGCGAGGCCAAAGATGGCCGCCAAGCCGTCGAGATGGCGATCAAACTTCGACCTGAGGTCGTCTTGATGGATATTGCGATGCCCCGCCTCAATGGATTGGAAGCGACCCGCCAACTTCTTAAAGCCCTCCCCAAGATCAAAATTCTCATTCTCTCCGCACACAGCGATGATGCTTACGTTCAAAGTGCCATCGAATCGGGAGCCGTCGGATTTCTATTAAAACAAACCTCCACCGCCGATGTCTGCAAAGCGATCCGGGAAGTACGCCAAGGGAAAACGTTTTTCTCTCCCTCGATTGTCAAACGACAAGCGCGACTCAAATCTCGAACAACCGTTCATACGGGCGTTTTTGATAAGAATAAAAAAGCGGCGACCTTGACCTCGCGCGAAATGGAAGTCCTTCAATTGATTGCTGAGGGAAAAGCAAATAAAGAGACCGCTGCCGAACTCGGCATTGGGATTAAAACCGTCGAAAAACATCGAGAACATCTGATGGAGAAACTCGATATCCATGATACCGCCGGACTGACTCGCTATGCGATCAGTGCAGGAATCATTGAGAACAGCGTACAGATCACCATTCTTTAGATTTTTGGCTTTTCTCTCATAAAGCGTCCGATAGAGGGACGCATAAAAACTTCCTTAAAGACATTTATCTCACGCGACGACGCAACGACGCGATGTAAGAAAAAATAAATGGGATCAATAAAAGTGGAGAAATTTCTGCGCGGTTCTTTCCTCCTTTTCTTTGGTTTTAAGAAAATAGAATCGGATTGAACGTCGCGTCGTTGTGGCGTCGCGTGAGATAAATGTCTTTCAATGAATTTTTCGGAAGTTGTCCTGCATTCAACTTCTTCGAGTAGGGTTACACCCCATAGTCTCTTTTTGCCTCTTCTACTACTCTTTGACCATGAGGAACAAAATCTCCTCAGAAAACTCCCAATAAAAGTGAAACCTCTTATGCCAAAAAAATCCGTATTCTGCGTCGCCAATACCCGGGAGCAAGCAGATCGAGTGGTCTTCCAACTAAAAGCCGCCAATTTCTGTCATGACGATATCTCCGTCATTTTTCTCGATAAGGAAATTCCTCACCATTTTGTCCCTGAAAAAAATACTCCGATTCCCGAAGGAATCGTTGCTGGGGTGAGTTTAGGAGGAATTTCGGGAGGTCTCTTCGGTTGGATGATTGGAATTGGAGCCTTGAGCATTCCCGTCGTCGATGCCTTCATTGTCGTCAGTCCTCTTTTGGAAGCATTCCGTGAAGCCGCCATGGGTGCAACGGTCGGAGGACTCATCGGGGGACTCATGGGAATGGTCATCCAGGCAATCGAAATCAAATGTAACAAGGAAAAGACCAAACTAAACCACATTCTCATTTCAGTTCACACCGAATGCACCGATGAAATCTTTCGTGCTCGAAAAATCTTCACCCAGATAGGAACGAAGGACATTTGTACCAACGGAACATATTCGGCTTCCTTCGAGAACTCCAAAAACAATTCCTTCTCGAATCGCGGTAAAAATCTTGTCGCCATGCAGTCTTAATCGCCTTTTTTCTAAGATCGATTGCTTAGAAAATTATGGGAGATGAATCCTGCTAAGGACCCCCTTTTTAAATCGCTCCCAAAGATGCTAAAATTCGACGTGGGTGATCTCTTTAAAAAATATTTTTGTACACCTCAAGGAGTTTTATCATGGGTATTATTTTATTGATCGTTCTTGTTCTGATGATGATTGGAGCATTTCCCGCATGGCCTCATAGCCACGATTGGGGATATTACCCCAGCGGGGGACTCAGCATGATTTTAATCATTTTGGTTATTCTGATTTTGCTCGGAAAAATTTAAGCCATACGAATCTGTGGTGGCAGCTCAGGCGGCTCTTCTTGATCGCGCGCAATAGTCAAGCGATCCAGGGAAGGTATTCCCCCAATGTTTTTATGATCCTCCCCATCCTATTATCGATGCAAATACTGTATTTATTGATGAACTCATCCTCATGAAAACTTCCCAACCCTCTCTTTTGATTATGAATGGGGGTTCATCGAGCATTAAGTTCGCTCTCTATAAACACGGGGAACCTCTCACACGAGAACTTCATGGAAAGATTGATCAGATCGGGAGCAAAGGAACAAGCCTGACCTTCAATGATCCCACCCAGAATCCGTCGGAGAAAAAAAGAATCGTTGTACCCGATCATTCATCGGCCGCGAATTTTCTAATTCACTGGCTTGAAGAACAGATCCACTTTGAATTCGTGAAGGCCGTGGGACATCGTCTCGTTCACGGCTTACAACATACCGCTCCCGAAAGAGTCACTCAGAAACTTTTAGATGAACTCCGTGGGATGAGTCCGTATGATCCGGAACATCTTCCGAGCGAGATCGAGATGATCGATCTCTTTTGTCAACGCCATCCTCAACTTCCCCAAGTCGTCTGCTTTGACACGGCATTTCATCATGAGATGCCACGGATCGCTAAATGTCTGCCGATTCCAAGACGCTTTGAAGCGAAGGGAATTCAACGCTACGGGTTCCATGGTTTATCTTATTCTTTTCTGATGGAAGAACTCCTCCGCATCGGGGATCCCACCGCGTCCCAAGGCCGCGTGATCCTCGCTCATCTGGGCAACGGAGCCAGTCTCGCCGCCATTCTGAATGGGAAAAGCATCGAGACGAGTATGGGCTTCACTCCCGCATCCGGATTGATGATGAGTACCCGTTCCGGTGATCTCGATCCCGGATTAATTCATTACTTGGCACAAACCGAACAAATGACTCCGACTCAATTTAATCACATGGTCAACCACGAGTCTGGTCTGCTCGGCATTTCCGAAACCAGTTCCGATATGCGGGATCTGCTCGCGATAGAAGCCCATGACCCACGCGCTGCAGAAGCGATCGCCTTATTTTGTTATCAGGTTAAAAAATGGATCGGCTCCTTCGCTGCTGTCTTGGGTGGATTGGATACCCTCGTCTTTTCCGGGGGAATTGGCGAAAACTCTCCCTCCATTCGCACGCGAATCTGCGCCGGGCTTGATTTTCTCGGCATCGAATTGGATGAAAATTTAAACCAAAAAAATTCATCCCTAATTTCAAATGCCTCTGGACGCGTCACGGTTCGAGTGATTCCCACGGACGAAGAGCAAATGATTGCCCGATCCGTTAGTCGTCTGATGAGTAAAAAATTGAAATAATACGAATCTCCATTTCTATAATGAGATTAGAAAAATCTTAAGAATAAACCAAACAAACCCCGATAAAATCGCATACGTGTCAAATGAAGTGAAATACAGGAGTTGCATCGATAACAGGATGGGGAGGATCATTGAAATTGAGTTCGAAAACTTGATAATTGAAAAACCCCCTCTGAATTTTTATCCACTTCATCCTGATATCGATGCTGAATTTTCCACCATCCTTTTCTCATTTATCCCTTTCATCGTTTTTAGATCCATGTAAATTTTCTCTATACCATGACGGTCCCCTCTTCCCCTTCTCCAAATCCATTGGGTAAAATGGATCTATGGGCGATCGTACTTCTCTCTCTCCTTCTTTTTTTCATCTTCCTCATTACCCGTGAATGGATGAGTCCCCTCCAACAAGTCCCTCTCATTCATCTCGAGGGACGATATCTCCCTCTCTATCTCCTTTTCAGTCTATCCCGCGGAATCATCGCCTATGGGATCTCTTTTTTATTTACCATGATCTATGGATACGTGATGGCTCGTGTCACGGGAGCCGAACGCTTCATGCTCCCTCTCCTCGATATTCTTCAAAGCATCCCGGTGCTCGGTTTTCTTCCCGGATTCGTCCTCGGCCTCGTTTACCTTTTTCCCCAACAAAATATCGGTCTTGAAATCGCTTCCATTCTCATGATTTTCACCGGACAGGTCTGGAATATGACCTTTTCGTTTTATTCGTCGTTGAAATCCGTTCCCCCCGATTTGGTGGCCGTGGCCAGGCTCTCCAGACTCTCCTGGAGTGAACGATTCATTCGTCTCGATCTCTCTTATGCCACGACCGGACTCCTTTGGAATAGTATGATGTCGATGGCGGGAGGTTGGTTTTTCCTGATGGTGAGCGAAGCCTTTGTCCTCGGAGAACACGACTTTCGACTCCCCGGAATCGGTTCTTATATGAGCCTCGCCATCGAACGTGGCGACGGAACCGCCCAAGGGATGGGCGTTCTTGCTATGCTGGGAATGATTGTCTTTGTCGATCAAATCGTCTGGCGACCGTTGGTCAACTGGTCTCATAAATTTACCGATGAAGAAGCGACGGTGGGAGCCCATCCCTGGTTTTGGAAACAAATCACTCAAACGTGGACTTACTGGAAAATCAGTCGTTTATTCCTATTTTTATTCACTCCACTCCCACTCCTCTTCAATGGGATTCGCCATTGCACCTCCAAAATAAATTTTCCCGGCTATTTCAAACAAGGGTCCAAGCTCCTCCTCTATATCTTTATCGGCCTCCTTGTTCTCGGAGGAGCCGTGAAATATCTCCAACTCCTGATGACTCTCGAAAGCCAAGATTGGATCCATCTTCTGACCAGCACGGGAGCGACTTTTATCCGGGTGACCATGGCCGTCCTGCTCGCCTCTCTCTGGACGATCCCGGTCGGGGTCATCATTGGTCGTCATCCCCGATGGGTTCATTTCCTTCAACCGATCATTCAGATGGCCGCGAGTTTTCCTGCTCCGATGATTTTCCCCGTGGTCGTGGGAGTCATGCTGGGGTCTGGCATTGGGCTGGGAATGAGTTCGGTGGTTCTGCTCCTCTTGGGTTCTCAATGGTATATTCTTTTTAATGTCATCGCCGGAAGCAGTTCCATTCCACGTGAACTCTGGGAAGTCTCTCAAATCACACGGCTCACTTTCTTCCAACGATGGAGGCATCTCATCTTACCCGCAATCTTCCCCAGCCTTCTGACCGGTTGGATAACGGCCATGGGCGGTGCCTGGAATGCCAGTATCGTCGCCGAATATATGAAATATCACGGCGAGACTCTCCTGACGACGGGCCTTGGATCCACGATCAGCCAATCCACAGAACAGGGAAATTTTCACATCCTGGCCGCTGCCGTGGGAATCATGGCCATCACGGTCGTCAGCTTTAACCGGCTTGTCTGGAGACCTCTCAGTCATTACGCCCAAACCCGCTTCACAATGGAGACCTAAAGATGAGTTCATCTCTTTTGGAAATTAGAAACCTCTTTCAATCCTTCCCTAATCCCCATGGAGGAACAACGGAAGTCCTTCACGACATCAACCTTGAAATCCGCGAACATGAAGTCGTCGCCATCCTCGGCCCCTCCGGATGCGGCAAATCGACCCTCCTTCGTGCGATCATTGGATTTGAGCCTCCGACTTCCGGTCAAATTTTTTACCGTGGAAAACTTCAAATGGAATTAAATCCTTCCGCTGCATTAGTCTTTCAAAACTTTGCGCTCTTTCCTTGGTTGACGGTTCAACAAAATATAGAAATCGGTTTATCGCATCTATCGTTATCTGAAGAGATCCGATTAAAACGTGTTCGCCACGCCATTGATTTGGTCGGACTCGCGGGATCCGAAGAGGCTTATCCGAAGGAACTTTCCGGTGGAATGAAACAACGTGTCGGCCTCGCTCGCGCCCTCGCCGTCGAACCCGAAGTTCTTTTCATGGATGAAGCGTTCAGTGCGCTGGATGTCCTCAGCAGCGAGACGCTTCGCAATGAAGTGGTCGATATCTACACAAGAAAAACATCGGCTGTGAACAGTATTCTCATGGTCACGCATAGTATTAGTGAAGGCGTTTTTATGGCGACCAGGCTCGTGGTGATGGGCTCCCACCCTGGAACAATCCGAGCCGTTCTCGACAATCCCCTTCCTTATCCCCGGGACGAACATCATCCTGACTTCCTCGCGTTGAATCAAAAGATTCACGAATTGATTACCCAGACAATGATGCCATCGAAGCCCATTTTTCCCACAGTCTCCGGAAGCACTAAACCTCATATCCAATCGCTTCCCATTGTCTCCCTCAGTCGTACCATCGGTCTTCTGGAAGTTTTAGAAAACGAGGGAACCATGGAACTTTTCGAACTCAGTCGTCACGTGAATCTGGAACTGACCCAACTCCTCCTCGTCGTCAAGGGATCCGAACTTCTAAACTGGGTCACCACTCCCGACGGAGAGGTTGAAATGACCGAAGCAGGCCGTCAGTTTTTGGAAGCCGATGTCTCCACTCGCAAAAAGCTTTTAAACGAAACCTTGAGACATCTTTATGTTTTCGATCTCGTGATTCAGAAGCTTCGAGCATCGTCAAATCAGGAAGTCGATGAAAGCATTATTCTAAAAGAATTATCTATCCTATTTCCCCATGAACGTCCTCTCCGGATCATGCGAACCATCATCTCCTGGGCCCGTTACGGCGAGCTCTTTAAATACAGCGCGACCAGAAAAGTTTTTCACGGACTTCAAGAAATACCCTCTCCCCTCTGATTTTTGCGCTCATAAACGTCACTCGAAGGAAAATGCAGAATTCACCGCAGAGTTTTCCTGCGTTGAATTCTGTTTTTTATCAATTTCAAACCCATTTATTGAATAGGAAATTCTAAATACGGGAGGGGCAAGTTTCCGAGGCCGTCGTTTTGAGATGTTACAGACTCGTGGCCACGGAACCTCGGCCCTCCCGTTTCGATCCCAAAAAAGGATTTTAAGTTTTACCTCGTAAAACTATTCCTCATGCAAGATCTCGGTTAAATAGTCGGGTTTTACCCCATGTCAGTCGTTGGCGTTATTCTCTAAGTTTTATGAAGAGATGAATAACCGCATTTCCATACGCCTGACTTTTACCTCATTCAAAGATGCCGTCTCGCTCAACCAAAAATAATGAAAGGTCTTCTCTCATGAATACAATGGATACGAAAAGTGATTCAGAAATTAAACATGACGTTCTTTCAGAACTTAAATACCAACCGAGCGTGAAAGAGACGGATATCGGCGTCCTTGTCAAAGAGGGAGCCGTAACTCTCACAGGATACGCGGAAAGCTACGAAGACAAAAGGCAGGTCGTCCTTGCGACAAGACGTATTGCAGGGGTCAAAGCCATCGCGGATGAGCTCCAAGTCCGAATTCCTCACACCTCACTCCGAACCGATGGAGAAATCGCCACGGCAGCGGTCAATCAACTCAATTGGTCCACCACCATTCCCACAGATGCGGTTCACGTAACAGTTCGAGAAGGTTATGTCACTCTCGAGGGTGAATTGGAATGGGGATATCAAAAAACAGCGGCTGAAAATGCCACCCACCATCTCATGGGAATTAAAGGCGTCGTCAACCTCATCACCATCAAACCGACACTCGACCCTGCAAATCTCGAATCGGCAATCCAAAAGGCCTTTGAAAGAAATGCACTTCTCGATGCGAAAAAAATTCATACCGAGATTTCAGAAAATACGGTGACCCTCCGTGGAAGGGTTCGGAATCATAGCGAGCTTGAAGAAGCGGAACGCGTCGCTTGGGCGGCTCCTGGTGTATTTCTTGTGAATAATCAACTTAAAGTCGATGGAGTGTGGAGTTTTAAGGATTGATCTCAGGATATTTTCCAAACAATCCATCGACAGAAAAACCCTCATACTCTCCCCTTCTATGATCCCCTCCCTCCCTCATTCAAAATCGATTGGCATTGCCTCTGATCATGGAGGCTATGAATTAAAAAAATATCTCATTCGAATGTTAAATGATGAGGGCTATGAAGTCGTTAATTTTGGAAACGATGAATTAAATTTAGAGGACGATTATCCTGACTTTATTATCCCTCTCGCTCGCGCCGTCGCGGAGGGAAAGCCCAGCCGTGGGATTGCCATTTGTGGAAGTGGGGTCGGCGCATCGATTGTAGCGAATAAAATTCCGGGCATTCGTGCTGCTTTAATTCACGAAAAATATTCTGCTCATCAAGGCGTTGAAGACGACGATCTAAATATCATCTGTCTCGGCGGCCTTGTCGTCAGCCATCCATTCGCCTGGATCTTGGTTGAAATATTTCTCAAAGCACAATTCAGTAAAGCCCCTCGACATCAACGTCGCGTGAATAAAATTTTAGCCCTTGAAAATACACACTCCGATTTCGTTTCTGAGACATCGTCTCTGATCTCGAATTGAATAAAGGGAATCCTCGTGCTTCAAAAAATTGAAATAGAAAATTCTCTACCTCTGCGTCTCTGCGGTGAAAATGGTATTTTGTCTGTTTTTTCTTCACTTGACGTTCCTGCGACCCGCGATCGCTCCCGCTAAATTCCTACTGCACGAAATGAGTTTAATGGTCGGGTTTAACCCCATAGAAGCTTTGCAGTTCGGAGTTAATCTAGGCGATATGAAAGCCCATTTAATTTTCCCTCACTTTCGAAAAATGCAGTCTCCTTCAAATAAAACGTCATATCGATTGGGTCCTTTCAAAATTATTTTGGGGCTCGCCCTGATTGCCACCTTTTACGGATGCGTCGGTTGGGTCGATAACGGAGGAAGCTATAGCGGCGGTGTTATTGTCTCGGAGCCGTATTATTCTTTCTACGACGGCGGTTATGGCGGGGGATATGAATATCGAAACTACAGTCATCGTGGATATGCAAGTCGTTCCCATTCTCACCAGGGTCGACATCGATGAAAAGATCAGCGATGCATCTCACGACACCTCCACAAAAATAAAATAAGAAATCTCTATTTATGAAATATTCCAAACCGCTGATCCATTTCACCCGCTTTTTGACTTTTACACTCCTCGTCTGTATCGAGGGAGCGTTGACCACAAATATTCAGGCTGCCACAACGCATCCCATTGATTCCAAACCGGAAATCCGAGAAAAATTATTTTCATCTCCCGATGAAGCGATCAAAGCCTTGAAGACTGCCGTGGAGAGCGACGATCAATCCGAACTACAAAAAATCTTCGGCCCAGAATTCCGGGAGCTCCTCACAGGCGACCGAGTGCAAGATGCGAATAACATCCACAAGTTCGCCGATGCGATGAATCAAGGTTGTAAACAGGTCAAAGAAGGAAAAAATACCGTGGTACTTGAGCTTGGAAAGAACGAATGGCCGATGCCGATTCCACTCCTGAAATCCAATGGAAAATGGCATTTCGATACGACGGAGGGGAAAGAAGAAATCATCAATCGGCATATCGGAAAAGGGGAACTCTACGCCATCGGCGTTTGCCACGACTATGTCACCGCACAGAAGCAATATGCAAAAGAGATGAAGAAAGAGGGCAACGAAAAGGAGTACGCCCAGAAATTCAAAAGCACCCCCGGGAAAAGAGATGGACTTTACTGGCCCGCAACAAAAAGTGAGCCCGCCAGTCCTTTCGGACCTTTAGTCGCGGAAGCTCATGCGGAAGGTTATGTAAGTCATAAAGACAAAGGTCCACACCCCTTTCATGGCTATTATTTTAAAATTCTCACGCAACAAGGTTCCTCCACACCTGGTGGAAAAATGAATTATCTGCATGAGGGCCATTTGATCGGGGGCTTCGCTTTAGTCGCCTATCCCGTGATTTGGGAGAAGTCGGGAATTATGACCTTTGTCGTCAATCAAGACGGAAAAGTCTTTCAGAAAGATTTGGGAGAAGAAACTCAGCGCATTGCAGGAGAGATGAAAGAATACAATCCCGACCCCTCATGGACGAGAGTGAAGGATAAGGGAATATGGAATGCGATTTTTGAGAAATAATGCCATCCCATTTTACGAACGAAAATAAAAACCATACCAAACAAGTTTCTATGAAAATTCAAATCAACACCGATCATCATATCAAAGCCCACGAGAAAACACTCCATCAAGCGGAAGACCTCGTGAAAAATACTTTAGGGCATCTCTCTGAACACATCACCCGTGTAGAGGTCCACCTCAGTGATGAAAATGGGAAAAAAGCGGGAGATCACGACAAACGCTGCTTGATGGAAGCCCGCCTCGAAAAACATCAACCGATTGCCGTCACCCAGGAAGCGGGGACTCTGGACGACGCGCTTCAGGGGGCTGCCGAGAAGCTTAAGCATGCCCTTGAACATCTCCTCGGTCGGTTGAGTCAACATTCTTAAACGTGCATGAGAACTGGAGGGGCAGTGGCCCACTGCCTTCCCCGTCTTCTGAGGCACAGAGCCTGTGCCCCTCCATTTTTTATCACCCTTTGGGTCTATGACTTTGCAGATAAAACCAATTCTAATGAAGAATATGGATTTAAAACTCTGTGCCTCTGCCTCTCTGTGGTGAAACGGTATTCTCTAAAACGTGTTCATTTATGAAAACAAAAACACTCTCCCCCGAAGATCTAAATCAAATCGATGCCTACTGGCGTGCTGCCAATTATCTCTCGGTCGGGCAAATTTATCTTTACGATAATCCCCTTCTCAAACGTCCCCTCAAACTCTCGGATGTGAAGCGTATGTTGCTGGGACATTGGGGAACGACTCCCGGTCAAAATTTTATATATGCGCATCTGAACCGGATCATCAAAAAATACGATCTCAATATGATCTATGTCTCCGGTCCCGGACATGGAGGCCCAGCGGTCGTGGCGAACACGTATCTCGAGGGAACTTACAGCGAGGTCTACCCTCACATCTCCCAAGACGAAGTGGGTCTTCAAAAACTCTTCAAACAATTTTCATTTCCCGGAGGAATTCCGAGTCATGCCTCACCGGAATGCCCGGGATCGATTCACGAGGGAGGTGAACTCGGTTACTCTCTCAGTCATTCATTCGGAGCCGTCTTCGATAATCCGAATCTCATTGTGGCTTGTTGCGTCGGCGATGGAGAAGCGGAGACCGGACCTCTCGCCACCGCTTGGCATTCCAATAAATTTCTCAATCCCGCCACCGATGGCGCGGTGCTTCCGATCCTTCATCTCAACGGTTACAAGATCTCCAATCCCACCCTTCTCGCCCGCATTACCCATGAAGAATTGGATCAGTTGCTCCGGGGTTACGGCTGGATTCCTTATTATGTCGAAGGCCATGACCCCGAACTCATGCATGAAGCGATGGCCTCGATGCTCGATCTGGTGGTGGAAGAGATTCAAAAAATTCAACAAGAAGCTCGTCGCCATGGCAATCATATCCGTCCACGATGGCCGATGATTGTCCTCGCTTCGCCTAAAGGATGGACAGGTCCGAAGCTCGTCGATGGATTACAGGTAGAAGGAACCTTCCGTTCGCATCAAGTTCCTCTTTCAGATCCCGCGACTCATTCTGAACATCTTCAGCAATTAGAAACGTGGCTTAAAAGTTATCGACCGGAAGAACTTTTCAACGAACAAGGCCGCTTAAAACCGGAACTTGCCGAACTTGCCCCTCAAGGCGACCGACGTATGGGCGCAAATCCTCATGCCAATGGCGGTCTTCTCCTTCGTGATTTGAAGATGCCCAATTTTAAGGATTATGCCATCGATGTTCCCACACCCGGAGTGCAAGGGATCGGTGATACCCACGTCCTTGGTGTTTTTCTTCGCGATATCGCGATCCTGAATCAGGATGAGCGTAATTTTCGAATTTTCGGCCCAGATGAAACTCTCTCCAATGGCTTGGAAGCCTTATTTAAAGTGACGCAACGTCAATGGGAGGCACAGACTTTGCCAAACGACGAATTTCTTGCGCCCGCAGGTCGTGTCATGGAAATGCTCAGTGAGCACCAATGTGAGGGTTGGCTCGAAGGTTATCTTCTCACCGGAAGACATGGTCTTTTTAATTGCTACGAAGCCTTCATTCATATTGTCGATTCGATGTTCAACCAACATGCGAAATGGTTGAAAGTCACCTTGCACATGCCGTGGCGGCGTAAGATCGCCTCGCTCAACTACCTTCTCGCTTCCCATGTCTGGCGTCAGGATCACAACGGATTCACGCATCAAGATCCCGGATTCATCGATCACGTCGTGAACAAAAAAGCCGAAATCATCCGCGTTTATCTCCCCCCGGATGCGAACTCTCTCCTCTCTGTCATGGATCACTGCCTGCGCAGCCGACATTATGTGAATGTCGTGATCGCGGGCAAACATCCCGCTCCTCAATGGTTGACGATGGAAGCCGCGGCCAAACATTGCGCGGAGGGAGTCGGAATCTGGGACTGGGCCTGCAACGACCACGGCGAAGAACCCGATCTGGTCATGGCCTGTTGTGGCGATGTTCCAACCCTCGAAACTTTAGCGGCGGTCTCGATTCTCCGAGTCCATCTCCCCGGTCTCAAAATCCGGGTCGTCAATGTCGTGGATCTGATGAAGCTTCAACCCCAAAGCGAACATCCTCATGGACTCAGTGATCTCGATTTCGACAATCTCTTTACAAAAGACAAACCGATTGTCTTCGCCTTTCATGCTTATCCCGGGTTGATCCACCGTCTGACCTATCGTCGAACCAATCACGACAATATTCACGTCCGGGGTTACAAAGAGGAAGGGACGATCACCACTCCTTTTGACATGACGGTGCTCAATGATCTCGATCGTTTCCACCTCGTCATGCTGGCCATCGATCTCATTCCCCGAACCGGAACCCAAGGAACATCCTTAAAACGGCGCCTCGAAGAAAAACTGATCGAACATAAACAATACATCGATCAACAAGGCCAGGACATGCCCGAAATCCGAAACTGGAAATGGACTGCATCCATTTAAGATTCAGAAGGTTTTCACCACAGAGATAAAACCGAGACACAGAGCTTAGGAGATTTCTATTTAAAAGACACAGGCTCTATTGAAATGATCCTATCAAAGTGATTGGAGGGGCAAAACCAATTTCTTAAAAGCGGAGCCTGAATAGTTTGGCGTGGGGAACGCAACCTCCGCGAGTCCAACGTGTGGGATCATCCCCGAATGATTCGCATTCAGGAAAACCTCATCGATTCTGGCATATCTCCCCTTCCTGTAGCCACTATCCCTTCGGAGATGCCAACATCCTCTCCCATGAAATGCTCATTCTATCATCACGAGATCGTCTAAAACCTTGGACTCGCAGCGCTCGTCCCTCCATATAAATCAAAGACTTTCCCATACTCTGTGTCTCGGTTTTTCTCTGTGGTAAAAATGTTTTTCGGCTCTTTCTGTTGAAGTCGACCTGTATGTATCAGTCGGGTTTTACCCCATAGCATGAGTCCAGCTCCATGCATTATCCTCATTCCATGAAGAACCCCACATCCGACCCTGTCACAAAGTCTGCTGCCGGTTTATGGATTGATCACCGAAAAGCCGTCATCGTCATCCTCTCCGCGAATGGAGAAAAAACGACCGTCGTTCAATCCCAGGTCGAAAAGCAACCGGGACGTTATGAGGGAGTTCGTTCCACAACCCCATTTGAATCTCACAATGTTTCAGCCGATGATCGCCATCAAAGAAAGTTTACCAGTGAGCTCCGGGATTATTACAAAGAGGTCATCGATGTGATTGGCGAATCGCAATCCATTCTCCTCTTGGGTCCCGGCGAGGCCAAAGGCGAACTGAAAAAACGTCTCGAGCATGACCACCCTGGAAAACAAGTGATCGAGATCGAGACTTCCGATAAAATGACCGATCGGCAGATTGCAGCAAAAGTTCACGACCACTTCCATTTATAGAAATTGATTTCGTGGACGAGCCCATGAATCCCGATCCTCTTCCTCCTGACATGGATTCCCCCATTCAAAATGAATTGATAGCCCTCAAGGAGAGCTACCTTCGACTCGCAGCGGATTTCGATAATTTTAAAAAACGAACCCGCCGAGATTCCGAGCAACGAGCCTCAGAGGAAAAAGAATCCTTCATTCAAGATCTCCTCCCCGTTCTCGACAATCTCGAGCGTGCATTAGATTCCGGATCATCCGCCTCCTTTGAACAATTACATCAAGGGGTCGCCATGACGTTGCAGCAATTATACCATTTGCTTCGTCAGCAGGGGATTCGAGTCGTCGATGATCTCGGTCGCCCTTTTGATCCCCATCGGCATGAAGCTATTTTTGTCCAGAACGACCCCCTTCACCCCGATCATACCATCCTCAAAGTCACTCAGCGTGGTTACTCTCGCGGAGACAAAGTTTTTCGTCCTTCCCAAGTCATTGTCAACGATCTGAACCATTCCTCCCCGACATCCCATGCCTATTGAATTCAAAGATTATTACGATGTTCTCGGACTCAGCCGCAATGCGAGCGACGAGGAGATTAAAAAAGCCTTTCGCAAACTGGCACGCCAATACCATCCCGACGTGGCTAAAAACAAAGCCACCGCCGAGGAAAAATTCAAGGCGATCAACGAAGCCCATGAAGTTCTGAGTGATCCCGAAAAAAGAAAAAAATACGATGCGTTGGGAGAAAATTGGAACCATCCCGAACGACAGGCCTCTTCGTCACACGGTGGATTTAGAGGAAGTTCTGATGAAGCCTCCGAATTCCATTTTAATGGCACGGGCTTCAGTGATTTTTTTGAGCAATTCTTTGGGAATCACGGTCAACCCTCTGGAGATTTTGGCCGCACGTCTCACCGCCCAAATGGGGCACCCATCGCTCAGCATGGTCAGGATATCGAAGGGAACATTCTCGTAACTTTAGAAGAAATTCTACACGGTTCGACCCGTACGATCCAATTGCAACATACGGATCCCAAGACTCGTCAATCCACACTGCAAACCCTACGCGTCAAGATTCCACCCGGGGTTCGCGAAGGACAACTGATTCGTCTCTCCGGGAAAGGAGAAGAAGGAATGGGAGGAGGAGATTCGGGCCATCTCTATTTGCGAGTCAAATTCGCACAACACCCCGACTATCGGATTAAAGGCACTGATTTATATTACGATTTAGAACTCTCCCCCTGGGAAGCCGTCCTTGGTGCGACGATCCAAATTTCGACTTTAGACGGAATGGTTTCCTTAAAAGTTCCGTCAGGAACAATTTCAGAACGCCAATTCCGTTTGCGCGGCAAAGGCCTCCCCACAGGAAGCACTTCGAGGGGCGATTTTTATGCCATCACCTCCATTCAAGTTCCCTCACAAATCACCCCGGAAGAAAAAGTCCTCTGGGAATCGTTAGCTGAAAAATCGAAGTTTAATCCGAGGAAAATCTCATGAAAAAATTTAGCGATCAAAAGTCTTCATCTCCGCTCGGCCTTGAAATATTTCAACCCCAACCCAACACGCTCTATAGTCTCGAAGTCACTGCGCATCTTGCCGGGGTTCCGCGTCGATCTGTTCTTCTCTACTGTCGCGCGGGCCTTGTCCACCCGCTCTTTCAACCTCCTCATGGAGTGATGGAGTTTACCGAAGAGGCCATTTATACCGTTCGAAAAATCGAGTATCTGCGGGCCAATCATACCATGGATCTCACCTGGTTCAAAATGATGATCGATTTACGTGACGAACTCGATCACTTACGTGCCGAAATCCGTTTTTTAAGGAATCGATAAATCCAATTTTCTATATTAGGAATTTCTCGGGAGCGATCGCGGGTCGCGATCACGCAACCTCGCATGCCCAACGCCCTCTCAGAAAGCCTATCGATTGTGCAGGATAGAGTGATGATTTTTGAATGCGGTAATGATGATTCTTGGCGTGATCCCGACCCGCGTTCGCTCCCGAGAATCTCTTTCACCTCGTGGGTGATTCGCTTTATAGATAGAGACCTAATGCATGAAATTGATTTATTGATAAATATTTATTTTCATCATCAAAAAGAACCTTTCAATAGTAGGGTTACACCCCATCGCCTCATTGAGTTTTCCAACTATCTTCTCCTCCTGAATCACCCCATTGAAAAAAGCTTACTGAAAATAAAAATTCTCTCCCCATCCTACAGACTTCCATGACCTCCTTCGACGATCCCAAAACGCTTCCCGTTCAATTAACTTTTCGAGCGGAAACCGATTCCACACGCAAAAATCCCTCTTTCCAAATCTGGCATGAGCGGGGAAGCCTTTCGTCGTCGCTTCGAAAAAAGGATCTTACCTTTCAAAAAATCCTCTTTTCCCATATAACTTAAAGACCTACTTATGGAAAAATCCCTTCCCTTAACAAAATATTCAAATTCTCTTTGGTTTAGAAAAACAACCATCATCGCTTCATTTGCACTCCTCTGCATTCTGATCCATTTGCTCCTTCGCTTTGGATTTCAGACTCCTCCTCCGATCGATCATATTCCCCTTTGGATCACGCTCGCCCTGGGAGGATCGCCCCTTCTTTATGACCTCATCCGAAAACTCTTTAAACGGGAGTTTGGCTCCGATCTTTTAGGCGGGATCTCCATTGTTACTTCCATCGTCCTGGGTGAATACTTAGCCGGTTCCATCATAGTCCTGATGCTCTCCGGAGGTGAAGCGTTAGAAAGTTATGCCTTAGCGAGTGCCTCTTCTGTTCTGGCTGCCCTCGCCAAGCGAATGCCCTCCATTGCCCATCGAAAAAAAGGGACTGAAATCGCCGATATCTCCCTGCAAGAAGTCGCTCTCGGAGATATCCTCGTCCTCTACCCTCATGATATCTGTCCCGTGGATGGAGTCGTTAAAGAAGGACATGGATCCATGGACGAATCCTTTTTAACGGGCGAACCCTTTCAAATGACGAAGACCTCCGGTTCCGCTGTCATTTCCGGAGCGATTAACGGCGAATCCGCTTTAACCATTGAAACCACAAAACTTCCCGCCGACTCGCGTTATTCCAAAATCATGGAGGTCATGCGGGAGTCTGAAAGCAAACGCCCTCAGCTCCAAAGACTCGGTGATCGATTAGGCGCTTTTTATACGCCCCTCGCCCTCATCGTCGCTCTCAGTGCTTGGGGGATCAGTGGGGAATCGATCCGCTTTCTCGCCGTTTTAGTCATCGCTACCCCTTGTCCTCTCCTCCTCGCCATCCCCATTGCCATCATCGGATCGATCTCTCTCTGCGCCCGCCGCGCGATCATCATCAAAAGTCCTGTCGTTCTCGAGCAAATCTCGGGATGCCGAACCGCCATTTTTGATAAAACAGGAACACTCACTTACGGCGAACCGAAGCTCACCGATCAACTCGTCGCGCCTGACTTTCAACCGCACGAAATCCTCACCCTCGTTGCCAGCCTGGAACGATACTCCAAACACCCCCTTGCACGCGCCATTCTGGCGGCAGCCCTTGAAGCCAAGATCACACTTCCCGAAGCCTCGGACGTCGGTGAAAAACCGGGTCAAGGATTGAAGGGAACCGTCTCGGGTCACCTGATCCAAATCACGAGTCGAAACAAATTACTCTCTCAAAAGCTTACTCTAGCGAATCAACTCCCCCCGATCGCTGGAGGCCTTGAATGTGTTGTTCTTGTCGATGATCGCTACGCCGCCACATTTCGTTTCCGTGATGCACCACGAGCCGAGAGTCGCTCTTTTGTGAGCCATCTCGGTCCTGCACACCAATTTAAAAAGACCATGATCATCTCCGGCGATCGACAATCCGAGGTCCAATATCTCGCCGAACAAGTTGGCATTTCTGAAATTCATGCGGAAAAAAGCCCAGAGGAAAAACTCGCTCTTGTTCGACATGAAACCGAACTCACAAAAACACTCTATGTCGGCGACGGGATCAACGATGCTCCCGCGATGATGGCGGCCACCGTCGGAATCGCCATCGGTCAAAACAGTGATGTCACCGCCGAAGCGGCGGGAGTCGTCATCATGGATAACTCCCTCAAAAAAGTCGACGAGTTCATGCACATCAGCCGTCGCATGCGGATCATTGCTCTTCAAAGTGCCGTCGGAGGAATGGCCCTCAGCCTGATTGGAATGCTCTTCGCCGCCAGTGGCTTTTTAAGTCCTGTCCAAGGCGCCATTATCCAGGAAATCATCGACGTTCTCGCCGTCCTCAACGCTCTCCGAGCCGCTTTCCCTCCAAAAATTATTCACGATCTCTAAGAAAATTCTGCGAATCACATTGGTCTCCTTCATCACTTTCCTAAATTTTTTCCTCCATAAATTCTCTGGAAGGATTTTCTCCAAATAATTGGATGTAAGGTTCATAACGAAAAAGTCTGTTTCGTTTATTCCCTGTAATTTCGAGGATCATCCCCTGCTCCACAAGACGCGAAACGAGCTTGTTCGCTGCGGGATAAGTGGTGCCTGTCAGTT